>NZ_JBFTZZ010000034.1:0-109272 GCF_056406515.1 Rhizobium sp. P1_B8 | reverse complement strand
ACTATGCCGGGACCATCGCCGCAACCGGCTCCAACGCTACGCAAGATGAAAGCTCCGCGTTTCCGCCGGTTGCTCACACCGCGCCATTTGGCGTATTCAAAGCCGCCGAGGCTCTAACCGCCGCTGGATGAAAGTTCAGTGGCAGGTCAAATGCTCGGATCCGTCGAAGGTTTACTCGGCGATCGCCGTGATCAAGAACCCGCGGCCGGCCAGCGCCGGGAAAAACTGCGACGGACGTTCCGCGACCGTTTAGCCGGCGTTCCGCGGTGGCTGTTTAGCTCTCGGCGCTCAGAATAATGGACCCATCGAATGATCTTGGTTGGCCCTCACGGAGGGGCCAATATTCCCTTATGACCAACTCAGCGGGAATAACCAGACCCGGAAATAGGGACGAACGAACAGTCGAATGACAGTCAAAAACCCAATCACATGGACAAACGACGATTTTCCCGATCTGGGCGCGTCCAATGTGGCAGCTTCGATTGAGTTCCGATCTTTCACAGGAGCTTTCCGTTTAAGCGACCGAAAGCCTTCTGGCGACTAACGATTTGCGAAGCTTCATGGCCGGCTTTTCAATCAGCGCCCATGATAGAGCGGCTAATGCCACGGTCCCGACCGGCTCGACGATCCAAAGCCACCAGTGGCCGACCCATCCGATGCCGATCAGCGTGTGCATGACGAGCATATGGTAGAGGTAGATCCCGTAAGAGAGATCCTGCCCGCGCAAAAGGTTAGGGCGCGGAAATGAGTACGCTGCCGACAGGACTAGACCGGCAAGAATAGCGATTCGGAATGCATCGACAGGCGCCGCATTGTTGATAGAGATGAATGCAGCGGACGTCCCTGCTACCCACCACGTTATCGTGAGATGAATTGCCAGCCACCACAAGAGCTTCCCCTCAAAGATCCTGCTTACGCGATGCCAGTAAAGCCGAGCAAGAACTCCCATCGAAAAAATCCAGAAAGTCGGGCCCACTGTCACCGACAGGAACGGATTGTACCTATCAGTTATGTTGAAGTGCTGCGCCATGACCCAAGACCCGAGAGCAGCGACGGCAACGACTAGCGCCCCTGCTCGTTTCCACCGCCGCCAAATTTCCAACAGCGTTGGCAGGGTGAGGTAGAATGTCAGCTCCACCGTCAGCGTCCACAGCACTCCACTTGGGTCCGAGACGCCGTAAAAGCCGCTCATCGTGTAGGGCTCGTAGGTGAAGTAGACGGCCCAGATTCGTGCAGCGGTCAGAATGTAGACCGTGAAGTAAGACAGATACTGCAAGATGCCAGTGACATTTAATCCCCCCGTCACAAACAGGGCAAGTTCCATCACGGCGATGTTGACGAACAGTGCAGGAAAGATTCGGAGCGACCGCTTGACGAAAAAAGAGGCCGCCGACGATGAGCGGATGTAAGAATCTGTTACTAGAAAGCCGCTGATTACAAAGAAGATCGCAACACCCGGCGTCGAAAACAACAGATTGAAGGCCGTTGTGCCGTTCAAAGAATCGCCCAGGTGAAGCCAATTCCACGCGTGGCTGAACATCACTTGGCAGGCGGCAAAGAGCCTTAACAGGTCGAAGTTGTTCCGGTGGCCGGATGAGTGTTCATTGGATGGTCCCATGAATGTCCATTAGCCGGCAGATGCCGCGCAACCTTTCGGCGGTGTATTGAGAACAGAAGTCAGGTGTGGTGGTGGACGGCTTAGTTGTCTGCAGCCAAGACGGTGTAATTGCCGCTTCTCAAGGCTCAGACAGCCTGTCGTCGAGGTAAAGAGCCGTTTGCGCCTTGGCGACTGATTTCGCCCAGTGCCGCCTGCGGATGCAAACCCGAGCGGCATTGGCATCCCCCGTCAGATCGTTTGCCTTCGTTGGTTAACAACATCGATGGGTAATACCTATAACTAGGATCAACTATGAGACGTCTTTGGCCGATCTTTTGGATCAAACTGAACAATCGTGATCCAACTGGCAGTGAGTGCGGGCCGGTTCTCGTTTTCGATCTCGACCGTCACCTCGTAGGTCGTCACCAGCATGCTTGAGCCCCGAAAACGGCAGTCGGACAATACGAAGCGGCCGCGTACGCGACTCCCAGTCTTAACGGGCGACATGAAGCGCACGTTGTCGAAGCCGTAGTTGAGGCCCATTGTCTGCTCGCGAATTTTTGGCATCCCGCTGAAATTCATCACCGACAAAAGTGAAAGAGTCAGGAAACCATGAGCGATCGTGCCGCCAAACGGGCTTTCCACCGCAGCGCGTTCCGGGTTCACATGAATGAACTGATGGTCATGCGTTGCATCCGCGAATAGATCGACTGTTGATTGATCGATCATGATCCATTCGGATCTTCCAACTTCCTGGCCAACTCGCCCAAAGACATCCACGAGCGAAATTTCATTCATACGACCTCACTTATTCTAAATTCCAATGAGAAGGTTTCGGTATTTGTCCGAAATCGCGCTAGCTCCGGGAGCTATGCAATTATTCGACAGTGACCGATTTTGCGAGATTGCGCGGCTGGTCGACATCGGTTCCTTTGGTGACCGCCACGTAGTAGGCAAGCAGCTGTAGAGGTAGAGAGAAGATGATGGGCGCAATTATTTCCTCGACATCCGGCAGCACGATCGTGTGAATGGTATCGAGCTTCGAACGCGTAGCTCCGCTCTCATCGGTGAGAAGAATGACGCGGCCGCCGCGTGCGGCAACCTCCTGCATGTTGGAGACGGTCTTGTCGAAGAATCGATCATGTGGCGCGATAATGATGACGGGCATGTTTTCATCGACGAGCGCGATCGGGCCGTGTTTCAGTTCACCGGCGGCATAGCCTTCAGCGTGGATATAGGAAATTTCCTTGAGCTTTAGCGCGCCTTCCATCGCCAAAGGGAAACTGGTGCCGCGGCCAAGAAAGAGCGCATGAGAGTATCCCGAAAGTTCCCGCGACAGGAGTTTGATCTTTGGCCGAATGTTCCGCAGCACCTGCCTCATGATGCGCGGCATTTCAATCAAGCTCATGACCAGTTGCCGCTCCTCGTCCTCGGTAATCGTACCGCGCGCCTTGCCTGCACTGATGGCCAGAGCAGCAAGAACTGCGAGCTGGCAAGTGAACGCCTTGGTCGAGGCGACCCCGATCTCAGGACCTGCGAGGATCGGGAAGATGACATCGGCTTCTCGGGCAATGGTCGATTCGCTTGCATTGACGACGGCGCCGACCTTCAGCCCTTGTGCCTTGCAATATCGCATTGATGCTAGCGTGTCGGCGGTTTCACCGGACTGCGAGATGAAAAGCGCCGCCGCATGTGGCGACAGGGGGATATCGCGATAGCGGAACTCTGAAGCGACATCGATTTCCACTGACAGGCGTGCGTAGCGTTCGAACCAGTACTTGCCGATCAGGCCTGCCAAATAGGCAGTGCCGCATGCGGAGATCACGAGGCTACTGGCGTTTGCAAAATTCAGTTCCGTTGATACTTGAACTGCCCGATTGCTGGCTATATCGATGTAGCGGGCGAGAGCACCGGCTATGACCTCGGGCTGTTCGTAGATCTCCTTCTGCATGAAGTGGTCATAGTCGCCCTTGGTCACTCGGTCGACAGAGGCCATCGAGGTGTGTCGAGGGCGTGTGACGACATTGCCCTCACTATCGAAGATCCTGAAGTCTGTTTTCTCGATCACGGCCCAGTCGCCGTCAACCAGGTAGGTAACTTCGTTGGTTAAGGGAGCAAGCGTGATAGGGTCGGAGCCTAGAAACATTTCCCCGTCGCCATGACCAATCACCAGCGGAGGTCCATTGCGCGCCGCCATAATGGTGGCTGGCTCATCCTGGAAAAGAATTGCAAGGCTGAAGGCTCCCTTCAGCCGCTTTAGCATCGCGTGCATGGCCTCTCGGCCGCTCATACCGCCGCGACGGGATTTTGCGAGGAGATGCGCGACGACCTCGCTATCGGTGCTCGTCTCGAAATCCGCACCAGTCGCCTCCAGTTCGGCCTTCAGCTCCGCGAAGTTTTCGATGATACCGTTATGAACGACGGCAATACCGTCGACGATATGTGGATGAGCGTTTCGTTCTGTCGGCGCCCCATGAGTAGCCCAGCGGGTGTGGCCGATGCCGATGATCCCGTCTAGCGGCTGTTGCTTTAGCCTCATTTCAAGATTGACGAGCTTACCCTGCGCGCGGCAGCGCTCCAACGTGCCCTCAGAGATCGTGGCAACGCCAGCGGAGTCATATCCGCGGTACTCCAGACGCTTTAGCGCGTCGAGCAGTCGCTGCGACACCGGGCGCCGCCCGACGATGCCAACAATCCCACACATTGATTTGTCTCCGTTCGGTGTGCCAAAGGACGAAGGTGCCACGATGCTTTGTAGCGCGCCCATTTGCGGAACCTTCTAATCGCATCCGGTAAGATGTTTAAAATCGATTGTTGTGATCGCGCACATCCAAATTGTGGATGCAACTCGCGCCATTGCCTTTACGAGATCCGCTCAATGTAGGTGGAGATGCCGCACCAAGTTCATTGAATTGATGGCGAAACACCTCGCCTTCTCAGGCGAGTTCAGTTTCCACTGGTTCGACGAGACGTGCAAAGCCCACATATGTGCATGCGTCAGAAAGCCGTCGTGGTTGCCGCGTTGGCCGGTCTGATATCCGATATTTATGAATCAACCACGCCGCATCGGCTTGGTGGCAAGTGGGAGTGTTGGTTCACAAGCACTGCCTTGACTATGGCGTTCTCAGCGGCTTGCCTCAGCGCTTCAACCGAGCCGGATTTCCCATGGCCTTTTCCCCTGCGGGTATATCGCGGGTGACTACGCTTCCGGCGCCGATGACGGCGTTGTCGCCGATCGTCACCCCTGGGAGGATAATTGCTCCACCACCAATCCAGACGTCTTTGCCAATCCGGACAGGCCGACCTAGCTGCAGACCAGCCTGCCGCTGCTCGGGATCATGCGGATGGTCGGCGGTGTAAATCTGCACAGCCGGTCCGACTGCCGTCCCAGCACCGATCGTCACTTCTGCTACGTCAAGGATTACGCAGTTGAAATTGATGTAAACGTAGGCACCAAGCCTGATGTTGAAGCCGTAGTCGCAATGAAATGGCGGACGGATGACGGCTCCAGTTCCGACCTCTCCTAGTCGCTCCAGAAGAAGTGCGTTCCAATGCTCGGCCGTACTTCCCAGAGTATCATTATATCTCTTCAGCCAAGCTCCCGTGGCCAACAGGTCCATCTGAATCTCCTCGTCCGCCGGGTTGTACATCTCGCCCGCCAGCATCTTTTCTTTTTGAGTGCGTGTCATTGTCTGTTCTCAGTTCGCGTTCATCGATGAAGTTGTTGGTCCTCTGACGCCCGGCTTGAACGAGGTTCAGATAAGCTCCTCTTCTCGACGCTCAACATCGCATGGCGCAGAAGAGAAGTCCCGGCAGGAAAACGGTCGACAACGCGTCGTTTGCGTGGTCCAGAGGCTCGTTCGACAGCAGTGGATTGAAAGTGGCAGTGACCAGCCCGGCCGGCAAGCGGAATCGATAGCAAGTGAATTTGAAGAGCCGCTCCGAGTGCCAAACCCGGAGCGGGCGCTCTTTCCAGCCGGTTGCGTGAATGATCATAACTACGGAACGCAACCATATTTTCCTCACCCCGCCTTGTGAGCAATCCCCGGCGAGCCATTGTGGGCTAACCATCGGTGCGAATTGACCTGCATATGTAACGGCACGCCAGCTAGCTTCTCTCCAGCGGCACCACCCTCGCGGTTGCAGCTGGAACCATTCACGGCCACATCGTCCGCCTCTTCACACTTGTCTGAATGCCAGGACGGCGTTGGTGCCTCCCATGGCGAACGCATTGCTCATGGCTACGCGCACCTTGCGCTCACGCGGGACATTGGGAGTGACGTCGAGATCGCACTGGGGGTCAGGCTCACGATAGTTGGCGGTGGGCGGTATGACGCCTTCTTGGATCGCCATGACGCAGGCAATCATTTCAAGTGCGCTGGCAGCACCCAGGCAATGGGCGTGCATGGACTTGGTGGAGGAGACGGACATCTGAAAAGCGTGGTCTTCGAAGACGCGCTTGATCGCTGCCGTCTCCATCTCGTCATTCGCAACGGTGCCGGTGCCGTGCGCGTTCAGGTAGTCTACATCGTCCGGGTTTAGCTCGGCATCGGCGAGGCAGCTGCGCATTGCGGCCTCCGGTCCCTCGATGGACGGCATGACAATGTCGTAGGCATCGCCGGAAAGTCCGATTCCGGCAACCTCGGCAAGCATAGTCGCACCGCGGGCAGCAGCGTGCTCGTAACTTTCCAGGACAGCCATTCCGGCACCCTCGCCAAGGACAACGCCTTTCCTATCGGCGGAGAACGGGCGACAGGTATCAGGGGCAAGCACGCGCAGTGCTTCCCATGATTTCAGGACGCCCCATGTGAGCGGCGCATCGCTTCCCCCGGCAAGCATGACGTCTGCACGGCCCAGCCTGATCTGATCTACCGCAGAAGCGATGGCGTGATTTCCCGCAGCGCAGGCAGAGGTGACGCCGAAGACGGGGCCGCGTAGACCCAAGAAAATGCTGACCTGGCCGGCAGCCGCGCTTGGCATTCCCTTTGGTGCGGTGAAAATGCGCGCCCGGGTCACTCCGTCCAGAAGGATGCTGCGGTAAGTTTCTTCGATCGTTCCCCAGCCAGGCCCGCCGACGCCCATGGCGGCGCCGAATCGGTGGGCATTTTGTTCATCGCAGGAAAGTCCGGCCTGCCTCATGGCTTCGGTTGCAGCAATCACCGCGAGAAGGCTGAAGCGGTCCATGGAGACAAGCTGTTTGCGCGGGATGGCGTGTGCTGGTATCGCCTTGATCTCGGYACCGACCGTGCCTTCCATATCATAGAGATCAGTCGTGATGATCGGGCTGATTGAAGAGCGGCCTTCCCGCATTTCTTTCCAAATAGATGAAGCGTTTGTTCCTAATCCGCATAGTCCGCCAATTCCCGTGATTACGACGCGCCTGTCCATCATGCCTCCTTCGCGATCAGGCCGCGAACGGCTTCGACGACATCGCCGATGTTTTTCAGATTAGACCAGGCATCGGCGGTGTTCATCTCGATCCTGATGCCGTAGGCCTGCTCCAGGTCCCAGAGGACATCGGCCAATGCCAGTGAATCGATGCCAAGCGAGGTTAATTCGCTATCAGCGGTGATTTCTCCGATTGCTACAGGGATCCTCCCGCCGTTTTCCGATTGGGCGAGATTTTTGATTGCAGCAATAATTTCTACTGTGAGCTGATCGGCCATCTTGTTCCTTTCCATCATTCCAGTGAGTCCTGAACGCGGTGGACATCCGGGCCAAGCAAGGCTTGAGCACGTTTGATGCTCCTACGGGAGGGCCGGCCCCACGTCTGGTTTTGTGCTATGGAGCATGCTGAAAGATTGGTAAAATTGATTGATTGGATCGAAAGCATCCGCAGAATGGATGATTTGATAAGCCACGCGCTCTCAATTACTTCAATGGTCGCATGATGGCGCCATCACTCGTGCCTTTGGTCATGTGGCTGGCATGTGAAGCGCAAGATCCAGGACGGGGAGAGGTTCGCTCGGAATCGCGATTTTGACATGGCACGAACACTGATGGAGCCGGGCGGCGTGCCTGCCGGCCCAAGACACACGGTGCTTCTCCAGGATCGTAACGGGTGGAAATGCAGCGATGGCACAGCTTCACCAGTTCATCATAATCAATCGCGAAACCAAAACCGATTCGATTGATCAATGCAGGAAGTGGGCGAGATGCCACCACCTGAAGCGACATCCTTCGAGCTAATGCAGCTCGACCAGAATTAGGCCGCTCTGGCCGCTTGAGAGCATCCTTCAGCGGATGCCTCCATGCGCGAAGCCTCCTCCAAAATTATGTTACGCATCCAGATGTTGCCGGGATCGGAATTGTGAAGCAAGGGCCACTGTATAGCTTCTGTGAACGAAAGAGGAGGCAGTGGATGATCTACGATCTGTAAGGGAATCGTCGGTGCGAAATGTCTGACAAGCCGCAAGGGAAGGGTTGATATCCGATTCGTCCCCTGTAGTAACATCGGGATCGCGTTAAAGCCCTGGACCACGATTTCGATACGCCGCTTAAAACCGTGCTCCAGCAATAGCCATTGTTCAACGGATGGCTTCAAAGTACGCCCAAACATGGTCGCGACGTGTCCCATCGACATAAATTGCTCAAGGGAAAGCTTCCCGTGCAGCTGTTGATTATTAGGGCAGCCGACACACACGAGTTTCTCCCCAAACAGCTTCGCACTGGGATGAGGGGCTGACATGAACTGTTTTGGAAGGATCAAAAAATCCACATCTCCGCCGTGGAGACGTTCGTCCGGATAATCAATCATGTGGAGTAATTCAAAACTGACGCCGGGTGCCTCTCGCGCTACGCGCTTTATGACCTTTTCGAAGAATACCAGCGTCATGAAATCGGACAGAACGATTCTGAAGCACCGGTCAGATTCCGCCGGGACCAATGGATCCCACGCAATCACCGAGAGCTGAATCTGAAGTAGAGCTTCGCGAACCGCAGGGGCGAGCGCCTCGGCTCGCGGTGTCGGGACAAGTCTGCGCTTCTGCATCACAAACAGCTCGTCATTGAAGTAGGCGCGCAACCTGCCGATGGCTGCGCTCATGGCTGGTTGACTGAGGTTGATGCTGCGCGCTGCCGCGGTGAGCTTCCGCTCGGTCATCAAAGCATCGAGCGCCACGAGAAGATTTAGATCCAGGCCCTTAAAACGCATATTCGATCCATGATGTAGATGATTGTGATCCAAACAATCAATTTTACCAATCTTTCGGAGTGCTTATTAAAAAGGCCGGAACTTATCAAGGCGCCAAAGCAAACTAGCGAGCGGAGGCGGATCGTATCTGTCGCAAATTGACGACGAGCGGCCCGATCAGCATGTGCGCCTGCACCAATCTCTGCTGCTTTTGGCTTATTGGCTGAGAAACGAACTGGAGCTTTGCATGTCTGCTGGAGTGCGGTGGAAAATATCCTGGGAAAATGATCTCGAACCGTCGGACCATGCGGAATTGTCCAATTTTTTTCGAGCGACCTATGGCCCGACAGGAGAGTTCAATGCCAAACCTTTTGAGACTGGCAGAAGCTGGGCGGGTGCGAGACCGGAACGTCGCGCAATTGCGTACGATTCGAAAGGCATAGCCAGCCACATGGGTTTGCTGCGTCGTTTCATAAAAGTCGGCGACACCGATTTGCTGGTCGCCGAACTTGGCTTGTATGGAGTGCGCCCGGATCTGGAGGGGCTTGGAATCGCTCACTCGATCCGCGCTTTGGCTCCGGCTTTGCAGGAACTGGCGGTGCCGTTCGCGTTCGGCACCGTCCGACATGCTATGCGGAACCACGTGGAGAGATTCTGCCGAGACGGTATCTCCAATATCGTCACGGGGGTTCGTGTACGCTCGACCCTTCCAGATGTGCTGCCCAATATGCCCTCTACGCGCACCGAAGACGTGCTCGTCCTGGTATTTCCGATAGGACGACCGATGAGCGAGTGGCCTTCCGGATCATTGATCGAACGAAACGGGTGCGAGCTATGAAGCGGCGCTCTTATATAAGCGAAGTGCCGTTGGATGACGGCGGGAGCGACGATCGTAGCATCTACCTGACGTTCGACGACGGTCCCAATCCGGAATGTACTGGCCAGATCCTGGATGTGCTCGCCGAACACCGCGTACCAGCCACCTTTTTCGTCCTCGGCGCGTATGTCAAAGACCATCCCGATCTCGTCCGCCGTGTTGCGGCAGAAGGTCACTTGGTCGCCAATCACACGATGACCCACCCCGATCTTACGGCCTGTGACTCGGAGGCGATCGAACGAGAGATAAAGGAGACAAACGAAGCCATTGTCTCGGCGTGTCCCCAAGTTGCGGTTCAACATATACGAGCGCCATACGGCGCTTGGAACGCGGATGTCCTTTCAAGATCCATGAACGCCGGACTTCGACCTGTTCACTGGTCGATAGACCCGAGAGACTGGTCCCGTCCCGGAGTCGATTCTATCGTTGACGCGGTACTCGCTGCTGCTCGGCCAGGTGCAATCGTGCTTTTGCACGACGGTTGCCCACCTGATGAGGTCGGGAACTGCAAGCTCACCAGACTGCGCGATCAAACACTTTCGGCGCTCTTGGCGATTATCCCCGCACTGCATAGCCGTGGATTTTCCCTTCGTTCACTTCCCCAGTAAAACTAAATCGACGAGAAACCATGACCTTGCTTGAAACAACCAGCATCGCCGCCGTCTCGCTTTATGGACTGCTTTCCTCCGCCTATAGGAGTGTACAGGTCCTTCATGCTCGGCGAACTCTCAAGTCGGAAACAGCGGAAAACACCGTCGAAGAGAGCTCGTTGCCAAGTGTGGACATCATTGTGCCTTCATTTAACGAGAGCCCGCGCGTCCTGTCCGATTGCCTGGCATCCCTCGCCAACCAGGACTATCCGGGGGTATTGCGCGTTGTTGTGGTTGACGACGGTTCCAGAAACCGTGACGCGGTGGTAGCCGAGCAGATCGTCTATGCGGGTGACGCGAGATTTGAATTCATCATGCTGCCCAGGAATGTCGGAAAGCGCAAAGCGCAAATCGCCGCCATTTCCCGATCATCCGGGGACCTCATCCTGAATGTGGATTCAGACACCACTCTCGCCAGCGATGTTGTTTCCAAACTCAGTCAGAAAATGCGCGATCCGGCGGTCGGTGCGGTGATGGGGCAGCTTGTAGCAAGCAATCAGAACGACTCGTGGCTGACCCGATTGATCGACATGGAGTACTGGCTGGCCTGCAATGAGGAGCGCGCCGCGCAGGGACGCTTCGGTGCCGTGATGTGTTGCTGTGGACCCTGTGCCATGTACCGCCGGTCCGCCTTCGTCTTGCTTCTTGATCAATACGAGACGCAGCTTTATAGGGGAAAGCCGAGTGACTTTGGCGAGGACCGTCATCTGACCATTCTAATGCTAAGCGCCGGCTTCCGTACCGAATATGTCCCAAGCGCCATCGCCGCAACCGTCGTTCCTGACGGTTTGGCTGCCTATCTGCGCCAGCAACTGCGTTGGGCACGGAGTACATTCCGAGATACCCTGCTCGGACTTCACCTCCTCCGTGGCATGAACTGGTATCTGACTTTGGACGTCGTCGGGCAGAATGCCGGCCCTCTTCTGCTCGCATTGTCCGTACTGGCGGGTCTAGCACAGTTCGCCCTGACCGGTTCACTGCCCTGGTGGACGATAGGAACGATTGGATCGTTGACACTGATACGATGCGGCGTAGCTGCTTATCGTGCCAGGCAGCTTAGATTTCTTGGTTTCTCGCTGCACACGCTCGTGAACGTCTTTCTATTACTGCCGGTGAAGGCTTATGCCCTCTGCACGTTGTCCAACAGTGACTGGCTGTCACGCGGCTCAGGAGTCAACGCTTCAGGCGCCGTTCGGACGCAGAAAGCCTCCGAAACTCCAATGCTTTCGGCCCCCGAAGCTACTTTCAGCGGCGAATAATCGCTGTGTCGCCGCATCTTGCCAACCTTAGGAACCACATGAACGGTCAATCGGATCTACAGGCAGCTGTGGCTGAGACGCTCCGCCGCCAGAGCAACCTTCCAGGGCGACAGTGCCTTTCGGTTTCAGACGGATTCGGCTCCCCTTTAGGCTCGATGTCTTCCATGGCGGTCGAGCTCGCTGGCGTTACAAAGTCATACCAGGGCAAGGCTGTAGTCGACGGGTTGTCTTTCAAGATTGCTCCAGGAGAGTGTTTTGGCCTGTTAGGTCCGAACGGCGCCGGAAAAAGCACGATTACCCGTATGATTCTGGGAATGACGTTGCCTGATGCGGGAAACATCTCGGTGCTCGGAATGCAGGTGCCGGGGCAGGCTCGTTCGGCACGCGCGCGTATCGGTGTCGTTTCACAGTTCGACAATCTCGATATGGAGTTCACGGTTCGGGAAAATCTTTTTGTCTACGGCCGCTACTTCCGCATGAAGGCCCGCGAGATCGAAGCAGTCGTGCCCTCCTTGCTGGAATTTGCGCGGCTTGAAACCAAGGCAGATACGCGGGTGGCGGATCTTTCGGGAGGCATGAAGCGGCGCCTCACATTGGCGCGCGCGCTGATCAATGACCCTCAGATCCTCATACTGGATGAACCGACAACCGGCCTCGATCCGCACGCGCGCCACCTGATCTGGGAACGGTTGCGATCGCTCTTGGCACGAGGAAAGACGATCCTCCTGACGACCCACATCATGGAAGAGGCCGAACGCTTATGTGATCGGCTGTGCGTGCTCGAAGGTGGAGTTAAAATAGCCGAAGGCCGCCCCTTTGACCTGATAGAGGAGCAGATCGGCTGCCCCGTTATCGAGATTTATGGCGGAAACCCACAGGAGCTTAGGCTTTTGATCAAGCCAAACGCACGGCGCATCGAAATCAGTGGCGAGACCCTGTTCTGCTACACCCCCGACCCAGAACAGGTTCGGGCGCAACTGCGCGGACACAGGGGTCTGCGCCTTCTCGAGCGTCCGCCGAACTTGGAGGACGTCTTCTTGCGGTTAACCGGACGTGAGATGGAGAAGTAGCAATGAGTGGAGATAGCGTAACGGCATTACCGGCCGGCGGCTTGAACTGGGTTGCTGTCTGGCGTCGAAATTATCTTGCATGGAAGAAGGCGGCGCTGGCGTCGCTTCTGGGTCATTTGGCCGAACCCTTGATCTACCTGTTCGGTCTTGGCGCTGGTTTGGGCGTGATGGTGGGCCGCGTCGGTGGCGTTTCTTATACTGCTTTCTTGGCAGCTGGAATGGTCGCGACAAGTGCGATGACTGCTGCAACCTTTGAGACGATTTACGCGGCTTTCGGCCGGATGGAGGGTCAGCGAACTTGGGAAGCGATGCTCTACACACAGCTGAGGCTAGGCGATATCGTTCTCGGTGAAATGGCCTGGGCGGCAACGAAGGCCGCGCTGGCGGGTGCTGGGATAGGCATGGTCGCGGCTGTTCTGGGCTACACGCAATGGCTTTCGCTGCTATATGCGCTTCCGGTTATCGCGCTGACGGGTTTGGCCTTTGCAAGCCTCGGGATGGTCGTCACAGCCCTTGCTCCGAGCTATGATTATTTCATCTTTTATCAGACGCTTGTTATCACACCTATATTGTTCCTCTCGGGTGCCGTCTTTCCAGTCGATCAACTGCCAATTGTCTTTCAGACGGCTGCGCGATTTCTTCCTCTGTCGCATTCGATCGACCTCATACGTCCGATAATGCTCGGTCACCCCGTGGTGGATGTCTGCCTGCACGTCGGCGCACTTTGCATATACATCGTCATCCCATTCTTTTTATCGACAGCCTTGCTGCGACGCCGCCTTTTGCGCTGACGCTCATTGGTGGAGCGCATCCCGACGGAAGATCAATGCTTTGGTCTGTATGGTTAGACAAGCCTTTGCTTGCATCGGCGCAGTAGTTCCCGGCAACGGCTGAAAAGTTCTTCGCTTGCCCCGTTGAAATAATCCATTTTGAAGTAAGCTCTGGCCCATTTTGAGGTGCTACCCGATTTTGGGCCAGCGGGAGCTGGAATTTTCCGGGGTTCAGTTCGGCGGGGGCCGATGAGCCGTTCATAAGCGAAATCGGTACCTTGTTGCCGATCGCGCTATGTGGCCGGAAGCAGACGTGGACGTTCGCCGTCGGCTATTTCGTCACCAAGTCAGTCGCGCAACCCCGCAAATTCGGCGTGCCGCGTCAGTCGTGATCGGATCGCTTCTTTGCCTCGACTGTGATGGGTAAGCGGGTGCTCCGCGGGAGGTCGGGGAGGGCGAGGAGCCACCCGTTCCTCAGCAATACAAAGCCGCCCCACAAGTCATGATTCTCCACCGCGACAACCGGCTCCTCGACATCCTTTTTGGACATATAGATTGATAAGCAGACCCCATTTCTGCGGATCATTGCTTTCATGGGCTGTACCTCCTTTTTCACACCCGTAAATTTTCTCCATCTCGCACCCGTGCGACCCGGCGATGCTGCCACGCTCAGCCACCTCATTGTTGCAGCAAGAGTTGCTGTCGAGGAGGATGCCCGCCTGCGCCAGAATGCTTTCGCAGGCGAGCCCTTTTGCCATCGTTTAGTAGGGCTTTTCAGGCAGGGACGCAGGTGTTCGGCATGGGGCAAATGGCTCTGCATTTGGGCGCGGCGAACTCAACCCTGCACTCCGTGCATATTTTAGGATCGACCACGAATCTGTCAGTTTTGAAACTGATTGCGCCTGAGGGGCACTCAAATTCGCATGCGCCGCATTGGGTGCATTGTGAGGCGATGATTTTGAAGGCCATGATTCAGCTCCTCTGGTTTAGTCAAAGTGTGTCTCAAGTCGTGGTGCTGAAGCGTCGTGGTGAAGCACCGCGCTATAATGAGCGTCGATTGCCTGCTCGATGTAGGAGCCGCCATAAGCGCCCGTTGCTGGAACACCTCGGCGTGCGAGTTTATTCGTAGGGCCATTGCCGATCTGAGAACAAATCAGCAAATCTAAGCCTTCGAGCGCATTGATGATACTGTTGAGAGTAGCCTCCTCCCCCCATCCACCAAGGCAGTACGGGTCGATCTTCAGGTGACCAATCAATCCGATGCCTTTTTGACAGACTGAGAAAATTTGTAGTTCCTGCGCGTGACCGAAATGTTCATTGACCCGGCCTCCACCTTTGGTGGTTACAGCAATAAGGAGAAGTTCGTCAGATGGACCTGAGACCGGTATGGCCGCGCCCCTTGCTTCCAATGTTTGGGCGCGTCGCTCGCGCTCGATCAACTTGCGATAGGCATGGCGCTTGCCACTGTCGTTGGTCGCTTCAGCTGGGAGTTGGGAAATCTTGAATTCGTTTGCGCGATCATCACTGAGCAGACCGACTGCATCGGCACGGCACTGGCGGCAATGGCGCATCACCTTCGTGTCGCCTTCAAGCCGGTCCCGGA
Source organism: Rhizobium sp. P1_B8 (assembly GCF_056406515.1). Classification (NCBI taxonomy): domain Bacteria; kingdom Pseudomonadati; phylum Pseudomonadota; class Alphaproteobacteria; order Hyphomicrobiales; family Rhizobiaceae; genus Rhizobium; species Rhizobium sp. P1_B8. The sequence continues at coordinate 94,314 of NZ_JBFTZZ010000034.1, read as the reverse complement.
GCGCGATTAGTTCGGAAGGTGTAGGGCAACGCTGATCGTTCATGCCATAGAAAGTGCCATGTGTAGGCTCTGAAATCAGGGGCATTACGTTGTGCATGAACGCACCCCTGTCCTTGACCCACTTGTTAACATCGATGAGATGCTCGTCGTTGACGCCTGGGATCATCACGGAATTGACCTTGATGAGGATGCCGCGTTCTGCCAGCATTTCGAGCCCCAACATTTGCCTCTCATGAAGGATCCTGGACGCGTCGATACCGTTGTAGCGGCGGCCGTCATAGAATATCCAGGGGTAGATCTTGGTCCCGATCTTCGGATCTACCATGTTGATGGTGATCGTCACGTGCCCGACATTCATGTCGACAAGCTCGTCGACGTGTTCAGGAAGTGCGAGACCATTGGTCGAGATGCAAAGCTTGACGTCAGGGATTTCCCGGGCGATCGGTATGAGCGTCGCCTTTGTTTTCCTCCAATCGTAGCAGGCATCGCCTGGCCCGGCGATGCCCACCACCGAAAGCTGCGGCACTTCGTTGGCGACCGCCATGGCCCTGCGCAGCGCCTGGTCGGGAGTGAGCCTATGGGATGCTACTCCTGGCCTGCTTTCGTTTGCGCAGTCGTATTTTCGATTGCAGTAATTGCATTGGATATTGCAGGCTGGTGCGACCGCGAGATGCATCCGCGCGAAATAGAGATGCGCCTCCCGCGAGAAGCACGGGTGGTCTTTGATCTTTTCAATGATTGCTGGAGCCATAGCATTCGGCTCTGAACTACCACGGGACGAAGACGCATGGTCACCGAACGTTGTTGCCTCCGACTCACGTGCGGCAGGTGCTGTGTTGGTGATCCTACACTTACTCATCCCTCTGGACATTACGAACTCCAATGACGCTTGAAAGCTCAGTTCCGCGAGCAAGAGCGATGCCAGTCTGAGAAACGTCACCCTGCCAGCTGGATATGCTCTTCGTTGTCCGGTTTAGACCTCTTTGCTACAGGTTTCGTCGGAGACACGACAGGGCCGCTTGGTAGACCTTGTCGGGTGGGGGAAACTAGAATTGCCGGGCGTCAGTTGGGCGCGACCTGCCGCAGCAGGTCTGCACCAATGACCTCCTTGACTAGAAGAGTTTTCGTTCGATCCCGTGCCGGCGCAGAGAGTAACCGACCTGTCGCGGCGTACGACCAAGGAGCCGCGCAGCCTTAGCCTGATTCCCTCCGGCCGTCGCCATCGCCTGTTCCAACCGTTCTCTGCCGATCAGACCTGAGTGTCCCATTACGGCTTCGGCCGCGAAGACGGCGGCATCACGCGGCTCTCCCATTGACACGGTTTCACCTCGAGCGAGCCCATGAACTGCGCCCTTGCCAACTCGCTCGGCAACCGCCTTTTTGAGGAGCGGGGAATAGCATCGACCCTGTTCACAGGCGAGATCTTGAGGAACGATGATGTCCGAACGGGCGAGAGTTGCGGTCCTCTGTGTGCAGTTTTGCAGCTCACGAATATTGCCCGGGAACTCGCATTTCGAAAGGATATCAAGTGTGGAGGGTGCAAAGCTTAACGAACGGCCGTTCTCCTTGTTGAAACGCCGAAGGAATACTTGGGCCAAACGCGGGATGTCACCGTCGCGTTGCCTCAGTGGTGGCAAAGTGATCGGTACGACATTGATCCGGTAATATAGGTCGGCTCTGAATTCTCCCGCCGCCACGGCCGTTTCGAGATCCTTATTGGTCGCGCATACCAACCTGACATTTACTTTCAATGTTCTCGTCCCACCGACACGCTCAAGTTCGCCTTCCTGCAAAACGCGCAGCAACTTGGTCTGAAACTCAGCCGAGATTTCTCCTATTTCGTCGAGCAGCAAAGTTCCACCGTGCGCCAGCTCGAACCGACCTACTTTCTGAGAGGCAGCGCCGGTGAAGGCGCCTTTCTCGTGCCCGAATAGTTCCGATTCCAGAACGCCTGCCGACAGCGCAGCGCAATTCAACTTTACGAAGGGCTTTTCGCGGCGCGGCGAGGAATCGTGTATCAGCTTTGCAAAGAATTCTTTGCCCGTGCCGCTCTCACCTCGCAACAGGACAGGCGTGTTGCTCCTTGCGACAATCTGGGCGATTTCAAAAACCTCCTTGAGTGCGGCACTCTCGCCGACAATCTCAGCACCCGGCCGCACTGCAGATTTGGGCATCTTCTCATCATCTGATCCAGCCACGGAACTACTCCATTCAGCACGTGGTTGAGAGTGCTTTAGGCACTCAGGACAATCCTGGAACGTCCTCCGCGCTACATATTGGACTTCGAAGGTCAATAAAAATTACAAATTGGTAGGGCGCTCCACCAGCCGATTCGTCATTGCTTGCTTACCATGCGCTGGGCCAACGAATGGCTCTATCAACTTACAAAAGAAGCTGTTCATCCAAACTTGAAGAGAACGCCGAACCCACCTTGTGGATACGTCCACTTAATGTCGCCGTCGGGTCCGCATAACACGTTGCATGTCCCGCATTCCAAGCAGCCATCGGAAACGATGATTACCTGACGTCTGTCGTTCAGCTGGTAGCATTTCGCCGGACACACTTGCGTCAAGGCGATTAGGTTTTGGCTTGGAAAGAGGTGTTTCCTGACCGATATGTGTGGGCGGCCCGGGTCAACCAGATATCGGTTCTGGTAAAGCTTGTCCTCAACACGCCGTTTAACGATGGCCTTCATCTGGATCTCCTTTTAGCGCCACGCGCGGGCGAGCCGGACTGCGTCTGAAATTAATCCCCACCGGGATCGTGCTTTCAAGAAGGCGGCAGACGTGGCCTTTTCCTTGTCGAGTTTTGAAGTTCCGTCGACACGGACGAAACTTTGCGCAGCCTTAGATATCAACTTTGGATATGAAACAAACAAGTTCTGGCTGTTGGCATGGAGAAACCTTGGCATCTCTTTATGCTTCATCAGATCTTTGATGACGAAGGATGAGTCGAGCATGCTCTTGTACAAAGCCAAGTTGCTTTTCACCATCGAGCCGCCGCGATCCTTTACGTCTGCAATCGCTTTACCCGCCAGATACCCTGATGTCATTGCGAGGTTCGAGCCCTCGCGATGTGCGGTGTTGTTCAACTGGGCCGCGTCTCCAACCACGACCCACCCATTGCCGAAGAGCTGTGGGATAGCCGTATAACCGCCTTCCGGAATGAGATGCGCAGCATATTCCTTCACCTCAGACCCGGCGATCAATGGTCGGATCGAAGGATGGTGCTTGAAGGCTTCAAGAATGTCGTATGGCCTTTCCATGGCTGCGGCCAAACCGGAAACGAGGCATCCTATCCCAATCGAGATGGATTCCTTGTTCGTATACAGAAAGCCAAGCCCCGGGACTCCCCGTGAAATTGTCCCACCTGCCTCGATCACACAGCCTTCGTCTGCAGTCAGGCCAAAGCGTTCTGCGATAACTTCCTCCGGTAGGAAATGCATCTCTTTCACGGCAAGTGCCACGCTGTCCGGCTTGGGCGTTTCGCGCAAACGTCCTAGTGTTCCTAGGAAGCCGTTCACCCCCTCAGCAAGCACCACGACGTCGGCAAGAATGGCCCCGCCGGGGCGGTCGGTGCATACGCCTGTGACGTTGCCGCTTGAATCCTGGATAAGTCTTGTGGCCAATGTCTCGCAGAGAACGGTGCATCCGGCCTCTCGCACCTTGGCCGAGAACCATCTATCGAATTGGGCACGGATGATCGTGTATCGGTTTGGCCTCCGTTCGTTAAAGTCATCCGACCGATAGTGAATTCCGGTGTGCGACGCGCCGTCCATGATCCAGAAGCGCTGCTCGACGAGATGCCGTTCAAGAGGCGCGTCATCGCGGAAGTCTGGAATGATCTTTTCCAGCGCGTCGGCGTACAGTATCGCTTCTTGAACGTTCTTCGAACCCGGGTACTCGCCGCGCTCCAACTGCAGCACTTTCAGACCACGCATGGCCATCGCATAAGCAGCCGCGTTACCCGACATACCTGCCCCGACGACAATCGCGTCAAATTTCTCGCCCTTCATCAGCCACACCTCAGTTTACTTGCATCGATTGGTTATGCGGCGGTATTCGCCTGGTGAACGCCGCGGTCAGCGCCGGCAGAAGACCGATGGCATCAGCCACAACTGCAACATGGGCGAAATCGAAGATCGGGGCGTTGCTGTCGGTGTTGATGGCAACGATCAAGTCAGCCCCTTCGACACCAACCCGATGTTGGACTGCCCCTGATATTCCAGCCGCAAGATAGAGCTTGGGCCGGATCGTCTGGCCCGTTTGGCCAATCTGTCGATCAACCTCCATCCAACCTTTTTGAACCAAAGGTCGGGAGCAGCCGAATTCACCGCCAATCGTCCTCGCTAGAAGCATCACACGTTCCAGATTCTCGGCGGTGCCAATACCAAGCCCGCCAGCGACCACGATATCTGCATAGGCGAGGTTGATTTTTTCCGATCGTTCATCCGGAAGGAAGCCGAGAACCTTTGTGACAATCTCTTCCTCAATCATCATCAAGTCATGCCGAATGATAGGTCCAATCGCATGGGTCACGCGTTTGGGGGTGGCCATGACCCGGGGTCGCACTGTCGCCATTTGCGGGCGAGAGTTGAGAGTGTAGATCGTGCACAGCAGCGAACCGCCAAATGTCGGCCGGGTCGCTGCGAGCGAGCCGTCTGCATCGACATCCAATTCGGTGCAGTCAGCCGTAAGCCCTGTTTCCAAAGTAGTTGCCACAGAACCGGCAAGATCTCGCCCAAGCGAGGTGGCGCCAAGAAGCAGAATTTCCGGCTTATGAAGGATGACCAGGTCTGAGAGAGCTTTGGTGAAGGGCTCGTTTCGGTAGTCCGATAGCAGCGGCGACTCGACGAGGTAGGCGAGATCGGCCCCGTAAGCGAACGCCTCTGCAATGGCAGACCGAACTCCCAGGCCTTCCGCGGTTCCAATAACCACTCCCGCCAGTTGAACGCCAAGCTTATCGGCAAGCTTGCGCCCTTCACCGAGTAGTTCAATAGACACGGGATGCACTTGGCCTCGTTCCAGCTCGATGAAAACCCAGACGTGCCGATTGTCGCGGAAGTGTCTGGGCAATTCCTTCTTCGCGCTGGCGCGACTGACCATTGGAGACTGACTTTCAGCTTGGTGGGCTTCCATTTATGCTCCTTGTTTCTCACGTGAGCCCATTCGGTTGAAAGCTCGCTTCCAATGGGGGCTGGTGCTCGAAGATCGATGCGATTATTTCGTCAGCCAGCGGACCGCACTGGTCATCGTTTACTTCGATTTGGATTGCTTTTTCGGCCCGTGGGGTGGGGGCGAATACGCGCTTGACGACGGTCGGTGATCCTCTCAAGCCGCAATTAGCTATCTCCACAATACCGGCGTCGGCTGCACGCCAGGTCGGTATTTGCGCGCGTGCGGCACGCAACGCGTCAGCGACGGAGCCTCGACGGATGGCGTTGACGCCTTCAAGGACACTGATCAAGCACGGCAGTTGGCTCTTCAGCATTTGTGTGCCGCCTTCCGAACGGCGCTCCACCGTGATCTCTCGGGCATGAAGATCGACTGAAACAATTTTCGTTACGTAGGTCAGTTGTTGCAGTTCGAGACGCCTGGCAATCCCCGGCCCCACCTGCGCAGTATCGCCGTCGATCGTCTGCTTGCCAGTAAACACGATTTCAGGCGCATGGCGGAGTCCAAGGTTCGTGATAGCTCGCGAGATAGCAAATGAAGTTGCCAAGGTGTCTGACCCGGCGAAGTGACGGTCGCTCAGGAGTACCGCTTCATCTGCGCCGTATGCCAGAGCTTTCTCCAGCGCTTGTTTTGCCATGGGCGGACCCATGGTAAGCACAGTGACTTTACCCCCATGCCGGTCACGCAGTTTAAGAGCTTCTTCCAAGGCGAAAAGATCGTAAGGATTGATGATTGTCGGCACTCCCTGGCGCATGATCGTGTTCGTAACCGGATGAACCCGGATCTGTGCGGAGTCAGGCACTTGCTTTATGCAGACCACGATGTTCATGCTGTCTTTGGCTCCAACCGAAATGTAGTTTGTGTCTCGGTCGGTCCTAGCACTCGTCGTGCCAGGCCGATTGCGCGGTGATTAACTCGCGAGTTTCGGGCGGGTCGAGTTTGCTATTGGTCCACAGTGCGAAAGCTTTGTCAGGTTTGCGACATGGGTGGCTGCATGCGCTTGGCAGCGGTGCAACACTGCTTGCGCGATTTTTTGACCGCAAACGATTTCGCTAGAGCTCCGCGCCACTTTCCAATTGCCAGCATTTGCGTCAAGTGCGGCTCATTCGACGGAGACGTGCTTGCGCAGAGTTACCGTGGCTCTCCGAGGGCCTCACGACATATGTGTGACATTGTCGTCAATTTTGTCGGCTTCGTGACACGACTCAGGATTCTTCGGTCCGGTATTTTATCCCCCCTAAGTGTTTGCGGGAGCACCAGTTTCCGTTCTGCCTTATCAATCAGCTCAATTGGCACGGCGCTTGAAAATTGTTCTTGGGCTGCGACGGAACCAGCCGCGTCCGATGTCGCGGCATCGCCTCGGACGGTTCGAACACGAAAAGGAAGTAAGAATGGCTGCTCTGCGTCAGATCGCGTTTTACGGAAAGGGAGGCATTGGCAAATCCACTACATCCCAGAATACGCTCGCTGCCCTTGTCGAACTCGGGCAGAAAATCCTCATCGTCGGCTGCGACCCAAAAGCTGACTCGACGCGATTGATCCTGAACTCCAAAGCGCAGGGCACGGTTCTGGATCTCGCCGCAACGAAGGGTTCAGTCGAAGATCTGGAACTCGGCGATGTGCTAAAAACAGGCTACGGCGGCATCAAATGTGTGGAGTCGGGCGGCCCTGAACCCGGCGTCGGCTGCGCCGGACGGGGGGTCATCACGTCGATCAACTTCCTGGAAGAAAACGGCGCCTATGACGATGTCGACTACGTCTCCTATGACGTGCTCGGAGACGTGGTGTGCGGGGGCTTTGCTATGCCCATCCGCGAGAACAAGGCTCAGGAAATTTACATCGTCATGTCCGGTGAGATGATGGCCCTGTATGCTGCAAACAACATTGCGAGGGGCATCCTCAAATACGCCAGCGCCGGAAGCGTACGGCTGGGCGGCCTGATCTGTAATGAGCGGCAGACCGACCGAGAATTAGACCTCGCGGAAGCGCTGGCTGCCAAGCTCAATTCGAAGCTTATTCACTTCGTGCCGCGCGACAACATTGTCCAGCACGCGGAGCTTAGAAAGATGACCGTGATCCAATACGCGCCACGCTCCAAACAGGCGGCGGAATATCGATGGCTAGCCGAGAAGATCCACTCCAATTCGGGAAAGGGCACTATCCCTACTCCTATCACCATGGAGGAGCTGGAGGACATGCTGCTCGACTTCGGAATCATGAAGTCGGACGAGCAGATGCTCGAAGAACTTCTCGTTAAAGAGGTGCAGGCGGGTTTGGCGCCATAGTCGTCCCAGATAGGGCGGCGCGGATGACAAAGCGCGTTAGTCGACTAACCATGCCTCCTTGTCGAGGCTCCATGCGAACCTTCGAGAGAGGAAAGGCCCTATGAGCCTCGACTACGAGAACGACGGTGATTTCAACTCCAGGCTTATAGATGAGGTACTCTCCCAGTATCCGGATAAGACGGCTAAGCGCCGCAAAAAGCACCTTGGCGTGGCGAAGGGCCGAGAGGAAGCCGAGCAGGGCTCCGATGCGCTTTGCGAGACCGGGGTGAAATCCAACATCAAGTCCATTCCGGGCGTGATGACCGTTCGCGGCTGCGCTTATGCCGGCTCGAAGGGTGTCGTGTGGGGCCCGATCAAGGATATGGTCCATATATCGCATGGGCCCGTCGGTTGTGGCCACTATTCCTGGTCGCAACGCCGCAACTATTACGTCGGTCTGACGGGTGTCGAAGCCTTTGTCACCATGCAATTCACGTCTGACTTTCAAGAAAAGGATATTGTTTTTGGTGGCGACAAAAAGCTCGAGAAGCTCATCGATGAAGTTGAGCAACTGTTTCCACTGAACAATGGTGTCAGCTTGCAGTCCGAGTGTCCAATCGGATTGATCGGCGACGATATTGAAGCTGTGGCGCGCAAGAAGGCCAAGGAGCACGACAAAACGATCGTGCCGGTGCGATGCGAAGGGTTTCGTGGCGTGTCGCAATCGCTTGGCCATCATATCGCCAATGACGCGATACGCGACTGGGTTTTCGATAAAAAAGAGACCGACTTCGAACCCAGCTTTTTCGACGTTAATGTCATAGGTGACTACAATATCGGCGGCGATGCATGGGCTTCACGCATTCTGCTGGAGGATATGGGGTTGCGGGTGGTCGGCAATTGGTCGGGAGATGCCACACTCGCGGAGGTGGAGCGTGCACCGAAAGCCACGCTCAACCTTATTCACTGCTACCGGTCCATGAATTACATCGCTCGGCATATGGAGGAAAAGTACGGCATTCCCTGGATGGAGTACAACTTTTTTGGTCCTTCCCAGATCGAAGCCTCTTTGCGCAATATCGCCGCGTTTTTCGGGCCGGAGACCCAAGATAAGGCCGAAGCACTCATCACCAGATACCAACCTCTCGTGCAGGCGGTGACGGAGAAGTACCGTCCGCGCCTTATTGGCAAAACTGTGATGCTCTACGTCGGCGGATTGCGTCCCCGCCATGTCATCACCGCCTACGAGGATCTTGGAATGGAGATCGTTGGTACGGGCTACGAATTTGGCCACGGCGACGATTACGAGCGCACGGGCCATTATGTCAAAAAAGGTACGCTTATCTACGATGATGTGACCGGCTACGAGCTCGAGAGCTTCATCGAGGCCATTCGCCCGGACCTCGTAGGCTCGGGCATCAAGGAAAAATACCCGGTTCAAAAAATGGGCATACCGTTCCGTCAGATGCATTCTTGGGATTATTCTGGTCCGTATCACGGCTATGACGGCTTCGCCATTTTCGCCCGAGACATGGATCTTGCCATCAACAATCCGGTCTGGGGCCTCTACGACCCGCCATGGAAAGAAACGCACTGCTCCGATGCAGGCGGTGTCTGCAGTTGTGGCCGGGATGATGAATAATTTTTGCTGAGCGACAACATTTTAGACATCTCCCAAAGTCCACGCAGCCGCACTCGCGGCGAAAAAGGATGAAAACTATGCCGCAATCGGCCGAGAAAGTTCTCGATCATGTTCCTCTGTTCTGCGAGCCGGAATACGAGAAAATGTTCGCCCGCAAGAAGTTGAAGTTCGAATGTCCGCATCCGGATAAGGTCGTCGACGCGCAATACGAATTCACCTCGACATGGGAATATCGAGAAAAGAATCTGGCTCGCGAAGCCCTGGTCGTAAACCCCGCGAAGGCTTGCCAGCCGCTCGGCGCGGTTTTCGCAGCGGCTGGCTTCGAGCGGACGATGTCGTTTGTTCACGGCAGTCAGGGCTGTGTGGCGTACTACCGCTCGCACCTGTCACGCCATTTCAAGGAACCGTCGTCCGCAGTTTCGTCTTCGATGACAGAGGACGCGGCTGTGTTTGGCGGCTTGAAAAATATGATCGACGGGCTCGCCAATACCTATCAGCTCTACGACCCCAAGATGATTGCGGTCTCGACGACTTGCATGGCCGAGGTCATTGGGGATGATCTTCACGGCTTCATTGAAAACGCCAAAAATGAAGGCTCCGTTCCAGCCGATTTCGACGTGCCCTTCGCCCACACCCCAGCCTTCGTCGGCAGCCATGTCGATGGTTACGACAGCATGGTCAAAGGCATTCTGGAAAATTTCTGGAAAAGCACCGAACGCGTGCCGACGCCAGCACTCATCAACATTATTCCAGGCTTCGACGGTTTCTGCGTTGGCAACAATCGAGAAATCAAGCGCCTGCTCGACACGATGGGAGTGACCTACATTTTCATTCAAGACGCCTCGGACCAGTTCGACACACCTTCCGACGGCGAGTACCGCATGTATGATGGAGGGACAAAGATCGAGGACGTGAAGGCAGCCAAACATGCGGAGGCGACAATATCGCTGCAACACTACAATACGCGCAAGACGTTGGACTATTGTCGCGAGCTTGGTCAGACGACTGCTTCGTTCCACTACCCGCTGGGCATTGGGGGCACGGACGAATTCCTGATGAAGATATCCGAGCTTTCCAAGAGGGATATTCCCGAAGCTATCGATCGTGATCGGGGTCGGTTGGTCGATGCCATGGCCGATAGTCAATCCTGGTTGCATGGCAAGAAATACGGAATCTACGGCGATCCTGACTTCGTCTACTCAATGGCGCGCTTTGTCATGGAAACCGGTGGCCAGCCCACACATTGCCTTGCCACCAACGGCACCGCAGCCTGGGAAGCGGAGATGAAGGAATTGCTCGCGTCCTCTCCCTTCGGCGGAGGTGCGCAGGTGTGGGCTGGCAAAGACCTCTGGGCAATGCGCTCGCTTCTTTTGACGGAACCAGTGGATCTGCTGATCGGCAATTCCTATGGCAAGTATCTCGAGCGTGACACTGACACGCCACTGGTTCGGCTTACCTTTCCGATTTTCGACCGCCATCATCATCATCGCTTTCCTCTCATGGGCTACCAAGGCGGATTGCGTCTTCTAACGGTTATTCTCGACAAGATCTTCGACAGGCTTGATGAGGACACCATGTGTCAGGGCGTTTCGTACGACCTCACACGCTAAAATCCTTGGCCGGCGTCGGCCGGCCATCCCGCCACTGCATTGGAAGGTTGCGCGATGTCATCGATCGAGATGCAAATGCGAGATGCCTCCGGCGAGGTATTCCGCAGTAAGGAAACCAAGGGGGCATGTCACGAGGCGTCGCAGGGATCAGCAGCCGGCGGTGGCTGTGCCTTCGACGGAGCTAAGGTCGTGCTGCAGCCAATCACTGATGTCGCGCATCTCGTCCACGCGCCGCTCGCGTGCGAAGGCAATTCCTGGGACAACCGAGGCGCCGCATCGTCAGGTCCAGTTCTTTGGCGCACAAGTTTCACCACTGATCTTACCGAACTCGAGATAGTGACGGGAGATAGTGAGCGAAAGCTTCTCAAGGCAATCGGCGAGATCAAAGAGGGGTATGCGCCGGCGGCAATCTTCGTCTACGGAACATGTGTCACCGAGCTGATCGGTGACGACATCGCTGCGGTCTGCAGACACGCAGCGCAGAAGTTCGCAATACCAGTGGTGCCGGTGAAGTCGCCGGGCTTCGGCGGTTCGAAGAACCTCGGTACTCGGCTTGCCGGCGAGGCTCTGCTCGAGCACGTCATAGGCACGGTGGAGGCCGACGACCCGGGTCCATGCGACATCAATATACTCGGCGAATTCAACCTCTCGGGGGAATTCTGGTTCGTGAAACCGCTGTTGGACCGACTTGGTATCCGTGTCCGCGCCTGTATTCCCGGCGACGCGCGCTACGCGCAGGTGGCTTCCGCCCACCGCTCGCGTGCAGCTATGATGGTGTGCTCCACTGCTCTCATCAATCTTGCTCGCAAGATGGAAGAACGCTGGAACATTCCATTTTTCGAAGGCTCCTTCTACGGCATTTCCAGCACCTCTGAATCCCTGCGGCGGATCGCCCAACTGCTCGTAAAGAAGGGCGCTGGTTCCGCGTTGCTCCACCACGTCGAGGCTCTCTTAGCAGAAGAGGAGGAGAGGGCCTGGAAGAAGCTGGAAGCGTATCGGCGTCGGCTTGAGGGGAAGCGCGTTCATCTTAACACCGGCGGGGTGAAATCCTGGTCCATCGTGCACGCACTCATCGAAATCGGCATGGAAATTGTCGGTACATCCATCAGGAAATCGACGACCAGGGACAAGGAGAGAATCAAGCAGATGCTGAAGGACGAGAACCACCTTCACCAATCGATGGCAGCGAGCGAGCTCTATGCGATGTTACGCGAACACAAGCCTGATATCATGCTGTCAGGCGGACGCACTCAGTTCGTCGCGCTTGAGGCGAAAATTCCTTGGCTAGACGTGAATCAGGAACGCCAGCATGCTTACGCCGGGTACGAAGGCATGGTGGAACTAGCACGCCAGATCGATTTGGCAATCCACAACCCGGTCTGGGCGCAGTTGCGCAAACCGGCGCCTTGGAAGCAGTTCGTTACGCCGTGAGATCGGCGGAATCAAGCATTAATATGAGGTCTGCCGACGAGGCGACAGGTGGTTTCCACTGAGGTAAAAATTATGGCTGTTATCCTGACCCCAACAAAAACGGCAGCGATCAACCCTCTAAAGTTGTCTCAACCATTGGGCGCTGCCTTGGCCTTCCTGGGCGTCGATGGTGCGCTGCCAATACTCCATGGCAGCCAGGGATGTAGCAGTTTTGCACTGGTGCTGCTCGTGAGGCATTTCAAGCATATGGTCCCGCTGCAGACTACCGCAATGGACCAGATCGCGACGGTGGTGGGCGGCGCGGATTTTCTCGAGAAAGCTCTCGTCAAGCTAAAAGCTCGCACGTGGCCGCGGCTGATCGGGATCTGCACCACCGCCGTGGCAGAAACTCGCGACGAAGATATCGCAGGTGATATCATCAACGCCAAAGGAGCGCGCCCGAGAAAACTCATTGATACTGAAGTGGTCCTCGCACGCACTCCCGACTTCGCAGGGGCGATGGAGGAGGGATGGTCGAAGGCTGTTACGGCTATGATCGAGGCAATCACGCTGCCCGGGACGCAGGACCGCGACCCGGCGAAGGTTGTGATCCTGCCCGGCTCAAACATGACAGTTGCCGATGTAGAGCATCTGCGGGAAACGGTTGAGAGCTTCGGCTTAACGCCCCTCATTTTGCCTGACGTGTCCGGCGGGCCTGACGAAGCTGTCCGCGATCGATGGATTCCGATCGCACGCGGTGGCGCGAAGGTGGAGCATATCCGCGACCTCGGGGCGGCAACACAATGCATCGCCGTCGGGGAACAGATGCGCCGACCGGCTGAAGCTTTGCAGGGTCTAACTGGATTGCCATACGTGATGTTCGGATCTCTCACGGGCCTGATTAACGCCGACCGTTTCGCCTGGCTCCTTGCAGCGATTTCGCACGACAACACGCCGGCGGCTGTCCGTCGTGGCCGCATGCAGTTGCAGGAGGCGATGCTCAGCGGGCATTTTCATTTCGCAGGAAAGAAGGTCGCCATCGCGTGCGAGCCCGACCAGCTCTTGCAGTTCGCCCAACTCTTTATCGGCATGGGGGCGGTCATTACAGCCGCGGTCACTACGACCGGGGACTCGAAGGTGCTGCAAATAGTACCAACCGATACGGTCAAGGTGGGTGATCTTGGTGACTTGGAACAGCTCGCCGCGGACGCTGATCTACTCGTCACGCACTCCCACGGTCGACAGGCCGCCGAACGCCTCGCAGTTCCGCTGATGCGAGTTGGTTTTCCTGTCTTCGACCGCATAGGCAGCCAGCATAAACTGAGCATCCTTTATCGAGGAACCCGCGACATAATCTTCGAAGTCGCCAACATAGTCCAAGCCACCTACGATGAGCCGCCCGCTCGCGCACCTCCCGAACTCGTATCATAAGGTGAGCATCGCGCTACCTTTCATCGGTCATGAACTCATCCTCATCTGGAGTGTCGCCGGGCCGTGATATCTTACTCGCAGCCACTTGAAACTGAAGAACTAGGAGGTCGAGCGCTGAGAAACATTACCACACCCAAACAGGTTCTTGAGGTGTTTCGCGGTCTAAAGCGTGCATCACATCGAATTCGGCAATGTATCAACTCATGTGCCCGCCGGCGCTAAACTCTAGTAAAGGAAAGATCATGGCATCCGTGAAAGTCGATATCAATAACTTCCAGTCGGAAGTTCTGGAATCCGCAGAACCCGTCGTCGTCGATTTCTGGGCCGAATGGTGCGGCCCGTGCAAGATGATCGCTCCGATCATCGAAGAAATCGCCGTCGAGATGGAAGGCAAGGTCAAGGTCGCCAAGCTGAATATCGACGAGAACCCGGAACTTGCTGCACAGTTCGGTGTGCGCTCCATTCCGACCCTTGCAATCTTCAAGGGCGGCGAAGTTGCCGATATCTCGGTCGGCGAAAAGCCGAAATCCTTTTTCGTCGACTGGATACAACGAATGGTAGCTGATTGCGGATGACGCAAAGCACAAGCGGAGCGATGGGCGGCCGCCAACCGGCGGCCGTCCAAGGTTTGCCGCAGGCTCCGACTTCTGAGCAAGTCGACCCAACATGAGCAAGACAACGAACAAGTTTTCACCTGAAGTACGTGAGCATGCGTATCCGCTGCTGCCGGTCGGGAGGTAGCGCCTGAGCCAGTCAAGAGGGCCGTGGGTGCGTCGTGCCTTCAATGCCCGCACCATGGCGTCACGCGATCGGCGCAGCGTCCGCATGAGATATTTAATCGACGGATCGAAAAGGCGTAAGACCGTCGTCTAATAGCGAGATTTGCAAGCGCCTTTTGGGTGCAGGAGGTTGTTTGCCGGGAGCATGGTCGTCTACGCGGTCGACATAGGTCGCCGCATTATGGTGCTTCGCGGGTCAGTCCTTCAGATCGCCAACGATCCGAGCATCGACGCGGAGCTGCAGTGCTTGTCACTGATCAGGTTGACTCGCGTTCATCCGTTCTCTTTCGAACAATGATTGGATGGCCGTCGCACAAGCTCTATTGAGAAAGCAGGCGCGGAACTGGAAAGTCTAGTACTTTGTCCGTGTATCTTTCGACCACGGCGCTAAACGGCGTGCCATCTTGTAGTTTAAGCACGGCACGATGTTCGAGCAGGAACGGCGGCAGGCTAGGGGAACTGATTTCATGCGCTACTAAGCCGTCCATGTCCCAGCCCTCGGATAGAGGGGACCAGAGCAACTTGGCAGACAGGTTTGTGCGAGTGAAATTGAGAGCCTGAACGGCTCTGCCAAATGCGATATCGCTGGTATCCAACGCCTGATTCATCTCTGCAGTTAGCTTTGCAGGTAAATACCAATTATCGGCCTCGGACAGAACGCGGTCGCCGCAGACCAAGCGGACGCGGCGATATGCGATCAGCTCACCGGGTCCGACGGTCAGAAGTTCACGGATGTGCTCGTCGGCCGGCTTGTCTTGCCCGCGGACACGCTGTGCTACGATCTTGGAACCTTCCGGCGCGAGCTTGTGCGCCGCGCACCAGCGGTCAAGGGTCAACGTAGCACTGGCGTTGCTCAGGAGATCGGAATTCAAGGTCTGGAGGACCGCAAGCGCTTCTACTCGAGATCCCGGCGTGTTCAGCCACTGAGACCGTATGGACGATTCTTGCGAAAAAGCAATCTGCGTGCCCAGCACCATGCCGGCCGCTGCAAGTGCGGCGATGCGAATGCATTTCAAAGAGGATAATAACACTGAAAATGAACTCCTTTTCTGCGGTAATTTGATGGGAGAAACCTGCGGGTCAAATTTCTGATTTTGGCAGGCGAGCATATATGCTTCCTGCAGCACTATTTTGAACTGCGCCTTGCGTGTACCGGATAAGGGTGGGGTTCTCGATTGACTTCTTACCATCTCTCGATGTCCCCGCCTTAGTTGCACCTGTGAAGCCTTTGCGCCGTTGTGCTTCGCTTGCGTCGCATCGATATCGTCCATGACAGCCTCCACCCCGCCCGCCGAGCCATTGTTGGAGTTTGCAAACGTTGGCGACTGCGTCGTCGATTTCGCCATGGAATTTGGAAACAAGACTGAATATTAAATCGGGAACGTGGCGGCCAGTCCGAGCTCTCCCAGTTCTATACATCGTAATTCTCACCTACGAGTTTTAGCGCCTTTGTCGTCCTCCTCGCCCTTTGCGAAATGTTCGAGTCGCTGGATTGGATAAAATAGGTCGCAACCGTAAGCCCAATCCAAGAGCAATTGTTGAAAAATGGTCTTCTTCTTCGACACAGAGTCCTTCTGCCGGTGGTCGACGGACGCTACCCCCAGGCGCGAGCCGGCAAGGTACTTGTCTGATTTCTTTTTCCGCTCCATGTCATCGTGGTCCTTGTGTAAACCTACCGGCGATGATGTCTCCTGCAAGGGTCAGCATTCATAGGAAAAGGATTGTCCCGTTGCGATATCGTTAGCCGAGTGGCAGGACATTTGATGAAATCGATAAATTAAGCAACGTACTTCTTCGGATATATTTTTTACTATAACGCCAATTATCCAATATAATACTTTATACTCGTGAGAAAACAGTAAGCTATAAGAATACAATTCTGAATATATTATTATATATATCGCACTTCGTTGCTTTGGCTCCAACCGTCATCGCCACTTTGTCCGCCACCGCTCTACGGCTGGAGCAATCAGCTGCACGATATGGAGCGCCCACCCAGTCTCCGAGTCGTGGAGGAAATGCTCCCGGCCCAGGGCATCCTGGTCAGCCATGAAATGGCGCGGCAGACGGATAGCTGCCGACGACGCTAGAAGGGCAACCTCGCGTTCTCCTTGACTTCTTTCATCACGAAGAAAGTGCGCGTCTGGCGCACGCCAGGCAGGGCGATCAGCTTCTGGCCATGCAGCTTGTTGAAATCGGCCATGTCACGGACGCGGATTTTCAGGAGGTAATCGAAATCTCCGGCCACCAGACTGCAGTCCAGCACTTCCTTCAGCTGCATGACAGCGCCCTCGAAGGCGCCAAAGCTCTCAGGTGTGGAGCGATCCAATACGACGCCAACCATCACCATCGCGCCGAGGCCGACGGCGCTCGGCGCGACCTCCGCCCGAACGCCGGTGATGTAGCCCTCCTCGAAAAGGCGCTGAGTTCGCCTGTGGCAAGTCGCAGCGCTGACATTCACGCGCTCGGCAAGATCGGCATTGCTGAGCCGGCCCTCCGATTGAAGGGCGCGCAAAATCTTGAGGTCTATTCCGTCGAAATTCTCTGTGGAAGAAACTTTCATTTTGGATCTCACAGTTGAAGAAGTGGGGTATAATACCGAAAAATAATCTAAAGTGAGAAAGATTTTGCAGCAAAATTAGAGAGCACCTTTCAAAAGATATCGACTAGCCTTCGGCCACAAATCGGCACGGAGGCCCTGATCGATGTCATTGTTGGAAAAATTCGAACGCTACCCGCTCACCTTCGGCGCGACTCCGATCGAGCACTTGCCACGGCTGACTGCGGCGCTGGGCGGCAAGGTCGAGATATATGCCAAGCGCGACGACTGCAATTCGGGCCTCGCGATGGGCGGCAATAAGCTCAGGAAGCTCGAATATATCGTGCCCGACGCGATCGCCTCCGGCGCGGATACGCTGGTGTCGATCGGCGGAGTCCAGTCGAACCATACTCGCATGGTGGCTGCGACTGCCGCGAAGATCGGCATGAAATGTGTCGTCATCCAGGAGAAATGGGTACCTCACTACGATGCGGTCTATGACCGTGTCGGCAATATATTGATGACGAGACTGATGGGCGCCGACAGCCGGCTGGTCGACGCTGGGTTCGACATCGGCATCCGCAAGAGCTGGGAGGACGCGATTCAGTCGGTGGAGGACGCGGGCGGCAAGCCCTATGCGATCCCGGCTGGCGCTTCGGTACATAAGTTCGGAGCCCTCGGCTATGTCGGCTTCGCCGAGGAAGTCGCGGCACAGGAGAAGGACCTAGGCTTCACCTTCGACTACATCATCGTCTGCGTTGTCACCGGTTCGACCCAGGGCGGAATGATCGTCGGCTTCGCCGCAATGGACAGGGCTGACAGGGTCATTGGTATTGATGCCTCGGGCACACTCCAGCAGACCCGGGATCAGGTGCGAAAGATCGTCGACGCGACCTCAGAACTCGTGAACCTTGGCCGGTCCGTACGTGAAGACGAGATCGTCATCAACCCTGACTATGCCTATCCCGCCTATGGAGTGCCCTCGGAGGAGACAAATGAGGCGATCCGACTCGCGGCGCGCACCGAGGCGATGATCACCGACCCTGTTTATGAGGGAAAATCGATGCAGGGGATGATCGATCTTGCGCGAAAGGGCTTCTTCCCCGAGGGCTCAAAGGTGCTCTACGCCCATCTTGGCGGCGCCCCGGCGATCAACGGCTACAGCTATTACTACAGGGACGGCTGATTGGTGCCGTCAGGTTAACCGGCCGCGAACAGGTGGATAATTGCAGTCGAGACTATATAGATCCGCACTTCCTGAACGCAATTTCGCGTCGACGATGAAAGATCCATGCGGATGCCCGGCTTGGTCGGATCTCTCGGCCAGGCACACGATCATCGACCCTTTGCCTCTATCTTGCACGAGGGATTTCTACTTCATTGGCATTTTCGAGCAATTTTATCAGGCTTGTGCGCGCCTGCCCAAGTAGGGAACACTGATGTCGGCAAGCACGAACAATCTGCGACGTGAGTGCGCCCATCGGGGCATCATCGGACCTGCCTGACCAAACATTAGATTAAGGTCACCAAGGCATCGCCTGCAGAATGCCGGCAAATGTCTTCAGATGGCACTCGAAGAGCTCCTGCCGTCGATCGCGCGAGGCACAGGAGAGGCGGCGGGTGAGGGGGACGTGCCGCCGAACACGAGATCGTCCCGACGCAGGCCTCCGTATCGGTTTTCGTGATGCGGCGCGAGCATCTCAATCCGTCGTTATCCACTCCCCGACTCAACCTTCGCGTAAGCGCGGGGAGTGAACCGTTTGGCCGAGGCGTTTCGCCTCTTACTGGCAGGCAGTCAGACCGCCCGGATTTTGAATGGGGGCGAAACCGACGCCGTCGATTGTGTTGTCGTTGCGGGCAATGAAGCAGTAATTGTCATTGGCATGGGGAGCTGCAACTACGCAGGAGTTGGCCCCCGCCGGAATGACATAGGTGTCCAATCCGTTGATCGTAAAGACCGACGCTGTTCCATTCGGATGGGGTACCGGCTGCTTGGTGAACAGGATGGCATTCTGTGGTGGCGGGACTGCGATAGGCTGATGGTTCCGGCAATCGGACGAAAAGACGAGTCGTGCTGCCGCGGGTATAGCGGTTGCGATAATGGAGGAGATGGCAATGAGAAGTCTTGCAGCGATCTTTTTGCCGCGACGACCTGTTTGGCCGGTGAACTTCGTTGTGATGCGTGACATGGCTATTCTCCTGATTGCACGGATTGAGGGCTTACTCAAGCGTCTGTGATGTTCTGGATTTGTAGGGTCTATGGTCCTCCTGTCGCCGAAAAGGTCCCGTTGGCATTGTACGTTTCGTAGCCGGTGGTGAAATCGCAGCAGGCTGAGTTGCGCGAAAATGAAAGGCAAAGCGAAGCACCGGTCAACCTGGTGAAATATCCAGATTGCTCCCGGTCGGCTTCCTGTTGTGAAACGTCAGCACATCAGGAGGGATGGATATGTTGCGGATACTCACCAAAGACATGCTCGAGACCGATCGACGTGCTTTCGACGAAATGTTTCGGGCACGCGCCGCCGTCTTTCGCGATCGGCTCGGATGGCGGGTCGATGTCCGGAACCAGTGGGAGAGGGACCGATACCAAGCGCTTCCGGAAGAAGGTGGAAGTCCAAGGAGCAAACGCAATATTTATTTCGGCGATGCGCCGAACCGTCTCAAGCTCGGCTGATAGGCTGGAGGCCGCGCTTTGGTCGGTAGGAACTGACCGGTTCTGGTCAGAGATCGCCGGGGGATTATTCTACACCTCCGAGACCATTCTTGCCGCGGAAGGTCATGGTGACGAAATGCATCTCTTCCGCATTGTCTGGTGCGATCTTCGTCTTCGGCATGTTCGAAACTGCTCGACATTTCTCCATGAGGCAAGGTAGGCGACCTCCCCGTGGGCCGATAGATAGCTGCCGAG
Organism: Rhizobium sp. P1_B8; assembly: GCF_056406515.1. Lineage (NCBI taxonomy): Bacteria > Pseudomonadati > Pseudomonadota > Alphaproteobacteria > Hyphomicrobiales > Rhizobiaceae > Rhizobium > Rhizobium sp. P1_B8. The sequence continues at coordinate 74,557 of NZ_JBFTZZ010000034.1, read as the reverse complement.
AAAGCGACCACGTTGACGTTTCGACTGAGCCGCGAAATGCCCTTAAAGCATTCCTGATTTGGTCGCTGCGCGACTTGATTCATTCCCAATATGATCCAGCAGATGAGTTTCTCAAACCGCTCCCAAGAAGCGGTGAAATCGGCTCGGGCTGGTAGCGTTCGATCGTCCAATCGGGCTGGCTCTTCTTGATGTGACTCTGGATGGATTGAGCGCGCACGCTGTCGCACCGGCACAGAGATCTTATGACGTCATGCAAGCTGCCGTCGGATCTGGTGGCTTCGCAAAACCGGCAATCGCGAAACCCAAGTTTTTACATAGATGTCGCCCATCGCAATCGCATTGGCGTGGGCATTGTACGATTGATTTTCAAGTTGCGGTTCCGAAATTTAGGTCTTTCACAAACAAGCAGAATCGGGCACGTCACTAGCGATGTGATGATTTGATTGATTCGGAAGTTTGAGCATGGGCACAGCCGAGATGACAGCGTCGGAAAGATATAGGTTCAAGCGTGAAGCGCAGGGCGAGAAACAGGTGCTTCTATGGATTGAAGCCGGTCTGACGACACTTTTGGACGAACTGGTCAAGTCGGGTGACTTCCGCAATCGGTCTGAGGCCGTTGCGGCTGCCCTCAAAAAACTGGTTCAGGAACGATAGCAAGGGCTTAAAACGCTGAAGGCTCCAGGACTGCAATCCCAGAGCCTTCGAGATTAGATAGTGACCATTGGGACACCAGAGCTAACATGCACTTCTGGCTATCCCAAATCACGCTGATTTGTCAACGCCTACTTTGAGGCGAACGGCGAAGCGTTGCCCTGTGAAAGGGATAACTATGAGAAGCGCACAGTCGTCCGGCTGGCGCGCTCTAAAGCCGATACTATCATCGGCCGCAGAGCCAGCTACAGCTGACAAGCAAGACCTTTATCAGGCAGCGCGCATGGCTGCCCGCGTGTTGAAACTGTCGTCGAACTGCAGGTCCGTCCTCGACCAGCTTGTCGGCGTCTTCGGCGGAGAGCTGATTGAAAACCGGATGCTCATCTGGCCCTCGAATGCATTCCTAGTCGAGCGCACAGGGATGTCGGAGCGGTCTGTCCGCTATGCTCTTGAACGGCTGCTCGACGCAGGAGTGATCGGCGCGAAGGATAGTCCGAATGGCAAACGGTTCGCTCAGCGATCGCGGGGCAAAATCGTGAAGGCATATGGCTTCGATCTCTCCCCTCTTCTCGCAAGGCTGCCTGAGCTTCACGATCAGCTCCAGGTGATCGAAGACAAAGAGCGCGAGCGGTCAGCGGCCTTCGACGAACTCACCATCCATCGCAGATCGGCGCAGGAGGCGCTCAAGACACTTGCAGAGACTTTCCCGAGCATCGACGTCAGCGAGCTAAGAGCGCGTGCCCTTGAGCTTACCAGAGTAACACCGCGCAGGTCCGGAGCGGGATCGGCGGACGACGCCCGAGATGCCTGGCGCACGATCAGGGAAGAGGCGGAAGGAAAATTTCATGCCGCCTCTGCCGGCAAATCATGCCGCCACAAAGACAACAACAAATATGCCCCTGACGAGTCTTGTAACAACGGCAATGATAATCCGAAGGATCCGGAACGGGCGAGTGTGAGCTTAAACGCCGGCGATTTGGGGACAGCTTGCCCCGATGCGATGGAGTTTATAGGCGACGTGCGCAGCGACCGAGACCTGATTATGGGCGTGTCGCGCATGCGGGGCGCTTTTGGGGTGTCCGCGTCCGGCTGGGAGGAAGCAACCCGTGAAATCGGGGCGCTCTGTGCGTCTGCCACGCTCGTTTACGTGGTGCAGATGCAAACGCGGCCAGCGCCAGGATCTGATCCGATCAAGAACGCGGGCGGCTATTTCCGTGCGATGGTCCGATTGATCAAAGCCGGTCAGGTCGATCTCACGAGGGAAATCTTCAAGATGAAAATCGCACATCGGCAAAGGTAGGCTGATCGCGCCTGTTGATTTCTCACCAATAGCAAATGGCGCCGCGTAGGCATGCTATATCACCATCTTCAACGGAGATTCGAATGGACAAAATGAGCAGCAAGGCAAGCGGTTTGTGGTCATCGCCAGCTTTCCTCCAACGCAAGCGGGGCGAAGGAAGCAGCCCCCAGAAAAGCATCCTGCTTCCCGCCAGATGCGACGATTTCTGTAGCGAATAGACATCGTCGAGGCTGCGCATCTGTGACGCCGGCTGCCCATGCCGGAATAAGCAAGTTTTCCTCAACCGTCAGTTCCGGGAAAGAGGCGCGGGTCTTCCGGCGCGAAGCCGACAAGGATTACCCATTCGCGACAGACCGACATTCGCGCGATGAATTCGTGACGGCAGAGGTGGTCTCTCTCGGTCAATTTTCTTGTACCTTCTCCTTTGAGTGATGCGCAGACAAAGAGTTTGAATGGGAACAGGAAGTGCCGCTCCACAAGGTCGCCGAAATGAGAACTGACCAATCGGACCCTTCTACTTCACAGGCTAGCCGCGTCGGTCTAAATATCCTCCTGGAAACGCAGTCAGCGCCGGCATAGGCGTAGAGGGGCTCCATATCGGAAGCCCTATCAAGCGGGCGTCCAGCCGGACAATCAGCTTGCGGGCTATAAGGTCTGCAGTCGCCTCCTCGACCTCAATCACGTTCGCCCCCTTAAGCTGTCGACTCAGGCGGACCTCTGGCATGCCTTGATCAGCAGCCAGCAGGATTTCACGCGCCAAGCCTTTGACTCGCTGTTCACGCTCCACCGCTATATTGCGTGTGTCCTCCACTATAATCTCGTCACCGCTGTCGCGCATCGATAATATGGGTGGCGTCAGGCCGCACCATGCCTCGCTCCAGGCATCCATACCTTGAATAACCGCCTGAACTCCGGGTCGGCGGTTTGTGTCAAGTGGACCGAACTCACGGCCGCCATCGTTGTCGTCACCGTCTTCGAAGTGGTAAACCTGATCCGCAAGATCGCGCTCAGAGAGCGGATACACGTATCGATAGGAGGCCGCCGGACTGAGCGTCAGCCCATATTGGTCGGCCGCGCGATGATAGAGACTGAAGCGCTGGTAGCGTAATCTAACAACGTGTCCCGGGTGCAGATGATGCAGCAATGGCAACAAGCGGCACATTTGAGCGTACCAAGCGTCGCTCTCTCGGGGGAAGCCCCATAGGACGCTCCAGATGGGCCGCACGCCAAACTGGCGACACCATTTCAATAGTTGAACATTTTGTGCTGCCGTCGTTCCCTTGCCCATAAGCTTCAAAACGCGGCTATCAAGGCTCTCGATACCTGGTTGGATCCAGCGGACGCCGCCTGCGGCCAACTTCTCGACTTCATGGCGCTTCAAATTGGCTTTTACTTCAAAGAAGATGTCGAGCTTCTCGGATAAAGCGATGAGGCGAGGCAACGCTTTCTCGACGTAGTCATTCGCCAAAATGTTATCGACCGCTTCGATGCGCGACGTTCCGTAGCGAGCGGACATCTCGATCATCTCTTCTGGCGCTTGTGCAGCCGGTTTCTGACGATAAGTCATCGATGCGCCGTTCAGGCCGCAGAACGTGCAGGGGCTGCTGCGCTGCCACCAGCAGCCGCGAGAGAACTCCATCGGCAGCCCGGGATAAACGCGGTCGGCGCAGAGCGATTGCTCAAGTTCGGCAAAATAATCCGAGAAATCGGGCAGCGGCAGGGAATGTATATCCTCGACAACTGCGCGGGGCACCATGTCTCCCGTGAACGTGGCGGGATAGCCGGTCTGGCGATGAGCTGGGCCGAAAACGCCGAACGGCAGGTCGGCTGGTGGGATGTCGCGACCGTGAGTGAGGATGTCGCGACAAAGCCCTCCGATCAGTTTGTCGGCCTCCCCCGACACGACGTAGTCGACCCACGGGAATTGCGCATGAGTAGTACGTCCCATCACGGATTCACAATTGGCACCCCCCATGAGAGTGACTAAACCTGGCGAGAGCTCGCTCAGGCGGCGTAGCAGTGCAAGCGCGGGAACGTGCTGGGTGAATGTTGAGGTGCAACCGACCATAGCCGGCCGCTCCCTCAGTATCTTGCCGCATGTCCAATCGATGAAGCCGCCGATGAGCGAACGCAGCTCTAGGAACTTCGCACGAAGCCCGGGCTCACTTTTATGCAGGCACGGATTGCGCTGGAAATACCGGTCGAGGAAGCGGGCGTGGTCCGTTTCGAAGTCTGGAAATGCTACACCTGCGAACAGCCAGTCAACAAGCGCTTCCTCCGGAGGGGAAGTCTCAAGTACACTGTAGTCGGCGAGGCCAGCGTATTCCAGAAACCAGATATTGGCATACGCTGTCCTCGAGCGCAGGCCGGCCTGCGTCAGCACCGACTTCAGCAGACCAAGCGCTAGCGACGGTCGTTCAACTGCTGACATCGGCATGTTCACCAGCACGATCGCGACATCGGTGCTCATATCGCGCCCTCGCCACCACGCCAGGCAAAGCGCTCATCGAGGTCCTCTTCGAGCAACCCCTTCGTATGCAGTTGGTCGAGCTCATCGGCAACACCAATGGCGCTCGCTCCATCCGTTACGACGCGAGCAACTATCTCCGACGCTGTACATTGGCCACCTGCGATCAGATCGCCAACGGAGATCGACGCGGCGTTGTCGGGCACCTGATACTCCCAGTGGCGCGAGCGGAGGAGGAAGTGATGGCGCTTGGCCTCGTACTGCAAGTCCCCGCGGAAGCGGAACGGCCGGTTGGAAGGTGGGCTATCGTGCATGTGCTCATCGATCATACTTTGGACTTCGTCTTGGAACTCGTCTGGCGTTTCGAAAAAACGTTCATCCAGGATGCGGTAACCAAGAGGCCAGCGTCTGCTCGCCGGTACCGGCGTCACCAATTGCACACGCCGCCGCGGCATATTTACGAGAAAGCCAGAAACGCAAGCGATCGTCGTGTGATCGCTCTTAGATAAGGGTGTTGCATCGCCGTTTTTGGCTACGCTGAGTTTCTCGTTTCGCGCGCGGCCGGCGAAAGCTTTTGAACTTGGCATGTCCTTGCCTTGCAGGACGAGCTCAACGCCCATGAGATCCTCGGGCGAAAATGTCGAGTGGATTTGATTGAGTTGCTCCGTGCTCAACACGGAAAAGCGATTGGTCACGCAGCGGTAGCGTTCGAACAGCTCGAGCACGCGCTTGGTGAGTGCCAGATTCTTGAGAGGCATAGCCGTCGTTGTTTGGGGCAATGTGCCGGTGATTTGATAGTAGTCGAAGAGAAAGCGGTCGTAGTCAGGATTATCCATAGGGTCTGTGGAGCAATAGCAGAAACCAGTGCTCGCTGCCGAACCAAACATTTCCCTCGCGGCGCCGACCACCCCGCGCCAGAGGTCTGCATGCTCTTTGCTATATTCAAAATAGTCCTTGAACCGGCCCGCCGAGAGGCCGCAAAACCAGCAGCCCCCGGTGCAGCCTTCGCTCAGCTCGAAGGCGATGACGGGGTGCGTAATGGACTTCGAGCAATCGCCCAACACGTCTTCGCAGCGGCGCATTTGGCGCTCACGCCACGCATGGAACCGAGGCGCAGCCACCGACATATTGCCCTCGTCCCGCAGAAGGTCGCGATTGTGCACCATCTCGCCTATATACTCACGCCAAGCTACAGCCAGTGGCCACGACGCACGCTCAGGCTTGCGATCGAATTTCAGGTAGTTTGGATGCCAGAGCGGCAGCATCTCCATCGGGTCGACTTCAATCCCGTAGCCTGCAGCTGCGGTACGAGGGTTGCCGAGATTCTCCGAAAGCGCGCTCCTGAATCCCGCGTCGCCGAGGAAGCATTCTAAGAACCGCTTGATATGGGCTAACGTGCGCATCTCTCCAGGTGTCCGCCGATCAAAGATCTGTCGATAGTGTTCTTTGGCAGAATGCGCCACGAGGTTACCTCCCATTCCCACTTTCTCATCGGTCACGGGGTGAATGAACACCCCCGTGACGGTTTGACTAGACGAGGACTGCAGCAACGACGACAATCGCCTCGGCGGCTTCAAAGACAGTCGTTGCCGCTTGCGCCGCCTCAACAGCGGTGGTGGCAGCCACGATGGTCTGGACTGCTTTGATCGAGGTCACAAGGTCCGAACCGTGCTTGCCCGCGGTCTGATTGGCCTTCTTGTCGGTCAAGCCACGCGGGCTTCTGGCCTTTATGTAACTCTTGGCCTCATCGATCGTGAAATCGTAGCCGTGGCTCTTTCCGCTCGCCACCAGCGACGCGAGACCGGTAACATTTTTTTTCACGTATTCCAGCAGGTTAGCGTCGTTCCCCAGATCGTCAATGAAACGCTCAAACTCAGATTTAGACATTGTCCTTCTCCACTTTCCGACAGGCAATGCGCCCGCATTTGCCTAAATTCTCAAATCCGGTAAGCAATTTTCTTCCAGTTGAGTTTGCAGTTGCTTCCATCGTATTTCCTCCAGCGGTTTGAGCCGTTTCTCAAGTGGCGGAGCCACACAGGCTGCCGTCTTTACCCGAGCGGCGGTGGTCTCCCTCCTCTTCTACGTCGAGCGCCTCCATAGCTGCGGCAATGCGCGAGAGCGCAAGAACGTAGGCAGCGGTGCGCAGGGTGATGTTCTTGTCTCGCGCATATGCCCAAACGGCGTCGGCTTCCCTTTCCATTGCCGTCTTCAGCCGTTCATGCACCTGTTCGAGGGTCCATCGTTCGCCCTGGCGGTTCTGCACCCATTCGAAGTAGGAAACAGTGACGCCGCCAGCATTCGCCAGGATATCCGGAAGGATTACGACGTCCATGGCCGAGAGGATCTCGTCGGCCTCCGGGGTGATCGGGCCGTTGGCGAGTTCGACAATGAGCCGGGCCTTGATGCTTCCCGCGTTGCCCTCGTGAACCGTATTCTCAATCCCGGCCAAGACAAGGATTTCGCATTCGACCGCCAGGAGCGCGTCGCGAGGAATCTCGGAGACACCAGCTGAACCTGCAATGCTAGTGACACTTCCGTGGCGCTTGGCGGCAAGCAGTTCGCCAATGTCGAGACCATCTTGGACATGGACCGCACCCTTGGAGTCCCCGGCCCCCACGATCTTGTATCCGTCGGCGGCGAGCAGTTGCGCCATGTGCTTGCCGGCATTGCCTACTCCTACGATCACCACTCGATGCCCACGCTTCAAGCCCAGCGTGCCGGCTTTATGCTTCATGATGTTATAGCCGCCGCGTGCCGTCGCATCGTCGCGCCCGAGCGAGCCGCCAAGCACGACGGGTTTGCCGGTAATCATTGATGGCGTCCTCTTGCCGACAATGGTGCTGTATTCGTCCATCATCCAAGCCATGGTCCATTCATTGGTCGCGACATCAGGGGCTGGAATGTCCCGATCCGGGCCAATGACCCTGGCGAAAGCCCGGATGTAGGCGCGTGCGAGACGTTCCAGTTCCGTGTTGGAGAGGCTGCGAGGCTCCACCTTCACGCCCCCTTTGGCGCCGCCAAAAGGCAGGTCCATCACGGCACACTTCGAGGTCATCATTAGTGCAAGCGCCATCACCTCATCGGCGTTCACTTGCGGGTGATAGCGGATGCCGCCCTTCGTTGGACCGAGGCTATCGTCATAGCGGCAGCGGAAGGCCAAAAAGGACTTGGTCGAGCCGTCGTCCATGCGGATCGACAGACGCGCCTGCGTCATCTCGAGAGCTTGTTTCAGCTTTTCGAGAACACTTGGATCAAGATCCAGGTGCTCGGCTGCTTCCAAGACGCGCTTCAGGGTATTTTCAAACAAGGACCGGCCCACAATACTTCCTTTCACAGGTTGGGGAACCTACATGTCAGCGGGCAGGCGTCCCCTGGCTCCAACCGAATGCAGTTCTTGTGTCTAAGCCGGTCCTAGCACTCGTCGTGCCAAGCCGATTGCGCGGTGATTAGCTGGGGGATTTCGGACGAATCCACTTCGCCAGGGGGTCCACAGTGCGACAGCTTTGTCAGCTTTGCGACAGGGGGTGTCTGCATGCGCTTGGCAAGGCGCAACACTGCTTTCGAGATCTGTTTAACCGCCACTAACGACTGAGGATATGCCTCGCAGCCCTGTTGGTTTCGGCAAGCGTGATGAACATCTCGTCGCCCGTTAAAGCACCGTAATTGATCGCGTGAATCTCAGCGTGGAGCAGCGTCTTCGGCAACCATGGCCATCCAATCTGAAGCACAGCGCCGATTTCCACTGCCAGGATTTGAATCGAGCGCAGCTCATTCGACCGAGAAGCGCGTGTGCATTGGGGCTCGCCCTCTGCGGCTTCTTCAGGAGCCTCACGACATATGCGCGATTGTCGTCACCTTTGTCGGCTTCTTGACACGCCTTAAGATTCTTCGGTCCGGTATTTAATCCCGCTAAGTGTTTGCGGCAGCATCAGATTCCGGTTCTGCCCCCATCAATCGGCTTAACTGGCACGACGCTTGAAAATTGTTCTTGGGCTGCGACGGAACCAGCCGCGTCCGATGTCGGGGCATTACCCCGCACCTGCAAGAGTTGATACGGAGTATAATCATGGCTGCTGATACCCCCGAAACATCGCTAAATAATTGTCTCAGCATTTCGGACCTCCGCTCTGACAATTGGAAATCATTGGAAGACAATCTGGGGTGGCTCTCGACTATTTCCGCCGACCATGCTGATTTCATTACAACTTCTCAGCAGGTGACGCGCGTTATCGAGATTCTGTCTCCAATAGAGGCCTACCAGGCTTATCCCGGTGCACGCGCCTTCGCCAAGCTGGGGGGGATGATACAGAGACAGGAAATGGTCAGGGCGCATCTCCTGGCTCGGGGGTTTCGAAAGAAGATCGCCAGCCTGGCCCACCGTCAGCGCTACTCCGAGGTGCTGTTTGTCGGCAAGATGTCGTCCTCCGAGCAGAAGGCCCTACGCCGCAGTCTGAAGCGCAAAACCGGGATCGGCGATTTCGCCTTCGACGCTGTCTTCGTCCAGACCTTCGAGGATGCTCTGAACGCACTGCGTGTCAACCTTATCCTCCAAGCCGTGGTTATCCATGACGGCTTTGCCTTCCGCTCGCAGGATTGTCATCTGGACACGCTGCACTCGGTTCTCGACGAGCTGGAGGTCCTTTTCGAGGCCACTTCGGAGTCCGAGCGCGGCCCGCTGCTCGGCCGCGAGATTGCGAAGCTTAGGCCAGAGGTCGACCTCTATCTCGTCGCCGACTCGAATGTCGAAGACATCGCCGCGCGCATGGGCGAGACTTTTGAGCGTGTCTTCTACCGTGAGGCAGACTGCGACGAACTCTATCCCTCCATCATGCGCGACGTCGCACGGCGCTACGATGCTGACTGGTTCAATGGCGTAAAGGGTCACGCTAAACGGCCGATAAGCAACTTCCACGCCTTGACGGCTTCCCGCGGCAAATCGATCATGAATTCGAACTGGATCCGTGATCGTGCGCAGTTCTATGGCCCGACCCTGTTCCAGGCGGAGACCTCCGCTACCTCGGGCGGCCTGGATTCCCTGCTCGAGCCACGTGGCCCGCTGAAGATTGCGCAGGAAAAGGCGGCGCGCGCTTTTGGTGCCAAGCGCACCTTCTTTTGCACCAATGGCACTTCGGGGGCTAACAACATCGTGGTGCAGGCCCTTGTCAGGCGAGGCGATGTGGTAATAGTCGACCGAAACAGCCACACATCAGTGCATCGTGGGCTGATGCGGGCGGGTGCGCGGGTGGACTATCTGGATGCCTACCCGCTGAACGATTATTCCATCTATGGCGCAGTGCCCCTGGAGGAACTGAAGCGGAAACTTCTCGACCACAAGCATGCCGGCACGCTCGATCGCGTTTGTCTGCTGATCCTCACCAACTCCACCTTCGATGGTATCGTCTGTGACCCCAAGCGCGTGATGAAGGAATGCCTGGCGATCGCGCCGCATCTTGCCTTCTTGTGGGATGAGGCCTGGTTCACCTTTGCTTACTTTAATCCGACGTATCGGCAGCGCACGGCTATGGGAGCCGCCGCCGAGCTTGAAGCGATGTTTCAGGACCCGGACTATGCCGCCAGCTATAAGGCCTTCAACGTCGAATTCGGCGCCGAAGCCTGGGCGGACGACGAAAGGATCCTGAACACGCCGCTCCTGGCAGATCCGTCGAAGGCGCGGGTCCGGGTCTATGCGACCCAGTCCACGCACAAGGGGCTGATGGCACTGCGCCAGGGCTCGATGATCCACATCAGGGATCAGGATTTTAACGAGAAAGCCTTCGGCGATGCCTACAAAACGCATACCACAACCTCACCAAACTACCAGATCCTTGCAACGCTCGACCTTGCCCGCGCACAGGTGGAGCTGGAAGGTTACAAGTGCGTCCGGCACCAGCTGGAACGCGCCACGACCCTGCGCCAGCAAGTGTCACGCGATCCGCTGCTTTCGAAGTATTTCCGGGTCCTCGGCGTCGGCGATCTCGTACCATCGGAATATCGCGAGTCGAATGCGGAATCCTATTTCGACGAGAAGTCCGGCTGGATAAATTTCGAGAAGTCCTGGCTGACGGATGAATTCGTCCTCGACCCGACGCATATCACTCTGGAAATCAGCGCGACCGGCTTGAGTGGCGACACGCTCAAGAAGCACCTGGATAAGTGCGATATCCAAATCAACAAGACCACGCGCAATACCATATTGCCCATCATCACTATCGGCACCACGCGCTCCGACGTTGCCATTTTCATTCAGGTGCTGCGGAAGATCGCGCTCGACTGCGAAGAAAGAGCGCGCAATTTCTCCAAAATAGAGCGGAGCATTCACGATGATAAAGTTCGCTCGCTGGCTCTGCAACAGCCCCTGCCACGCTTTTCATCTTTCCATCAGGTGTTCCGCCCGAATATGGAGACCGGAGACGGCGACATGGGCTTGGCGAACGACCTGGCCATGGAAGATGACAACTGCGAATATCTCCAGCCCGCCGACGTCGAACGCGCGATCTCCGGGGGCCGCGTAGTGGTCTCTGCGAGTCTCGTCCTCCCCTATCCGCCGGGCTCGCCCATTCTCAGCCCGGGTCAGGTAATCGACATTCCGAGCCTCAAATACCTGCGCGCGCTCGATGTTCGCGAAATACACGGCTTCGATCAGGAACGGGGTTTGCGGGTTTTCAGGGAGGAAACGCTCAGCAAACTATCGAGCGCAAGAAAGTCCACTCCCGATCATGGAGGCGAGTCGTGAGCGTGCTTCTTCAAAAACATGGGGTCTCTCATCCGTCACGCGCCAATCCACATCTGCGCGTCCTTATTTTCGCTAGCAGATCGATCACACTCATCTGGAGCAGACTATGTCGACGAAGGACGAAGAAAAGAACCACGATCAAGCGCAAGAAACATTTGAACAACAAGGACTAATTATGAAAGGCATTCGCACCATCGCTGACCTTCGCGACTTCATGCGCCACAACAAGCGTCCGATCTATTTCGTCTCAGTGTCGCCTTTCAATCTGATGGGCATGGACGAATGGGTGGCGAATTTCAAGTACATCTGCTACGTCGACCCCTTCGACGGGCGGCATCCAAACGTCTTCGCTCCCTCCAGCACAACACCAACCACCTGCTCCAGCACCCGGAGGTGATCGACTATATCACCAGGCGCGGCGGCCGCCCGGCCGCCGTCTTCCTGATGTTCGACGAGAAGACCGAAGAAATCTGCAAGGAACTCGGCATCGAGATCTGGCATCCTCCGGCCAAGTTGCGCCACCACTGCGACAACAAAATAGAGACCGTGCGCATCGGCAACAAGGCAGGCGTGCGCTCCGTCCCCAACACCCTTGGCCCCGCTCGCACCTATGAGGAACTTCTTACTTCGGCGAGAAAGGCCGGCATCGGCGCCGATCTCGTGGTTCAAACCGCGTTCGGCGACAGCGGCCAAACGACCTACTACATCGGCAGCGAGGATGACTACAACCTTCACGCCGCGAAAATTGCCGCGGAGAACGAGGTCAAGATCATGAAGCGCATCAAATGCCGTAGCGCCACCATGGAGGCCTGCACCACGACTTCTGGTACGCTCGTCGGCCCGCTTATGACCGAAATCGTCGGTAACCCGGAGCTGACGCACCACAAGGGTGGTTGGGCTGGCAATGAAATCTTCGCCGACGCCTTTCCCCAAAAGGTTCGCGCCGAGGCGCGCAACATGGTTCAGCGACTCGGCAACCAGTTGCGCAAAGAAGGCTATCGCGGCTATTTCGACGTCGATTTCCTCATCGATGAGAACAACGAGGTCTATCTCGGCGAGCTCAATCCGCGCATATCCGGCGCAAGCTCGCTGACCAATCACGCCCCCTTCGCATATGCCGATGCTCCGCTCTTCCTGTTTCACCTGATGGAATTTTCCGATATCGCCTACGACATCGACGTTGAGGACCTGAACGATCGTTGGGCCTGTAACGAATCCATTGAACCCTGGTTGCAGGTGATGATCAAGCAGACCGAGAAGCTCAACGAAATCGTCACCCATGCGCCGGCGACGGGCATTTACCGAATGGCGGCGGACAACAGCGTGTCCTACGACCGCTTCGCCTGTCAATGGGAGGAGATAGAGAGCGAGGAGGAGGCATTCTTCCTTTGCCTCGCAGGCCCGGGCGACAGCCTCTACTTGGGCGCCTACTTCGGAGTACTCTTAATGCGCGGGCGGGCGATGAACGACGAAGCCGAGCTGAACGAGCGCACTAGAAACTGGGTTGGGGGCATCAAGCGCATCTATGCCAGCAAGCCGCTCACCGAAATCCAGGGCGACGAAGCGACGGAGCCGGTCCGTTGAAGATTCAGGAGGACGCCATGTATCTGCAGTTCGAAGCCATAAACGAAGATGTGCCCGGTTCCAAATGGCGCCGGGTGTTCGATCGCCATTGGCCTGCCTACAGCCGATGGTTCGTGAGCGACGGTGACCGTTCACGCCCGACCTATTCCAACAGCCTCAAGGCATTGCGGACATATATGCCGAGACTGCTGCCGACCTACGAGGCTATCGTGGAGACCGCCGGAGGCGGAGATCTGGAAGCCCGCTTCCTGTCCATGTGGTGCCCGCCCTTCTATGTGGGCGGATGTTCGCAGGCGATCGTGACGGGTGCGGAGCCCTCGCTCATTCGCAACTACGACTACAGCCCGCGGCTTTTCCAAGGGACCTGGCTGGCGTCACGCTTCAACGGCAAGCGCGTCGTCGCGGTGGTCGATTGCCTTTGGGGCGTGCTCGACGGCATCAACGAGGACGGGCTGGCGGTCTCGCTCGCCTTCGGCGGGCGCACAGCCGCGGGGGAGGGATTCGGCATCCCGGTGGTGCTGCGCTACGTGCTGGAGTTTGCCAACACCACGGCCGCAGCCGTCGCCATGCTCCGAAGTATTCCCGTGCACATGTCCTATTCCATCGCGCTGATCGACCGTAAGGGAAACCACGCGACCGTCTACGTAAACCCCGATCGTCCGGCGGAAGTGGTGGAGCGTCGCGTCAGCACCAACCACCAGCACGGCGTAGAATGGGCGTGCCTCGCCGAGATCACCAATTCGGTCGAGCGCGCGGCGGCGGTGGAGAAATTGCTGCCGCTCTCGGCGAGTATCAAGGAGGTTCTTTCCGGCTTCCAGCGCCCCCCCATCTACCAGACAAACTACGGACATCGCTGCGGCACGCTGTACACCGCCGTCTATCGGCCGTTCGACGCCTCGGTGGAGCTGGTCTGGCCGGGGTCAGTTTGGCGGCAATCCTGCGCCGATTTCCAGGACGAGGTGCGCACCCTCCGCTTCAACGACGGGAAGTTCGGCGGCCTAGCCCCGACCTTCAGCCAAGTCACAGTGAGCAGTTGACGATCTTGTAAATCGATCATTTTGACATCGTAACGGCCAGGCCACGGGGCCGGTGACGACGCAGAGTTTCTCGTTGCAACCGGCTGATCAACGCGGTGTCAGCAATCCAGACTAGGTTCCAGCTCCGCGCGCATTGGCCAATGTTGCGCTCCCGCGCCGCGCCGCACCGCGCCTCGGCGAGCGACCACGTTGCAGGCGTCATCGACAACTTGAGGCGAATCGAGGACGACAGCAATGGGGTCGGCCGGACTGCATCTGTTCTCAATCGAAAGGCGAGGAACCAGCGGTTGATCATGCTTTGGTCCACTTCGAAGCCGCGCTCCTGGAACTTCTCTTCAAGGTCTCGGTGGCTGAGCTAATAGCGCAAGTACTACCTCAGCGCCTGCACGACCATCGGCCTCAAAATGCCGCCCTCGAATCACTTTCGACTGGCTCGGCTTCTCGAAGAATGCGTCGCCGTCCTCTTCGTGCGTTTCGTCGCCGTCGCTGGCTAAGGTGCTGGGGCTTGCGATCCACAAACGAGATTATGTTATATTTACAACTTGAAGGTTGACAAAAGTTAATAATCTCACATAACCTCTCCTCATGCCGAAAGGCACAAAAGGAATATCGGGAGGAGAACAAGATGAATTCCTTGAGCGGATTCTGCCCACGGGGTGCGGGCGCGGTGTTGCACGGCGCTGCCCTCGTCGCTATGGGTTTATGTTGGACCGTGCCGGCCTTCGCCGACGATGTGATTCGCATCGCTTCGCCCTACCAGACTACGACGCTAGATCCGATGCGCTCCTCGGCGGCCGGCAACATCGAAACCTACGGCCAACTTTATTCGCGCCTTCTGCGCCGCAACTCCGAAACGGGTGCGCTGGAGCCGGGGCTCGCCGAGAAATGGGAAATTTCACCGGACGGCAAAACCTACACGTTCCATCTGCGCGATGCCCAGTTCTCGGACGGTTCTCCGATCACGGCTGCCGACGTGGCCTTCAGCCTCGACCGTATCCGGAGCGACAGGAAATCGACTTATCCTGCGCCGCTGGGGGCCGTGGAATCGGTGACAGTGGCGGATGCGAAAACCGCGGTAGTCACACTCAAGTCGGCCTTCGCGCCGTTCCTTGGCAACGCGGAAATCTGGAACATGGGCATCATCTCGAAGACCGATGTCGAGAAGCGCGGCGAAGAGGCAGCTTTCGCCACGGTCCCGGTTACTTCCGGCCCGTATGAAGTCAAACAGTGGAAGCCGAACGAGAAGCTCGTTCTCCAACCCAATACGCACTACTGGCGCAAGGGTTATCCGAAGTCGAACGCCACGGTGGAACTGATCGAGATCACATCTCCCGAAACCCGCATCGCCATGCTGAAGGCAGGCGAGATCGACGTGGTGCGCGCGGTACCGTGGGCGCAGATCGATGAGCTGAAGGCGGCCGAGTCGGTGGATATGCGGCTTGAGCCTTCGACGACGATTTACATGACCCTGCTAAACCATAAGCGTGAGCCCTTCTCCAACCCGAAAGCGCGGCAGGCGGCAGGCTTGGCAATCGATAACAAGGCCATGGCCGCGGCCATCACGCGTGGCTATGCCGAACCGGCGAACACCACGCTGCCGGGCAGCCTCGATTTCCATGACAAGGATTATCCGGGCATCCCGCACGATCCCGCCAAGGCAAAGGAATTATTGGCCGAATCCGGCATGGTGGGGCGCGAGGTAAAGATCCTGGCGGCCGCCGATGGGCCGTCCCAGCAGACGGCGCTGCTAATCCAGGCCCAATGGCAAGCGATCGGGTTAAAGCCGGTGATTGTTAATGTCGATAGCGGCGCTTGGTGGGATGCGACCGGCAAAGGCGATTACGACGCCGCAGCCAACTGGTGGTACAACGAGACCCCCGATCCAGACCTTGCCGTGCGCTGGGCCGTGTGCGGATCCTGCGGCTCGAACTCCTACAACACCTTCTATGCGAACCCGAAGGTGGACGCGCTCGTCGAGCAGGGCACTAAGGAGGCTGATCGGGCCAAGCGCGCGGAAATCTACAAGGAGATTCAGAAGATCACCACAGAGGAGGTGGCACAGATCCCCCTCTACTATGCGCCAAACCCGGTTGCCTACTCCAAGCGTCTCCAGGGTCTCAAGCTGACGCCCTCGCTACAGTGGACGTTGGAAGAAACCTCCATCGGCCAGTGAGTCGCCTTCGCCCCTGACGCTTGAACAGGAGAACCGGATTGCCCCTTCTGCAACTCATTACGCGGCGCCTGCTGCAATTGATCGGTGTGCTTGCTGGTATCAGCCTCGTGACGTTCCTCTTGGTGCACATGGCGCCGGGCGATCCCGCGCGGCTTCTTGCCGGGGAGAGGGCGAGTGCTGAAACCATCGCGGCGATTCGCTCGCAATATGGCCTAGACTTGCCGCTCTGGCGGCAGTTCCTGACCTATCTCGCCAATCTCACTTCGGGCGATATCGGGCTGTCGCTCCGCTTTCAGCGACCGGTGAGCCAGCTTATCGAACAGTTCATGTGGCCGACGCTGTTCCTCACCGGCTATGTACTGTGCTTCGCCATCCCACCGACAGTCGTGCTCGCCATTGTCGGCGCCCGGCGTCCCGGCGGCATGGCCGACCAGATCATTCGTCTGGTTGGGATTGCCGGTCTCACAATCCCGGTGTTCTGGCTGGGCATCATGATGTCGCGCGTCTTCGGCGTCAGCCTCGGCTGGTTTCCCGTCTCGGGCTACGGCACCGGTTTCACCGGCCATCTTCATCACCTGTTCCTGCCGGCCTTGTCGACCGCGATCTGGCTGGTGCCGGTTCTGACTCAGAGCCTTCGCGCCGCCCTCATCGAAAAGACAACGGCCGACTTCGTCACAGCCGCGCGGGCGCAGGGCGCCACAGAGCGGCAGATATTCTGGGAGACCATGTTGCCGAACGCTGTGCTGCCGACGCTCAACCTGCTCGGCGTCATGGTAGGCTTCATGATCGGCGGCGCCGTGATCGTCGAAACCGTCTATGCGGTGCCTGGCCTCGGCACGCTGATGGTCAACGCGCTGCTCGGTCGCGACTACTATGTCGTGCAGGGCCTGACGCTTATTTTCGCGGTCTCGACCGTCTTGATCACGCTGATGGTGGACCTGCTCACCGCGTTCATCGACCCGCGCGTTCGGCTTTGAGGAGATTGCCATGGATTACAGTCCGATTGTGGTGCAAACCGCACCGTCGGTTCCCAACATTACCCCTACCATGCTGGTTGCACTGGTGATTCTCGGCGGATGGCTGTTGACGGCGCTGGCCGCCCCGGCGATCGCGCCCTATGATCCTGATGCCATCGACATCATGAATATGCTTTCGCCGCCGAGTGCCGCTCATTTGTTCGGCACGGACCAAGTCGGTCGCGACGTCTTCTCGCGGGTACTTTTCGCAAGTCGGGTCGATCTGCTGCTGTGCGTGGCCGGGGTGCTTCCGCCCCTCTTGATTGGCACGACGATCGGGCTGCTGAGCGGCTATTTCGGAGGTGTGGTCGATAACGTGTTCATGCGCATCTATGACCTGACCGTCGCGTTCCCCTTCTTTGTTCTCGTGCTGGCCATTGTCGGCGTGCTCGGGCCGGGGCTCCTCAACTTCATCCTGGCGCTGACCCTCGTCGGCTGGGTCAGCTATGCGCGGTTGGTGCGGGCGCAGGTACTGACGATCCGCGAAAGCGAGTACATTCAGGCGGCAAAATGCCTCGGCTATGCTCCAATCGCCATCCTCAGCCATCATGTGCTGCCGAACGCCATCGGACCGGTCATCGCCTACGCAGCCAGCGACGCGGTGCTCGTCATGCTCGCCGGTGCAAGCTTCGGCTTTCTCGGCATGGGCGCGCAGCCCCCGCTCGCTGAATGGGGCGTGATGATCGCCGACGGTCAGGCCTTCGTGCAGCAAGCCTGGTGGATCTGCCTGTTTCCGGGATTGGCGGCCATTTCGCTCGGCCTGGGATTTGCTCTGCTCGGTGATGGACTGGGGCACATACAGCGGACGGGAGTTACGGCATGAGCGGGCCGGAAACGGACAAGCCGCCGCTGCTTGACGTTAAGGATCTGTGCGTCAGCTTCGCTGGCTTCGCCGCGGTGAAGAACGTATCGTTCACGCTCCAGCCGGGAGAAATCCTCGGCATCGTCGGCGAAAGCGGTTCGGGCAAATCCGTGACCTGCCGCGCCGTGATGCGGCTGTTGTCGGCTACGGCACGCGCCGACGGCACGGTTAAGCTCGACGGACGCAACCTGCTGACGCTCGGCGACGACGATCTGTGTGCCATTCGCGGCCGCGACATCGGCATGATCTTCCAGAACCCGGCATCGCATCTCGATCCACTGCGCCGCATCGGTCAGCAGGTCGCGGCGCCGATGATCCGTCACCTCGGGATCGGTAAGCGCGAAGGCTTACAACGCGCGATCAAGCTGCTGGAGGACGTCGGCATCCGCGAGCCGGAAAAGCGCGCTCGCTCCTATCCGCACGAGTTTTCTGGCGGAATGAAACAGCGGGCGATGATTGCCGCTGCAATCGGTTGCCAGCCGAAGCTGTTGATCGCCGACGAGCCGACGACCGCTCTCGACGTCACGGTGCAGGCACGCATCCTGGAACTGCTCAAGGAGCTCAATCGAAAGAGCGGGCTGGCGATGATCCTGATTTCGCATGATCTCGGCGTCGTCGCGGATATCTGCTCGCGCGTCGTGGTCATGCGCCATGGCGAGGTGGTAGAGCAGGGGCCGATCGACGAGGTCATCAACCGGCCACGCCACCCCTATACAAGGCTACTGATCGATTCCCAGCCTGGCCGCAAGAATTATAGCATGGCGGTCGATCCAGATCAGGCAACTCCGCTGCTCCACGTCGAAAACCTCTCGGTGACGTTTCCCTTCGGGAAGAGTTTGCTCGACAATTTCGGAAGCAGCAATTCCTTCCGCGCTCTTGACGGCATAGATCTTAAGATCAATACCGGCGAAACAGTTGGCATCGTCGGCGAAAGCGGCTCCGGCAAGAGCACGCTTGCCCGGTCGATCATTCGCCTGAACACCACGAGCGGCGGTGCAATCCGCCTGGACGGTCAGGATGTTGGGTTGCTCAGCGGCGAGGCACTGACGGCGTTCCGTCGCCGTGTGCAGATGGTGTTCCAGAACCCGTACGATTCACTCAATCCGCGGCTGACCATTGCCGAGGCCGTCGCCGAGCCGATTTGGCGGCATGGTATCGCGGACCGAAAGGCGGCGCGGAAAGAGGCCGACCTCTTGTTGGATATGGTTGAATTGCCGAGCAGCCTGCGCGATCGACGGCCACAGCAGCTTTCCGGCGGCCAATGCCAGCGCGTCGGCCTTGCCCGAGCGTTGGCGCTGAAGCCGCAGCTTCTCATCGCGGACGAAATCACCTCGGCCCTCGATGTCACGACGCAGGCGCAGATCCTGGAATTGCTCGTGCGGCTCCAGCGTGAGCGCTCGCTGACGCTGCTCTACATCTCGCACGATCTCGCCGTAGTGAGCAGTCTGTGCCAGCGTGTCTATGTCTTCAAAGCCGGGCGCGTCGTTGAGCAGGGAGTGGCGCGGCATGTCCTGTTCACGCCGCAGGACCCTTATACTCAGGCACTAGTCGGCTCGCTCGCTCGGCTGCCGGCGGCCCGGACAATTCCACCTTCACAACCGGTAGTGACCCATGCGCCTTGATGAATATGCAGCCCATGATGGAACCGGCCTCGCCCACCTGCTGGCGAAAGGCGAGGTCACGCCAAAGGAGCTCGGCCGGTGCGTCGAACAGGCCGTCGCGGCCGTGAACCCTGCACTGAACGCCGTCATCGAACTCTATCCGGACGCGCTCGAGATCCTGCCGGAGGTGGCGTCCGCCACCCCCTTCGGCGGAATTGCCACCCTCACCAAGGACTTCCCAATCGAAGCGGGCCGCCCGGCCGACTTCGGCAGCCGACTCGCACAAGGTTTCCGCGCCGGCCATGACGCCGTCTACTGGACGCGGTTGCGCGCCGGCGGCCTAAACAATGTCGGCCGCACGACGAGTTCCGAATTCGGCGTGCCGGCGGTGACGGAATCCGCCCTCTACGGCGCAACGCGCAATCCTTGGAATCCGGAGCGCGGTGTTGCGGGTTCCAGCGGCGGCGCGGCCGCGGCTGTTGCCGCCGGCATCGTGCCTTTTGCGCAGGGCAGCGACGGCGGTGGATCGATTCGGAATCCGGCCGCGTTCTGCGGCTTGATCGGTCTGAAACCTTCACGCGGGCGGGTTACGGGCGCGCCGAATGGGAATGCCCCGCTTCTCGGCTTGGCAACGGTCTTTATGCTGACACGCTCAGTCCGCGATACAGCAGCCCTGCTCGACCTGTGCCATGGCCCGGATGCCGGCGACGGCTATGAGATCGTGCCGCCAGTGCGCACCTATCTCGATACCATCAAGCGACGGCCGAAGGGGCTGCGCATCGCCCTTTGCACGCGCTCGTGGTCCGGTGTGCAGATCGACCCGCAGGTTGTCACCGCGGCCAGATCCGCAGCGGAGCGGCTTTCATCCCTTGGCCACCATGTCGAGGAGGCGTCGCCGGACTTCGACTATCCGGACTTCCTCCAGGCGCAGAAGGTCATCTGGGCCGCCGACGCCGCCGCGCATATGCCGGCGATGGCGCGGCATATGAACCGCTCGCTCAAGGAAATGCTTGGCACAAGCGTATATGCTCTTTATCGATGGGGGCTTGGCATTAGCGGTGCACAGCTTATCGACGCGCTTGCCGCCTATGATCGGGTGACGCGGCAGGTCGGGCGCTTCCTTGCAGAATATGATCTCTTGCTGACACCGACCACCGCAATGCTCCCGGAGTTAATCGGCACGTTTGATCCCGATCGAGCGGGCATCGATGCGGAAGATGTATTCAATGATCTTGCGCGGAAGGAGACCTATACTGCATTGTTCAATGCGACGGGACAGCCCGCAATTTCCCTGCCACTTGGACGCAGCCGGGATGGTCTACCGATCGGGATTCAGCTTGTCGCCCGTTTCGGACGGGAGGATCTGCTGCTTGCGGCGGCGCGGCAAATCGAGGAAGAGGTGGACAGAACTCCCGGCGTCTGGGGGCAGGGGCGTCCAGCCATTCACGCCGGCGATTTCTAGGAGTCTGTCACTGTGGTGAAAGCACGAAGCGGCAAAAATGCTAAGGGATCGAGCGACGTTGAGCAGAAGATAGACATCGAAGCGATCTTGCGCGACCGCATGTCCGATTTCTCGCCCTCGGAGCAAAGCCTGGCCGCCTATATCTTGGATAATATCCAGATATTGCCCTTCGAGACCGGCAGCAGCATAGCTGAGGCGGTGGGCGTCAGCGAAATGACCGTCACGCGGTTCGTTCGTGGCCTCGGTTTCGAGAACCTGCGAGACCTCAAGAAGCGGTTGCGCGTCGCGGTCGCGGAGAAGGACAGCGAAGTCGACGACTATATGGCCCGCTTTCCGATGCGCGAAGGCCGACAGCAGATGCTGCAGGAAAGCCTGCGGCTGGAACTCGACGCTATCGTGAAGGCCTACGCCTTGACTACCACCGACGCGTGGGACGAGGCCGCAAACCTGCTCGCGAAGGCGCGCACCATCTATGTCGTCGGCTTCCAGGCCTCGAAGGGGCTGGCCATGGATTTCGCCAGCCGCCTGCTCTGGGCGCGCTCTAACGTGATTTTCATCGACAACGCTTCGGGCACGTTTGGCGAGATCATCAATGCAGATCCCAAGCAGAGCGCAGTCGTTCTCGTTGACACGGCCTCGTACGCGACGCGCGGCATCAAGCTGCTGGAGAAGCTGAAGTCGATGGACATGCCGTTGGTCATCGTCACCGACAAGTTCAGTCACTGGGCTTTTGCCTATACGCGCTTCGTCTTTGAGGCGCATACCCATGTGAAAACCTTCTGGGATTCTACGGCAAGCCTCAGTGTGGTACTCAATCTGCTCATCGACGCCGTTGCCATCAAACTAGGGCCGAAGGCTAAGGCGAACTTCGCCATGATGAGCGACATGGGCACCCTCTTCGGGGAGTTCGTCGGAGGCAGCTATCTCCGCCGTAACGATTGATCCATCCCAAACCGCAAACGAGAGCATGCATGACCAGTATTTCGCCATTCCGTGATCCGACTGCACCCGGCAATCCTCTCTTTCCGAGGCAAGACTGGGACCGCGCGCCCTGGAATCGCTGGACGTTCCAACATGTCCGGGATCTGCTGCCGACCACAAAGGTCTGGCGCGGAGCGGGGCCAGCAAGCCTGTTGTTGGCCGATCTTCGGGATATCGATGTCATTCCCTTCGTGGCGGAGGGGGAGGCCCATACCATTGGCAGCTTCCTCGAGACGAGCTATGCCGATGGTTTCCTGGTGCTCCATGGCGGCAAGATCGTTGCCGAGCACTACCTGAACGGCATGACGTCGCATACCCAGCACCTGTCGCAATCTGTTGCCAAGTCTGTCGTCGGCACCGTGGCGGGCATCCTAATCGGCCGAGGAGTGGTCGACCCGGCCGCGTCCCTGACGCATTATCTGCCGGAGCTGGAGGCGACCGCCTACCGCGGCGCTACTGTCCAGCACGTGCTCGACATGACCAGCGGCGTGGTCTTCGACGAGACTTACACTGCGCCCGACTCCCACATGGCGCAGCTGGATGTCGCCAGCGGCTGGAAGAATGGTCAGAACCCGAACTGGCACAAGAATATCTGGGACCTGGTCCTGTCTTTGAAGGATCTAGAGTGCCCGCACGGTACCTCCTTCCGCTATCGCTCGATCGAGACGGATGTACTATCCTTCGTTCTCGAGCGCGCCGCCGCTACCCCGCTTGCAGAACTCGTCAGCCGTGAATTGTGGGCGCCGATGGGGGCGGAGGAAGACGCCTATTTCACCGTGGACGCTGCGGGCTATGCTCTGGGTGACGGCGGGTTCAATGCGACTCTTCGCGACTATGCTCGTTTCGCCCTGCTGCATCTTCGCGGCGGCGAGATCAACGGGCGGCGTATCGTCCCCAGCGAGTGGATTGCCGGGACACGGTTCGGGGCAGATCCGAAACTCTTCGGCGGCATCTATCAAGAGGTTCTGCCGGCCGGCGCATATCACAACCAGTTCTGGATCGAGGATACTGCACGCGGCGTCTACATGGCCCGCGGGGTTTTCGGGCAACTGATTTACATCGACCCGGTGGCGGATTTCGCGGCGGTTGTCCTGTCGAGCTGGCCGGAATTTGTCAGCACGACGCGGACGCGGACAGCGCTGGCGGCGGTGACGGCTGTAAGAGAAGCGCTGTTGTAGTAGCAATCGGGCTATTCCCCTGTTCAGGTTGACGTGATCGCGAGAAGCTACACCGACATCGCTCAACCATTTTCCTGAGCTGCGCCGCAACACGTTCGAGGATCAGCAGATACCGGATCTCAACGGCTACTACTGCGTGACGGCGAATGCGATGGCACGTGAGCGACGTGCCAAGCTGCGTAAGCTTGCGCGGTTCTCGCTTCTGCGTCAGTCGGTGATCGGGCGCATCCTGCATGGCTGGTCGCCGCAGCAGATTGCCGGTCGGATGCGACCGGAGCGGCATCCGATCTCTATCATCATGAGACGATCTATAACTTCGCCTATTTCTCGGACGGTCACGCCATCAAACTGTGGGGACACCTGCCGGAGCATCGTCCAGACGCCGGCCCGGTACGCCAGGCGCCGTCATGTCCGGGTTTTTAGCCGGGAGGTCAACATTCTGAACCCCGATGTGGTCGCCGCACGCAAGCAGTTCGGGTATCGGGAATGCGTTCTGATGCAGTTCCGCAAGAAGTTCGGAAAGGCCAACGTGACGTCGCTGGTCGAACGGGTCATCCGATTCCGATGATGGACGACTTAACAGGCTGCTGAAATTGACGCTGCGTTGCCGGCGCCCTTCCTGCCGCGCGACGCGATCGTCGCCGAGGCCATTGCCACTTGGATCGGCCAGAAGGAGCACTCATCGAACAGCACGGCGTGATCGATCAAGCCGACAGCTTATGAAATGAGGTAACCGCTGCCGGTCGTCAGCACCGTCCGGCAAGAATTCAAGAGGCCCTCCCCGCTTCCGTGGGGAGGGCCTCATTTCTTCCTATTCCGCCGCCACTTCCGCTTCCTCGGGGTGATTGGAGAGGGAGCCGCCGGACTGGCGGTTCCAGAGGTCGGCATAGATGCCGCCTCCCGCGATCAGTTCGCTGTGCGAACCGGCCTCTATGATCCGCCCCTTGTCGAGCACGATCAGCCGGTCCATCTCCGTAAGCGTCGAAAGTCGGTGGGCGATCGCGATCACCGTCTTGCCCTCCATCAAGGTGAAGAGGTTTTTCTGGATCGCCGCCTCGACTTCCGAATCGAGTGCCGAGGTTGCCTCGTCGAGCACCAGGATCGGCGCGTCCTTCAGGAAGATTCGGGCGATCGCGATGCGCTGCCGCTGGCCGCCGGAGAGCTTGA
The DNA here is from genome assembly GCF_056406515.1 of Rhizobium sp. P1_B8. NCBI lineage: Bacteria > Pseudomonadati > Pseudomonadota > Alphaproteobacteria > Hyphomicrobiales > Rhizobiaceae > Rhizobium > Rhizobium sp. P1_B8. The sequence goes on along the minus strand of NZ_JBFTZZ010000034.1, from coordinate 50,345 downwards.
CGCCGCGTTCGCCGACCTGCGCATTCAGCCCTTCGCGGCCCTGCAAGTCGACGAGACCTTCGATGAACTCCCAGGCATTGGCGCGTTTGGCGGCCTCGATCACCTCGGCGTCCGTTGCATCGGGGCGACCATAGGCGATGTTGTCGCGGATCGAGCGATGCAGCAGCGAGGTGTCCTGCGTCACCACGCCGATCAGCGAGCGCAGGCTTTCCTGCGAGACGCCGGCGATATCCTGCCCGTCGATGGTGATGCGGCCGGCCTCCAGATCGTAGAAGCGCAGCAACAGCTTCATCAGCGTCGTCTTGCCGGCGCCGGAACGGCCGACTAGGCCGACCTTTTCGCCGGCCTTGATGTCGAGCGAAAGGTTGTCGATGACGCCCTTGCTCTTGCCGTAGTGGAAGCGGATGCGGTCGTAGTGAATCGCACCCTTCTTCGCCGTCAGGGTGGGTGCGCCCGGCTTGTCGACGATGTCGTGCTGTTTGCTCATCATCTCCATGCCGTCATAGACCGTGCCGATATTCTCGAACAGCGCCGTGACTTCCCGCATGATCCATTGCGACATGAAGTTGAAGCGCATGGCAAGACCGATGGCGATGGCGATGGCGCCGACCGAGATCGCTCCGCTCAGCCAGAACCAGATCGACTGGCCCGAGATGACGAAGAGCGCAACACAGTTGTTCAGGTAGACGCAGATGTGGAAGAGCGCCACCTTGCGCAACTGCTTGTGCACGATCTGCAGGAACTCGTCCATGCTTTCCTTGGCGTAGACCTCCTCGCGGCCCGCATGCGAAAACAGCTTGACCGTCGCGATATTCGTATAGCTGTCGACCACGCGCCCCGTCATCATCGAGCGCGCATCCGCCTGCGCCGCGGCAATCTTGCGAAGCCGCGGCACGAAATAGGCGACAATGCTGATATAGACCGCCAGCCAGACGAGGATCGGGATCATCAGCCACCAGTCGGCTGCCGCAATCACGACGATCATCGTCAGGAAGTAGGTCACGACATAGACGAAGACATCGAGGATCCTGATCACCGTTTCGCGTACGGCAATCGAGGTCTGCATCACCTTGGTCCCGACGCACCCGGCCGCCTCGTTGGCGAAGAACGACATGCTGTGGCGCAGCAGGAAGCGGTGCATCTGCCAGCGTGCGCTCATCTGATAATTGCCGAGCATCATCTGATGCATGATGAAAGACTCGAGCCCGGCCGTCAGCGGCAGGCCGACCAGCACCAGCGCCGCCATCCAGAAAAGCTTGTGACCTTCTCTCTCCAGGAAGGTGGCGCGGTCGGCATTAGTCAGCCAGCCGACGATGTCGCCGAGGAACTGGAAGAGGGCCACTTCGCCGATAGCGATCAGCGCCGTCAGCACGGCTATCAAGCCGAGCCAAGGCGCAGCCGGTTTGCTGTAGTGCCAGCAAAAAGCAAAGAGACCTTTAGGAGGGGCGACGGGCTCCTCGCTCGGAAAGGGATTGAGGCGCTGTTCGAACCAGCCAAACATTGATTGCTCCAAGCGGTTGCTCTCAGTTGATTTTCCCATCGTCGTCACGACGTTTCCTCCAGGTTTTGGGCCGTTTCTCGAGTGACGGCAGCAACCAGGCTGCCGTCTTTACCCGAGAACAACTTTCAATCGTGGTTTCAGATGGCGCTGGAGGCGCAGCGGGGGCGGTCTCACCTCAAGCCTGAAAAAACTTGTCCGTTCCGAGGGCCTCCATAGCTGCGGCAATCCGAGAGAGCGCAAGAACGTAGGCGGCGGTGCGCAGGGTGATGTTCTTGTCTCGCGCATATGCCAAAACGGCGTCGGCTTCGCTTTCCATCTTCGTCTTCAGCCACGCATGAACCTGTTCGAGGGTCCATCGTTCGCCCTGGCGGTTCTGCACCCATTCGAGGTACGAGACCGTGACGCCACCCGCATTCACGAGGATATCGGGAATGATTTCGACGTTCATGGCCTCGAGGATCTCGTCGGCCTCCGGGGTGACCGGGCCGTTGGCGAGTTCGACAATGACCCTGGCCTTTATGCTTGCCGCGTTGCCCTCGTGAACCATGTTCTCTACCGCTGCTAAGATGAGGATGTCGCATTCGACCGACACGAGCTCGTCGCCAGAAATCTCGGACACACCAGCTGAACCTGCCATGCTAGTGACACTTCCATGGCGCTTGGCGGCCAGCAGTTTGCTGATGTCGAGGCCCGCCGGGGCATGGACCGCACCCTTGGAGTCCGAGACCGCGTTGATCTTGCATCCGTCGGCGGCAAGCAGCTTGGCGATGTGCTTGCCGGCATTGCCAAATCCCTGGATCGCCACTCGTGTTCCATGCTCCAATTTGAGAGTGTCGGCTTTATATCGCATGATGTTATAGGCTCCGCGTGCTGTCGCATCGTCGCGCCCGCGCGAGCCGCCAAGGGCGACGGGTTTGCCGGTAATCACCGCTGGCGTCCTCTTGCCGACAATGGTGCTGTATTCGTCCATCATCCACGCCATGATCTTTTCATTGGTGCCGACATCAGGCGCTGGAATGTCCCGATCTGGACCAATGACCGCAGCGAAAGCCCGGATGTAGGCGCGGCCGAGGCGTTCCTGCTCCGTGTTGGAGAGGCCGCGAGGATCCACCTTCACGCCGCCCTTTCCGCCGCCAAATGGCAGGCCCATCAGCGCGTTCTTCAAGGTCATTAGCAGGCCAAGCGTTTCCACCTCATCGGCGTTCACCATCTGATCCCAGCGGATGCCGCCCTTCGTAGGACCGAGGCTATCGTCATAGCGACAGCGCCACCCGATAAAACACTTGGTCGACCCGTCGTCCATGAGGATCGACAGACGCGCTTGCGTCGTCTCGAGCGGTTTCTTCAGCTTTTCGAGAAAACCTGGATGAAGATCCAGGTGCTCGGCTGCTTCAATGACGCGTTCCAGCGCAATTTTCAGCATGGGGTTCTTCATAGTTAGTTCCTCACTTTCAAAGGTTGGGAGACTTGCACGTCAGCGGCCACGCGTCCCCCGGCACCAACCCGATGCAGTTTGTGCCTGAGTCCCCCTAGGACTCGTCGTGCCAAGCCGATCGCGCGGTGATAACTTGCGGTTTCGGCGAGTTTGCTTTCGCCAGGTTCCGCAGTGCGACAGCTTTTAGGGCCCCAGTTTTGGTCTGCCCTTCAACCGGGAGTGACGTTGCCCGAGGAGTCGCCCCCATTTGGCGTAGTCTGCCTTTCCGAACTTCCAGTTCTTGACACGTTCGATTCGACGCTTGCACAGGATCAATCGCGCGAAATCGACCAGTGGCTGGCAACCGATGAGGATTTTCCGCCCAAGTTCGACAAGGGCGGCGAGCGTATTCTGGGATGTAGTGGATTTGCCAATACCTCCCTTTCCGTAAAACGCGATCTGACGCAGAGCAGCCATTAGTGCTTCCTTTTCGTGTTCGAACCGACCGAGGTGTTGCCGCGACACCGGACGCGGCTGGTCCCGTCGCAGCCCGAGAACAATTTTCAAGCGTCGTGCCAATTGAGCTGATTGATGGGGCAGGTCGAAATTACGTGCTGCCACAGACACTTAGAGGGATAAAATACCGGACCGAAGAATCCTAAAGCGTGTCACGAAGCCGACAAAGGTGACGACAATGTCGTACATATGTCGTGAGGGTCCTGAAGAGGCCGCGGAATAGAAGCGCCAATGTGCAAGCAATTCTTGGTCGAATGAGCCGCACTTGATGCAAATGCTGGCAATGGAAAGCGGCGCGGTGCTCTAGCGAAATCGTTTGCGGTTAAAAATCTCGCAAGCAGTGTTGCACCCCTGCCAAGCGCATGCAGCCACCCGTGTCGCAAACCTGACAAAGCTGTCGCACTGTCGACTACTAGCCAACCCGATTCCCCCCGAAATCCGCCAGCTAATCACCGCGCAATCGGCTTGGCACGACGAGTGCTAGGACCGACCGAGACACCTTGACGACTCGACGCTCTCTAACCACGCGGTGGCCAATCACCTGATAGCCAACCGGCTGAACTGGAAGGCTGGCTGACGACAGGACGGATGACGTGGATCATGCTTGGACCGTCGTCGTGAGAGTACCTGCGTGCCTGCGCGTCAACATTCACCAAAGGAGCCCCCATGCGTATCGACTCGATTTCGATTGGCAAGAACCCGCCGGACGACGTGAATGTCATTGTCGAGGTGCCGGTCGGCGGCCAGCCGATTGAGTATAAAATGAACAAGGAATCCGGTGCACTCGTCGTCGAACGCTTCCTCTCCACGCCGATGGCCTATCCGGGCAATTATGGCTTTGTGCCGCACACGATGTCAGAAGATGGCGATTCGATCGACGTCCTGATAGTAGACACTCGACCACTCGTTGAGCGCTGCGTTATAAATGTGCGTCCGATAGGTGTTCTGGTCATGGAAGAGAATGGTCGCAAGGACGAGAAGATAATCGCCGTGCCGATGGCGAATTTGACGCGCCTCTACGACAAGGTTAGGGACTACACCGACCTGCCGGAAATCTCCCTGAAGCAGATCGAGTACTTCTTCTCGTACTACAAAGATCTGAAGCCCGGCGAGTGGGTGAAGATAGCCGGCTGGAAGGACGTCAATGTCGCCAAAAAGATGATTCTTGAGGCGGCCGGCCGCTACAATTCGAAAACCTGATTGGCAATCGGGAGACCCGCGAGGGGTCGTCGACGGCCGAAGCGGAGCAGGCTAAGTCACAGGATTATGGACAACCAATAACCAAGCACTGGCCCGTAGTTCCATAAGTATGCTTACGCCACTTCTTTATGTAGCCGGGTGGGTTCAAGGATGAAGCGCGACTTGCAATAGATAACAACGATTTATCCCTGCAAGGAACGAGATATGAAGCGCACCTACTCCCAGATCGATATGGAGGAACGCCGCAAGATTGCCCGCTGGCGCACGGCTGGGATCAGCGTTGACGTGATCGCCGAGAAGCTGCACCGGCATCGCTCAACCATTTTCCGTGAGCTGCGCCGCAATACGTTCGAGGATCGTGAGATGCCGGACCTCAACGGTTACTACTGCGTGATGGCCAATGACATGGCGCGAGAACGGCGTGCCAAGCTGCGCAAACTTGCCCGGTTCTCGCAGCTGCGCCAATCGGTGATCGAGCGCATCATGCATGGCTGGTCGCCACAACAGATCGCTGGCCGATTGCAGCTTGAGCGCCATCCGATCTCCGTCAGCCATGAGACGATCTATAAGTTCGCCTATTCCTCGGACGGTCACGCGATCAAACTGTGGCGACACCTGCCGGAGCATCGTGCCAGACGCAGGCCGCGCCACGCCAGACGCCGCCATGGCAGGCGGTTCACCCGGATGTCAACATTCTCTACCGGCCAGACGCCGTCGCCGAGCGCAAACAGTTCGGGCATTGGGAATGCGATCTCATCCAGTTTCGCAAGAAGTTCGGAAAGGCCAACGTGACGTCGCTGGTCGAACGGGTCAGCCGATTTGCCGTCTTGCTGCGCAACAATGACCGGCAATCGAGGCCGGTGATGGACGGCCTGATCCAGGTGCTGCAATCCCTGCCCCACCTCGCCCGCCGCTCGATCACCTTCGATCGTGGCACGGAGTTCACTGACTGGCCTTACCTGCAGGCCAGCATCGGAGCGCAGACATGGTTTTGCGATCCGCAATCCCCGTGGCAGAAGGGCACCGTCGAGAACACCAATAGACGGGCCAGGAAATGGCTTTCGAGAGAGGTCGATCCACTGTCTCTCAGCGACCGCGATCTGACCGAGATCTGCAACCGCCTGAACGCAACGCCACGCAAATGCCTCGGCTACAAAACACCGGCAGAAGTCTTCCGCCAGAAACTCCTCGCCCAAATCCGGCGCACCGGTTAGCCTCTATCAGCCTCCAAGTCGCGCTTCGCCATGAATTCACAGTAATGCAAATGGTGCAAAGTAGCTTCGGGCTTCAACGGATTTCGAACCTCCGGCTCGAGCAAGAGGGTGCTTCCTTGGATAGAATAGAGTTGATGATGCTTCCTCAAGCCAGACATGGAAGGCTTTGCCTGGATTGGTACGATTAATACGCCATTGAGCAGCGAAGGCGGACCAAGCTCGGTTACGTTCCAACCGGTTGAGACTAAGAGTTGCACGAGCTTCGGGTGCGTTTCGACGATCACCGAGGTTATGCCGGCAACAAGGCAAAATTCCATCACGCCGGTCATCAAGACATGTGACGCCGATACCCCATTTATTAGAATTTGACCTTCCGCGACAATACATCGGGTCCACTCGAATATCTCGGGCGAACGCGGCCATGCTTGCCCTTTCATGATCTGCGGATAAACATCCGATAAGAGATGAGGTTCAGTCGTCGGGAGCAATCGCGTATATCCCACGACGGTATCTTCGAAGAACAATGCAAGGTGCAGCGCACGGTCGTGATCGAACTGGTCGATTTCTAATCCGTCATTTCTACGAAGCGCCTCCCAGCCAAGCCTTTCCACGAATTGCTCGTGCCGAAAGCGCCAAATTTTCTCCATTGCTTGCCCGCGTGATTCGTGGCGACCGACGTAAAGTCTTATCATTCTGCCCCCCCAACATAGTGCAAGAATGCATTAGACTCCCGGTCGTTTAAATGAGTGAAATTACCTAGTTTTCACGCGTTCGCCGGCCAACGCCGTCGTCGATGGTCCTGCGAAGTGATAAGGAGTGCCTAAAGGTGACATGGCGAACGGACCGCGGTCCATAGTGTTGAGATTGGCTAAGGTTTGGGGTTCACGCGCGCCTTATCGGACAATCGTGATCAGACGTCATCGAAATTGCGGCCCTCACCCAGGAGGGCGTTACTTTACCGAAGGATTCCGTAACGAAAACTCTCCGCTATCATCTGCGCCGAATTGACGACATCGAGTTTGCGTTGAACATTGAGTATCTCATTTTGGATGGTTCTATGCGAGCGGCCTAGAATTGCCGCGATCTCCACCGCTGTCTTGCCCGCAGCGCACCACTGAATGATCTCTCGTTCACGCGCAGTTATTCTTAAAAGGCGCCTGTCTTGGGAGCTCACGTTTTTCGTTAACAGGCTGCGCACTGTGTTATGGGCGTAAATTGATATGATATGTAGCGCTCCTCTGGCAGCTCGCGACAGATCCACCTTCTCTGCCCCGAAAGTGATAATTGCTTGAAAGCCGTCGGCGGTATGCAGTGGCACACTGTAACCATCCTTCATTTTGAACTCTCGGGCCTCCATCATAATCCGGCGCGCATGACGGCCGAGCTCTTGACCCTGCAGTGCTTCCGACCACACAAAGGCACCGTCTTGCATTTTACTCAAATGGATCACGGGATCGGCATGGACGTAATTGCCCGTTGAATAACGTTCAAACCACTCGTAGGGCCATGCGTTCAACAAGAAATACGGATCGATGCGCTCCGTAGGCAAGGGTATGCCGGACATTGCAAAGCAACTAAAACCAAAGTGGCACGCTGTTCTGTTCAATGACTTCAGTATATCCTCACTGCTCTTCGCTAGTGCAGCGTCTGATATAAAGTCGAACATTACATTTGCCGTTGCCAACGCCTCGCTGTCCACTCTTCCCTCCAGGACATGCTACTCAAGGCAGCATTTTTCATGGTCGCTTCCGGTAGGAGCTAACTCTCCGAGTAGCCACTGTAGACGAAAAACCCAGCGAAGAGGAGCCTTGTCTGTATCTTTGGCAAAGTTGCCCAGACAACGAAACCAGGTCAACAGCTCCGCCTTTGCTTATGACAATGTACTTGCAAATGGCCCGGACCTGATGTCAGAGCTGGCTTGACCTGGTGCAAAGTAGCATCGGGCTTCAGCGGATTTCGAGCCTCCGGCTCGAGCAAGAGGGTGTTTCCTTGGATAGAATAGAGTTGATGATGCTTCCTCAAGCCAGACATGGAAGGCTTTGCCTGGATTGGTACGATCTCGGGCGAACGCGGCCATGCTTGCCCTTTCATGATCTGCGGATAAACATCCGATAAGAGATGAGGTTCAGTCGTCGGGAGCAATCGCGTATATCCCACGACAGTATCTTCGAAGAACAATGCAAGGTGCAGCGCACGGTCGTGATCGAACTGGTCGATTTCTAATCCGTCATTTCTACAAAGCGCCTCCCAGCCAAGCCTTTCCACGAATTGCTCGTGCCGAAAGCGCCAAATTTTCTCCATTGCTTGCCCGCGTGATTCGTGGCGACCGACGTAAAGTCTTATCATTCTGCCCCCCATCATAGTGCAAGAATGCATTAGACCCCCGGTCGTTTAAATGAGTGAAATTACCTAGTTTTCACGCGTTCGCCGGCCAACGCCGTCGTCGATGGTCCTGCGAAGTGATAAGGAGTGCCTAAAGGTGTCGAGCAGAAGAACGGATCGGTCGTCCGGCGGGGATTGCCGGCTATCATCGCCACGAAGGCGTTGAAGCTGCGGCGACGCTCGCGGACCTATACCGTTCAATGCGTTTGTTCGTAAACTTCTTTCAACCGTCGTTCAAACTCCTGGAAAAGCGGCGTGATGGCACATTGGTCAAGAAAAGATACGCTTCTCCCGCGACACCGCATCAGCGGCTGAAGACGGATCCAAGAACGTCGACCGAGGTTCGCAATCGCCTATTGCACATGAGCGAGCAACTCGACTCCGTAAAGCTTCTCCGCGGCATTCGTGCGGGACAACAGCGCCTCGTTGACATCGCTCACCAGGGCGCACCATCAACCGACGCTCCTGATATCGAGAGCTTTCTACAAAGCTTGCGTGTCGCTTGGACAGACGGGAAGGTTCGTCCGACGGCGAAAGCGAAGCCGAAACTCAAGGGTGAGCGGCGGCGACCCGACCCGCTCGTTAGCGTTACGGAAGATCTCCGTGCATGGTTCCAGGAGGAACCATGGAGAACCGGCCGGGAACTATTGGAGAGGCTTCAGTCCATTTATCCAGGTGAATATCTGGATGGCCTAATAAGGACGTGCAGCGGCGAGTGAAAGACTGGCGTCGGGATGGTGCGCATACGATGATCTTCGGAATCGACCCCAGCAGAACAACGGAGCTGCCCTAACGCGAAAGGAGCATTTTGGTGAGGCAATAGGCAGTTCATTCAGGAGCATTCTCCAATGAGGCTATACGAATCTCACCTTGTTTGCCGCTACGCACCGTGGGGCTTAAGCTGCGTGAACGGCTGGGCTTAAAGGGCGCCGCCCCGGCGGGCGTCTGTATGTTTTCTTACGAAGTTTTCGTTTCTTGTGCCTTCGGAGACCAATTATTTATGCTGTGACACTGCAGAAGGGCCGCCAATGGCAGCTGCCGATGTAAAGTGGGTTGGCGATTTGCAGTAATTTTATTCACACGGTGTAGCCTTCCTAGCCAGGTGGTATTCCTCGACGTCGTGTTGCGCGGCAATGTGCTGCAAAATGCAATCAACGACATCGGTATCGCGTGTATCCTCATTCTGAGGAACGACAAGCCAACCACGTTCGCAAGCCATCTCCTGCAAGACGTTCTGAATCTTTGTCTGATAGGCGCAGTAAGCGTCGCGCGGATCGCCGCGATAACCGTCCCAACGCCCCATCTCGGTCTCTTTGAAGACCGTGCGCCGGTGCCAAGATACATGCGGCTCTATCTCCAACAGGACGACTAGATCAGGCTCGGCAGCCCGATCGAAATAATCGAGAAGCTGGGCTCTGTCGATCTTCGCTCGGCAATGCGCTTTGGCGACCACTCTGAACTGCGAACCGTCCATAACGGTGATGAGATTGCCAAACCTGGGCTCTCTGCGAAGCATTTGGCCCACGGCAGAAAACCAGGATGCGAGCAAAAACAAATAAAAATGGGTTCCGAGCAGGTCAATCTTCGGTTCGCCCTGTTCAGGCCAAATGATTTCCTTTAGCAGGCGAAGCCGACTATCAGTGAAAGCGTCTCCGAATTCTATGTCGCTCTTATTCAAATAACGGGCCAGATACCCCCCATCACGCAGGTTATGAGCCAACTTTCGGGCAATATGAGTCTTGCCCGCTCCATCAATTCCTTCGATTGCTATAAGCATGCTCCACTACCTCCCGCAAATGGTCTGCGCTTATCGCAGTATTGCCGCCCGTTGATCGGCTCGGATTTTCGGATGTGTACTTCCGCGCCAGTTTATTGTGCGGCAATTGTCTGCACATCATGTAACTCCTCGGCCGCAGTTTCGCGAAGACATGCCGCGATGGAGGCCCCGACATAATGTCCGCTGACAAGGGCGGGGACGAGGCCGCGAAACCGGCCGACGACATCGCCGCAATACCAGATCCGCCCACTATGATTCTGCAAGGCGGCATCAACGGTCGGGAAGGCACCAACACCCTCGACTGATGGGAAAATGCAGACAGTCTCTGGCGTCGCCATGTCCGGAAACTGCGTGATGAGCATACGCGCGCTTTCGGCGAGGATCCTATAGAGTTCGGGATGTAATAGAGCGGCCACGTCGCCCCTGCTGAACTTCTGCCGCGGGAACCAGGGACGATCAGCCTTTCCGAATTCAAGCGCTTGGGATATGGAAGGGCGATCTAGGAATTCGGTGAGTGGCTGCCATGTCGCCGTCGTATCGCTCCCCAACCGCTGTTGCAAATCGGCCCAAATCTGTCGACCTCTGTCGAGATTATTCCCGCCGAAGCGCGCCAGTAAACCGAAATTGGAGTAGCCGGTCGGGGGTCCGTCCGACCGACCGGAAAGAGCAGCAGTGCCACCATAGGGGATCATCCAAACCTCCCCGTCGCGACAAGTGCAAAAGGTTCGCACTTCCGTACACGCCGCATCGAGAATGTATTTCACGTCTGGGCGTTTAACGGCGTTAAGGAACCCAACTCCGTTAGGATGTTCGATACGGATACCAAACTCGTATCGCAGGTCGGTCATGGCGATCGGCGCCGTCATCATGGACCGTAGTGCCTGCGGACCGAAGCGCCCAGTTGCGATCGCAAGATGGGTGAAAAACTCCTCTCTCAGATCGCCGTCCGCTCCACGACTTTGCACGAGGTAGCCTTGTGGCGAGGGAATGATCATTTCCACGCGCGTGTTGGCCAAGATGAGGTTGCTGAACTCATGCATCATGGCGGCTATCAGCGCGTTTCGCTGCGCCAACGAGCCGTAGGTCGACGGATAGTCCTTGCATATCATGGGCTGGCCCGTGCCGAGAAAGCTGGTTTCGGTGTCCGGATCAAAAGGGGGCGCCGGAATGCCCACCTCCGCCAGCTGGCGTTCGATTGCGCCATAGGCATCCTCAAGACGGCAACGGCCCTCTAGCGTGTAAAGATGTGTGCCGGATGGAAAAAAGCTGAACTTGCCGTCGGAGAAAAGGCCGGCACCACCAATTCCGCTTCCTAGATGGTCTGCCACGTCATGCTTACGTTCTGCAAGCGTACGGCCAGCCTCGAACAAGAGGAATTTAATACGCTGTTTGGCAAGAGCCTGGCCAACTGCCAGGCCGGCCGGCCCTCCACCGATTATTGCTACGCGTTCCACCGTTTGCTCCTCATATAAGGATCGCCTTGCCAGGCGGCGACCACCTTTGATCGCTAGCTGCAATAGCTTAGCCATGTTGTAATTGCCGTGTCGCAAGGCCGGCCGCGGGTCCCGCCTCAAGCGAGCTGAAGATCACTGATGACTGTACGCGATAACAGCTTAGGGACAATGTCTCCGAAGTCCGCTTCATCCGGCCGTCCTTGCTGATCTGGCATCAGAAGCGCCAACACCTTCAAAGGAACCGGCGCATCAAAGAGGCGACGAACCTGTTCAAGGACGTAGAAGATTGCAGCTGAAAAGCCGTACTTGCCGGCAACCGCAAGCAACTCGGGCCAGTCGATGTCCTCGGCATGAAGGCGCAACAGCGCGTCGATGTCGCCCAGCATCTGCAATTTCAGGGTGCCATGTTGGTAGGCTTCAAAATAGATGCGGGCAGCGCTGAACCACAGAACGCTAGTCAGCGACTGACAATGCACTTCTCGACCGAGCAACCTGCGGGGACCGGCGCCGCGCCAGACGTCTACCTCCTCCATGCCAGCTCCAAGACTGAAGTGGATGTCGACGAACACCGGCATCCGCACCGAGCCATCGTCTTGGACGAAGGATTTGATCTGCCGCGTTCGCCATTCTGGCGCGATTAGGGTCGTATCGAACTTCGGCCGAATCTCCTCGACCATAGTGACTGAATGTAGCGCGTACTTATGCTCGAGCGTCTGGTGTGTGATCTTGCGGAACATGTGTGTGAAGACACCATCCGCCGGATTGAATACTCCGTGCTGATAACCCAATCGGTAAAGCTCTTTCTGCACTCGCCAGACATCTGCTTTGCGCACCATAATGTCCAAATCCTGCATCGGGCGCAGTGCCGGGTCGGAATATAGCAGAGCTGCCAATAGAGGACCCTTGAACAAATAGTGTTCCAGATCGCACGCACGAAAATGTCCTAGAAGTTCACCAAGGCGACGGAATTGTACCTCGCTCCGCGCCTTCGACAACTGCGACCACATATGTATGTAGTGGACGACCCATTCTGGTGTCCGGGGAAGCAAGGCTAGTCTATTGAGGTGGAAACCGCACAACGGCAATGTCTGATAGCTCTCGGCACGCCAAAGGACGAATGACCAATCCAGATCCGAATCGACAATCCGCTGCAGGCGCACGTCATCGGAGGGCGTCAGGTCCGGTCTACAAGTCAGTAGGAGAAAAGTCTCCTCTCGGGACAGCTGAACCATTGTTGCTCTCCTTCTATCCTCTTAATTTTTCGAGACGACCGTTTTTGTTTTAGCGACATCGGCGGCTTCATTCACGGCAACCGGCGTCTCGTGCCCGCGCCCGTTCGATCCAGCTGGCGATAGCAGAGCCTGATAACGTTCGAGTTGGCGATCGAATTCTCCTAAATCCTTGTCAAAGCCCTGTGCAAAGATGTCGGAGAGTGTGGACTCGCTCTTCTGTCCCCCCTCGACAGCGGCCTGAGAGCTCATCCGGACGGCATGGGATGCAAGCAGGCTATAGGGAAACATCATGGGCAAGCAGGCAGTGCCAGAAGCTTCGGGTTCGATGTTTGCCCCAATATCTTGCATAATCAGAACAGCCAGCTTCCCCGCCAACGTGATGACGAACTTGCCGTCGTTCTCTTCTACCGAATATCCAAAAAGCAACGAGTCGCTCATCTTAGTTATTCCTCCCTAGACCGAAATGCAGCCAAAAGACCGTTGCCTCGGGCTGCGCAGAAACAATTGCCGCGGAATGCACTCGCGAGAATACATTCCGCGCCGGAGGGACACACCTAGACGGCGCGATGGATCGCGTAAGACCTGCGCCGGACACTCTGCCCGCGCTTCCAAAGGGACACCTCGTGCCGGGAAAGGGCCAAAGCACTGCGGCCGGCATTCAGCAGGCTCCAATACTTCTTCTTGTTGCCTGCCGCCCTATGCTGTTTCGCCAATGCGAAGCAGTTCTTGGCTAGACGTAGGTGTTTTCCAGCTGGCGAAGTCCAAAAACCGCGGCTAGGTTTTGTCGAAGATGTTGCTGCACGCGATGCTTGAAGAAAGGGATTTCTTGCATAAGCCATTTCCATTCTCCTCTTTTGAAGTCATGCGTCCCGCTATACGCAATCTGTAGTTGCCGATAGCCGATCATTCTTTTGGGTGTAGTGGTCGTATAAAGGTATTTTTCGTATGTTGTGATAACCACTGTGAGCTAAAAAAGGATTCACTTAAATAGGTACTATTACTTAGCTTTGCCGACGTGCTGAGCAACAACTCACGGCCGCTGATGTCATTTGACGGTTTTCCCGAGCCACTCTCGGAGACGCAGTGCACGCGCGCCTGGGCGAAACTGTTCAGCAGCGCCTGCACGCTGAGCTTGCCGCCGTGCATGTTCGGAAAGAGGGCCGCTGCGCCTCGTTTCCTGGGCTTCTTCAGCCAGCAACGAAGGGCTTGCTGTGCGTCCTTTGTGAGTGGCGTACCTCGCTCTTTGCGGCCTCTTCCGATGTATTGCACCTATCCACCGCGGCCGAACATTACCGCGTCTCGGTCGAGATCGATGACCTCGGAGAGCCCCGCCACCCCGTTCGCGCGGCCAGCAGTAGAAGAGTGTGATCGCCGCGTTCCGGCCATGTGCTTCGATCCGTACAGTCCAGAATCGCTTCAATCTCGGGCCTGGTGAGAAACTGAAGCCTCCGCTTGTCACATCGCTCGGTAAGCTCCCGGTGGCCGCCTTGCGAGGTTGATGCGAATATCGGAAGTCCTTCTGTAATGGGCGTACTGCGCGCTATTCCCAATACGACTACAATCTCGCGGGAGCTGGTCCCGCTTCCGGCAAGTCGCAGCATTTATCGTAATGTCTCATGCTCAGTCTTCTCTTTGCCGGCTCAAAATGTCCTCGATCATCACGAGGTATCGATGCCAAACGTTGCTGACCCAGGAGGTAATCTTCAGTGCCGAAAATTGGCCGGTCTTTGATTGGAACGGTGGCCGGGTTCACGTCTGAAATCCGCAACAAGGCCGCTCAATTAAGTAAATTTACTCATTTACTAGCGCCACCAACCCAGGTTCAAGTGAGACGCATTATTAAACCTACGATGGAACGATCCTTTCGATCGTCACATCGCTACCGGGAGCGTAAAATGGCAGACGATTATCTCAAATACGGCGATAGATTGCGCATCATCAACGCATACGGAGGAGTCGGGCTTGGCGGCTACCTCGGTGTTGGCGGGGAATCAAAGGTACCCAGTGCCGTGGATAATGTCGGAACATATGCAAGCCTATCAGGGCAAGAACTTGCTACGCAATGGACAATAATGGCGGCGCCGGGCTCCTCTAAAACCCCTGGACAAAACGTTTGCAGCGGTGATCAGATTCGCCTTCAAAATTACCAAGATGAAAGTTATTTGGCATTATTCAGCAGCAATCCGCCGGGTGATAGCGGTTATCCCGTGGCAACCACCACCACTTTGAATGATGATACGATTGCGGCCGCTTGGTACGTCCTCATTAGTAGCCAAAATAAACGCAATGATCCAAATCTGAGCGACACAAACGACATATATTTGGTAGCTACCTTTGGTACGCTGGCAGGCGCTTTGGATACCAACGGCGTAGGTGCAGGCGGCTTCAAATACAGCGTCACGGGTGCGCGTCTGCTCAATCGTGACGGCGGAAGCGGCTCTTGGCAGGTAGTGAAAATCAGAAACTGAGCTTCAAATTCATCCATCCAGCGTTGTACCGTTACTGGCCTCGTGTCAAGTTAAGGCGCGAGGTCCCTCAAGCGGCCTACAGATGGGCAAGCTCTCTCCATACGGTAGCTCGCCTTAGCTTGGGTCGAGCATAGGATGCCATTGCGGCGGTCGAGAGGGTGATTTCCTGCCACGATTTATGGCGGCGTTTCGCAGTTTGCGATGTTCAGCAGTGCTCGTTCGGTTGCGGCCAAGATGGAAGAGGTTGTGGATCGGATTGTAAGTATGAGGAACTGCTGGCGTGCGGGACTGATTTGAACCGACTCATATGGTGTTCCCCGCGGTCGGGCTGTTGGCGCGAGACCTCGCAGCGATTGTGAAATTTCGGCTCTGTCCAACTGCACGTCGGAATTCTACCTTCGATCTCCGTGCTAAAGAGAGCCGTCTAGAAGGCAAACAGCGAATTCGCCGCCGCTGCATGGCTTGCGACACCGATCGATCAAGCATCACCAGCGTCAGCTTGTCGGTCTTGCGCATTAACTCCACCTACAGGTTGATAAATACATGAGATCCAAGGCGTTAAGCCAAAGTCTTCGTTACCCACGCGCTTGAAAGTGCCTGATCCCCTACCCTGACAACGGCGATGATACACTTCCATTGCGTTTCCTATGGTATTTGATTTTCTCGAAGAAATTCACTCCCGTGGCCATCGGCTCCGAGGTGAGGAACTAATCGAGCCACCTAAAATGTTGGAATTGTCTAGCAAGACGAGGAACTTATCCGGCTGCTTGAGCGATTGGTAAGCGAACATGGCCAGTTAAAGATTTTGCGACTCGCCAACTGAGAATCGTGTGACCGAACATGCGCAGTTGTTTGATTAATACGTACAGTATTATACGTTTACTTAGTCATCCGCAGAAAGCTAAAATACAAAAACTTACGCTCGAGCGATAACCCCAAAATATCAAAAAATATATTATCCTTATATATTGATCTGTGGCGAGGCGCCGTCTAGATCTGCTCAACACGCGGCACGGGGGCCTACCCCGGTCAGCGAAGGGAGGCTTAGATGAACCGACGTGACAACATGCACACATACAAAGCCAGAATTGACAGGCCAGAGATGAAGGTCAGCCGTGTAGCTGGAGAACGTGACCGCGACCTCTTGCGCATGGCATTGAACTCAACTGCGAGAGAAAGTGATAAAAGCCAACCGCGGCTGTACTACAGGCCGGCGAATCTCGCTCGGGCCAAAACTCGTGCCGGTATAGGGAGGCCAAAATATTTTCAGCCTTGAATTCGGAACGACGCCCGATATCAACGAATAAGATCCTGTAGAGTCCTTAAAGGACATCGACAGAGGAAAACTATCAAATGCGGTGTTGCAAGAACGCGCCTCCACGTCGCGGGGTCGATTTAAATTTTGACATTGAACCAGAACCTGCAAAGGCCGATATTGCCTACGATGCTATTCGGCGATTGCTGCACAGTTACGGCCGTGTGCCGGACCAACATCTCAGGGAACAGGATCTGGCGTCTAAGCTCGATATTGGTCGAACCCCAGTACGCGAAGCACTTCAGCGGCTGGCGGCGGAAGGGAAGATCCAATACATCCCTCAGAGAGGTTTTTTCACGAGACCGATGTCAGAAAATACACTGTTGGATTTTTATGTTGTTGGACGCGAGACCCTCATTTCGGCCTTAAATCGAATGCGGCCGCAGGCGCCAGAGAGCTGGAGCGTGTCGGACAAATTGTCCCCTGACGAACTCGCCTTAAGGACAGAAGCGATATTCGCAAAAATCGCCGAGGAAGCGGCCAATTGTGAGGCTTGCAAAATCGTCCACCGATTTTGTTTTTGTACTCACCCTTTACGAATGGAAATAACCGCGTCGGATCTTCGGCCCGCGTTTGTCAAAAGCCTCGGAAGACTAAGTGCCGCAATGTCTGAATTAGGCGTGGCAACGGACCGGGCGCAGTCCGCGTTGATGAACCACCTTGATCTAGAACAGGGTGCCGTCTCAAGGGTCGTACACGAGGTGAACGAACGTGGATTAACAGGGTTTTCTCGGCCGGCGTGAATCTTGTGATATCGCATAACTGAAGCCCTAAGGCTCGAATTCACTCGACGCCGCTCTGCGTTCGAAAGACCTCGCAATGAACGAACCGGCGGAGAGAAAAGCTCACCTCTGCAATGCTCGCAGAATAAGAGCGTTAGATCCTGCGACAGTTCGAGATCATCTTGGCGGGGCCTTCACTGCTTGTGTGGTCCCAATCTTTTTCCCGCTCAATGCACGGCTCCGCACAGCCGTCGACGAGGACCCTATTCGCCTCACAAATAAGCTGCAGCCACAGAGCCGATGCGGGTTTTCCGCGGCCGCGTGTCTTCACCAGATCGGCCATCATCTCTCGCCGGCTGAAGGCGAACATGATCACAGCACCGCCCTGACGTTGAAGGTCACGCCCCACCTGCTCTCCGCCTAAACAAAGTCAGAGATGGGCCGCGCATCGCTCCATTGGCGACGGCTCGACGTCGTACTTCACGCATGTCCTCTCGCCGGCCTACACCCCCTGACATGCAGAGATTGCGCAAGCGAGAAAAGCATCTGGGTCGCTCGGCTGCGGCGTGCAGTTCCTCCGAAAAGTGCTGATCTGCATCTTCGTGTTTGTCGTTTCAGCGTAGCTATCAGACTGGCGTCCAAGCCCTTTCACGAATGAAGCAACCCCGCACATAGTGGGAAAACGCTGGCCTAGTTTGACTTGGATCAAGACGCCAGCACCGTCTTCATGACAGTCCTGGCGCAAGTACCAAAAAGCCGGCCGGAAAGCGGCCGTCTGTGCACTGAGGACGATATCATGAATTACACAACGGAAACGATGGTGATTACGGTCGCGGCGTTTCTGGCGCTGCTAGGAGCTGCATTCGCACATGACCACCTCTTTGCAGTCCACATGGGTATTCTCTGCTTCTGCCTGCTCGCGGGTGCTGCCCTGCTGGTCAGGAACGTTGATTTTTCGCCGGCAGGCCAACGGCGGAAAGTCGATATATCAGGCTATTTCGACGAGGTGATCCGGTATGGCCTGATCGCCACGGTATTCTGGGGCGTGGTCGGCTTCCTCATTGGCGTGGTCATCGCGCTGCAACTGGCCTATCCCGACCTCAACATCGCCCCTTATCTCAATTTCGGAAGGCTGCGGCCCGTTCACACATCGGCGGTCATCTTCGCCTTCGGCGGCAACGCGCTGATCATGACGTCGTTCTACGTGGTGCAACGCACCTGTCGCGCACGTCTTTTCGGCGGCAGCCTGGCCTGGTTCGTATTCTGGGGCTACCAGCTTTTCATCGTGATGGCTGCGACCGGATATGTTCTCGGAATCACCCAGGCCCGTGAATATGCCGAACCTGAGTGGTATGTCGACCTCTGGCTGACCATCGTCTGGGTCGCCTATCTCGCCGTGTATCTTGGAACGATCCTGAAGCGCAAAGAGCCGCACATCTACGTGGCAAACTGGTTCTATCTCGGCTTCATCGTCACCATCGCCATGCTGCACGTGGTCAACAACCTTGCGGTTCCGGCCTCGTTCCTTGGCTCCAAGAGCTATTCTGTCTTCTCGGGCGTCCAGGACGCGCTGACCCAATGGTGGTACGGCCACAACGCCGTCGGCTTCTTTCTCACCGCCGGCTTCCTGGGCATGATGTACTACTTCGTGCCGAAGCAGGCCAACCGACCCGTCTATTCATACCGGCTCTCGATCATCCACTTCTGGGCGCTGATCTTCATGTACATCTGGGCCGGCCCGCATCATCTGCATTACACGGCGCTGCCCGACTGGGCCCAGACGCTCGGCATGGTTTTCTCGATAATGCTCTGGATGCCCTCCTGGGGCGGAATGATCAACGGTCTCATGACCCTTTCAGGCGCCTGGGACAAGATCCGCACCGATCCGATCATCCGTATGATGATCGTCGCGATCGCCTTTTACGGGATGTCGACCTTCGAAGGCCCGATGATGTCGGTGAAAACCGTCAATTCGCTCAGCCACTATACCGAATGGACGATCGGTCACGTGCATTCCGGCGCTCTCGGCTGGGTGGGAATGATCACCTTCGGGGCGATCTACTACCTGACGCCGAAGCTATGGGGACGCGAGCGTCTCTACAGCCTGCGGATGGTCAACTGGCACTTCTGGCTCGCAACCCTCGGGATCGTCGTCTACGCCGCCGTGCTTTGGGTTGCCGGCATCCAGCAGGGGCTCATGTGGCGCGAGTACAATTCCCAGGGCTTCCTCGTCTATTCCTTCGCGGAGACGGTCGCGGCGATGTTCCCCTACTACGTGCTGCGCGCGGTCGGCGGAACGCTTTACCTGGCGGGTGGTCTCGTCATGGCCTGGAACGTGTTCATGACGATCCGCGGCCACCTGCGCGACGAAGCTGCAATCCCAACCACTTTCGTGCCCCAACCACAGCCTGCCGAATGAGGTGAGACATGGCATCGATACTAGATAAACATCAGATCCTCGAGAAGAACGCGACGCTTCTTCTCGTCGGCTCGCTGCTCGTCGTGAGCATCGGCGGCATCGTCGAAATCGCACCGCTGTTCTACCTGCAGAATACGATTGAAAAGGTGGAAGGCATGCGGCCGTATACGCCGCTCGAATTGGCCGGCCGGAACATCTACATCCGCGAAGGCTGCTACCTCTGCCACAGCCAGATGATCAGGCCGTTCCGCGACGAGGTCGAACGCTACGGCCATTATTCGCTCGCGGCCGAGTCGATGTACGATCATCCTTTCCAATGGGGATCCAAGCGAACCGGGCCGGATCTGGCCCGTGTCGGGGCACGTTACTCCAACGAATGGCATGTCCAGCATCTCGCGGATCCACGGGCAGTGGTGCCGGAGTCGATCATGCCGCGTTACGCCTTCCTCAAAGAGCAGAGGGTGACGGTCAAGGACGTGGGAATGGACCTGAAGGCCAATGAGGACGTGGGCGTGCCATACAACGACGACATGCTGGCGAATGCGGAGGCCGACATGAAGGCCCAAGCCGATCCGAACGCAGATACGACGGCCCTGCTTGCCCGCTATCCGAAGGCGAAGACCGGCGATTTCGACGGCGATCCTGCTGCGCTGACCGAAATGGATGCCCTGGTGTCCTACCTGCAGATGCTCGGAACGTTGGTCGATTTCTCGACCTACGACGACGCGACCGGCTACCGATGAGGTGATCCATGGAAACCTACACTGCAATGAGACACTTCGCCGACAGCTGGGGCCTTCTGGCAATGGCGGCATTCTTCGTCGGCGTCGTTGTGTTCACCCTTCGCCCAGGCAGCAAGCAAACGGCGAAAGAGGCCGCCGATATTCCCTTGAAGGATGATTGAGATGTCGGAAAAACATATCGATGAATTTAGCGGCGTCGAAACGACCGGACATGAATGGGACGGCATCCGCGAACTCAACAATCCGATGCCCCGCTGGTGGGTGTGGACCTTCTACGCCACTATCGTCTGGGCCTTGGGCTATGCGATCGCGTATCCCGCGATCCCGATGGTTACCGACGCCACGAAGGGCATGCTGGGTTTCTCCAGCCGCGCCGAGCTGCAGCAGAACCTGGATCAGGCCAAAGCATCGCAGACGACACTGCATGATCTGATCGCCGCCAAGACGGTGCACGAGATCGATTCCGATTCTGCCCTTCGCGAATTCGCGGTCGCCGGCGGCGCGTCTGCATTCAAGGTGAACTGCGCGCCGTGCCATGGCTCGGGAGCAAGCGGCGGGCCGGGATTTCCGAACCTCAACGACGACGATTGGCTGTGGGGCGGAGACCTGGATGCCATCCAGGCGACGATCGCGCATGGGATTCGCTTCGACGGGGATACGGACACTCATACTTCCGAGATGCCGCCCTTTGCCGATGTTCTGGATCCCGTCCAGACAAGGCAGGTCGCGGCTTACGTCTGGGGACTGACCAATACACCGTCGGACCCCGGTCTCGCAGAGGCCGGAAAGCAGGTCTTCCTCGATAACTGTGCCGCATGTCACGGCGACGACGCCAAAGGAAAGGCCGACATGGGCGCGCCGGATCTCGCCGATGCGATCTGGCTGAAGGCACGCGGCGAGGATGCGATCATCCGTCAGGTGGCCGCTCCCAAGCATGGCGTCATGCCTGCCTGGGCAGGGCGTCTCGGCGACACGGCGGTCAAGGAACTTACCATTTTCGTGCATTCGCTTGGCGGCGGGACGTGAGGAGAAAAGCCATGGCAGCTCACGGCCACAACCCGATCCTCGATCTCTATGGCACGCCGCGCGCTACCATACGATCACGTGTGTCGGCGCGCGCCAAGGCCACACCGCCACCGTCCGATCAGGACGACCCGGCAAAGATCGGCAATTCGATCGTAAGTTTGACCTGGGTCAAGGACCACAAGCAGACTCGCCGTTAGTCCCTAGCCTCGTCGAGGATGTCCCAATCGTGCCTTTCCTCGGCAGCTCCTGCGGGCCGCGCCCTCTGTCCAGGGCGTGGCCTGTTCCTTTTCGGGAAGATCACTTTCCCACGAGATTGCATTTGGGCATTTCTTGATCTGCATCAAGGAACGGATGCGCGGCAGATGGGACAAGGGCGGGTGAAATCGGATAGGTCCCATGAACCTCTACACTGCACCAGATCCCGATAACATCGAGCGGCTCAATGTCGAGCCGGTCAATGCCCGTCGCAACCGGCAGCCTCTCTACACACCTCGGAAGAAGGTTTTTCCCAAGCGTGCAGAGGGACGATTCCGTCGGTTCAAGTGGATCGTCATGCTGATTACGCTTGGCATCTACTATCTCGCGCCATGGATTCGCTGGGATCGCGGTCCCTACGCGCCTGACCAGGCAATCCTCATCGACCTTTCTTCACGGCGCTTCTTCTTTTTCTTCATCGAAATCTGGCCTCAGGAATTTTATTATGTAGCGGGTCTCCTCGTCATGGCGGGGTTTGGCCTGTTTCTCGTCACTTCCGCGGTTGGCCGCGCATGGTGCGGCTACGCTTGTCCGCAAACCGTCTGGGTTGATCTTTTTCTCGTCGTCGAACGTGCGATCGAAGGCGATCGAAACGCGCGAATGAAGCTTGACGCTGGTCCCATGAGCTTTGCCAAGCTGAGGAAGCGTGTCGTCAAACACTCGATCTGGTTGCTGATCGGCGTCGTCACGGGCGGAGCGTGGATCTTTTATTTTGCCGACGCGCCGAGCCTGCTTGTTTCCCTGTTCACCGGCCGCGCTCCCGCAGCCGCCTACACCACCGTCGCCATCCTTACTGCGACGACCTATGTGCTCGGCGGTCTGATGCGAGAGCAGGTGTGCACCTACATGTGCCCGTGGCCACGTATCCAGGGTGCGATGCTCGACGAAAATTCTCTCGTCGTCACCTACAATGACTGGCGGGGCGAGCAGCGGTCGCGTCACGCCAAGAAGGCTTTAGTCAATGGCCTATCGGTCGGGGATTGCGTGGATTGCAATGCCTGCGTGGCGGTGTGTCCAATGGGAATCGACATTCGCGACGGACAGCAGATGGAGTGCATCACATGCGCGCTCTGCATCGACGCCTGCGACGGTGTCATGGACAAGCTCGGAAAGCCTCGCGGCCTGATCGCCTACGCCACGCTGAGCGAATACTCGGGCAACATGTCGCTTGCCACGGACGAAGGACGAACGGCCGTCCAGCCATCCAGGGTTCGAAACGAGGATGGGACCTTCATTCCGGCGATCCGGCACTTCAACTGGCGTATCATCTTTCGTCCGAGAACCGTGTTTTACTCAGTCGCCTGGGCGTCGGTCGGCGTGGCCATGCTCGTCCATCTCACCTTTCGGGAGCGCCTTGAACTCAACGTCGTTCACGACCGAAACCCCCAATATGTTCTGGAAAGCGACGGCTCGCTGCGGAATGGCTACACGCTTCGTGTTCTGAACATGGTGCCGACGCCGAGGGATGTGAACATAAGTCTGGTCGGGCTGGAGGGGGCGACGATGCGCATTCCCGAGTTCGGCAAGGAAGACGCTCGCAGCTTTACAGTCCATGCCGAACCCGACGCGGCCACGACGCTCAAGGTCTTCGTTACGCGCAAGCCTACCGGAGCGGCGATCAATGAATTTCTGTTCGTTATCGAAGATACCGATCATGCCGATCGGGCAACCTACCGCGCGGCGTTCAATGCACCGGGAGACATCAAATGAAGACCTCCGCTCAAGGTTTTACAGGCCTGCACATGCTGCTTTCGACCTCGGCATTCTTTTGCGTGGTGATCGCGGTGAACGTCACCATGGCCGTCTATGCCTCTTCCAGCTGGAGCGGTCTGGTCGTGGAAAACACCTATGTCGCCAGTCAGGAGTTCAACCGCAAAGCGGCCGCAATGAAGGCAATGGCCACTTCCGGCATCAAGGGCACGCTCTCCATAAGGGGCAACGAGATCCGCTACGACATTCACGACAGGAGCGGATCGCCTGCGATCGTCGACGACGTCGTTCTGAATTTCAAACGGCCCGTCGGAGACCACGAGGACTTCCACCTTGCGCTCAGGAGGATCGCCGCGGGGCAGTTCGAAGCGGAACATGGCCTAGCTGAAGGTGACTGGATCGTCGAGGCCATTTCGCGAAACGGCGGCGTGGTCGTCATGCACGAGGCAAAACGCATCGATACCGCGGAGTTAGGCCAATGACCTGCTGTACCATGGACGCGGAAAGCGTACTTGCCCTCAGCACGACATCATCCAGTGCCGAAGAGGTTCGCCTTGCCAGCCAGCCGCTCGGCGAGGGATTGCGTCAGCTGGACCTGAGTGTTCCCGACGTTCACTGCGGCGGCTGCATTTCGACCGTCGAAAGGGCGTTGTTGGCGCTTCCCTTCGTCAAGACAGCGCGAGTCAATCTCACGGCTCGAAGGGTGACCTGCGTCTACCAGGAAGAGATCGAGGCGCGCGCAACCGATCCGTCCAAGATCCTCGCAGCGATCAACTCGGCCGGATATCGCGCGCATCTCTTCACGCCCTCAACTCCCGAGAACGACAGGACCAGAAATCAGCTTCTCCTCGCGATCGGCGTTTCCGGTTTTGCGGCCGCCAACATCATGTTGCTTTCAGTATCGGTCTGGTCGGGCGCAGATGCCGCGACGCGCGACATGTTTCATTGGATCTCGGCGATGATAGCAGCGCCCGCGCTGGTTTATGCGGGGCGCTTCTTCTTCAAATCGGCCTGGAATGCGCTCCGGCACGGGCGCACCAACATGGACGTTCCCATCTCGCTCGCCGTGACGCTCTCCTACGCCGTTTCATTGTGGGAGACCATCCATCACGGCGAGCATGCGTGGTTCGACGCTTCGGTCTCGCTGCTCTTCTTCCTGCTGATCGGCAGAACCCTCGATCATGTCATGCGGGAAAAGGCTCGGGCGGCGATCAACGGACTCGCAAGACTGGCCCCGCGCGGAGCTTTGCTCATCAATCCGGACGGGTCGCGACGTTTTATTGCGGTCGAAGAGGTCGCGGTTGGAGATGAAATCTCGATAGCCGCAGGCGAACGGGTTCCCGTCGATGGCATAGTCGTCAGCGGAGAAAGCGACGTGGACCTGTCCATCGTCACCGGCGAGAGCAGCCCCGTTGCCGTCGTCAGCAACACTGAAGTGAGTTCGGGTGCGATGAATCTGACCGGCTCGCTCGTGTTGCGGGCGACGAGAATCGCCAAGGATTCGCTTCTTTCCGAGATCATCGGCCTCATGGAAGCAGCCGAGGGCGGAAGAGCTCGCTATCGCAGGATCGCCGACCGTGCTGCGGCACTCTATTCACCGGTCGTGCATCTGTTGGCGCTGGTCTCCTTTCTTGCCTGGGGTTTTCTGGGCGGAGACTGGAAACAGGCCATGCTGGTCGCGGTAGCCGTGCTGATCATTACCTGTCCATGCGCATTGGGTCTTGCCGTGCCCGTGGTCCAAGTCGTCGCCGCGGGGGAGCTTTTCCGGAAGGGCATCATGGTGAAGGATGGCTCAGCACTCGAAAGACTGGCCGAGACCGACACCGTGGCCTTTGACAAGACGGGCACCTTGACGATGGGCAGTTCGCGCCTTGTCAGAGTGGACGCCATGGACGAGAGCGCCACCGCAATCGCCCGTGGATTGGCCGCGCATTCACGGCACCCTCTTTCTCGGGCCCTGGTACGGGACACCGAAACTGCCCCCATGTCCTTCGACATCGTCACGGAAATCCCCGGTGGGGGACTGGAAGCCAGGAACGGAGCGGATGTCTATCGATTGGGCAACGCGGCGTTTGCCTGCGGAACCAGCGTCGTGCCCCGCACCGCCGACAATCCGTTCTCGGAAGTGGTCCTGTCGAAGAATGGCGTCGATCTTGCCCGCTTCTTCTTCGATGACACGCTTCGTCCGGGTGCTTGCGAGGCCATCGACCGGCTCGATGCAGCCGGCCTTGAAACGCTGATCGTGTCCGGCGACAGGCAGACCGTCGTCGACAATACGGCACATGCCCTGGGTATCGACAGGGCTTTGGGCTCTCTGACGCCGAAACAGAAGGTCGAGGAATGCCAGAGGCTGAATGGCGAAGGTCGTCGCGTGCTCATGGTTGGCGACGGTATCAACGACGCCCCGGCACTTGCTGCGGCGCATGTCTCGATGGCGCCGGCCACGGCCTCCGATATCGGCAGACAGGCCGCCGACCTCGTTTTCTTCAATGATCGCCTTGACGCTGTTCCGGAAGCGATCGCCGTTGCACAAAGATCCGCCAGCCTCATCCGGCAGAACTTCGCTCTCGCCATCGGTTACAACGTTCTGGCTGTGCCGATCGCCATCGCCGGACTGGCGACGCCGCTCATAGCGGCGGTGGCAATGTCGACATCTTCAATCATCGTCGTGACGAACGCGCTGCGCCTGAACGCGTTCGGCAAGCGTCGAGATATGCAAATTCGAGGAGAGATCGGCAGGAGTGCGGAGGTCAAAGCCGCATGAACATGTTGATCTATCTCATACCGATCGCGCTGCTGATGGGAGGAATAGGACTCCTGGCATTCCTTTGGTCGCTGAAGAGCGGCCAGTATGACGACCTTCAAGGCGCCGCCTGGCGAATCCTCGCCGAGGACGAAACCGATCAACGAGAACCCTGACCGCACACTGGGTCCAAACACGAAAGGAAGATGGATGCTTGCGAAAAATTCTGTACTTCTGCAGTCTGACCTGTTTGCTGGTTTGGATCAGGCGACTGTGGAGCAATTCACCGCAACGGCTGAGGTTCGAACCTTCGCCGCTGACGAGAAGATCATAGCCGAGGGCCAGCAGGCATCGTTCGTCTACTGCGTCATGAACGGGTTTGTCCGACTTTCAAAATCGGAATCCGCCGGGCGCGAAGCGGATATCTGCGTGTGCGAGCCGGGCGACACCTTTGGAGAGTATCTACTCGCGGGGGGCGGGTCCTACGCTTATAGCGCGCGGTCCGCCGACGGGGCCGAGGTCGCGCTGTTTGCGCTTGCGGACTTGCAGGCGTTCGCCGACCAACATCCGGTCGTACACCGGAACGTCATGCGCATCATGGTCAGGCACCTGCTCGGCGCGATGGATTGTATTGCGGGAGACCGGTTGCTCACAGCCGCGCAGCGGGTGGCAAACTACCTTATGAGCCGCTGCCCCGCCTCGGCCACCACCTCGCGGGTCACGTTCCGCCTTCCTTACCGGAAGCGAATCCTGGCCGGCAAACTGGGACTGGCGCCGGAAGCCCTTTCCCGCGCATTTGCGGCGCTCGCGGCGTCGGGCGTCGAAGTCAGAGGCAAGGTCGTTCTGGTCGATAGCGTCGACCTGCTTCGCAAGGCGTGCTAACCTTCACTAACCGGTACAACAGATCCGAGATGAGGCTCAAGCAGAAGCGCTTCATGATAATTGGAAGGCTGCTTGATTTCGATCAATCCCGCCTCCGACACATCTCAGTGATCAACAATAGATCCAGCGGCCGATCACATTACCGCCCTCACAAAATGATGCGGGCATTGGGTCTGTGAGGGCTGCCGACTTTGATCGTCACGCAATCCGTTCATTCGGCTCCCTGGAGACGGCTCTATTTGTTTGTCACGATCGATTTCTCGCGCAGCTTTCACCGCTAACCGGTCGTCCTGAAACTGGTTTCGTAAAGCTGTCGTCGGAACAGAATGAGAGTCACTGGCGTTCGATTTTGTTGCTGATCCCATTTCGAGCCACCGAATTAACATTGGACGGAGGATTGCCAGGACGAGCCGTACCACAGGGGGTTCTGATTTCCCCGGAAAGGTACTGACCGCTATTGCATGGCAGCATGCTGACATCGAGAAAATCGCTCGACTTCAGGGAGTTCTGATACGCTATAACTTCTTTCATGGACAACGGGGTCGAAAAGATCGTCACTCCCTCAAAGCCCGGCAGTGCCTCCACTGGCTCGATCATGGGCGAGCTCTGCCCGGGCACCGCGGCCGCGCCAATAACCCATGGCCCAACCGAGCCGAAAGTGACGGATTTCGGGCGGCCGGTTGGCGTACCAGAGCTGTAGGCAGAATGCGGGAACCCGCTGTCGAGCACTGCCTCATCCCATTGGTAAGCTGTAAACATCAAAAGATAGGTATATGGCGCGAAACGGTCGATGCGAAGTTTGCCGTCTGGAGTGAAGGTGTAGTAAATCCACTCTGTGCCGGAGAATGCGCCTGTTGGCCCCACGACGTTCATATCCCACGGCTTTTGCCACCACGCAGTATCCGCCCTTCCACTTTGAAGCAGGCTTTTTGCAAAAGACCACTTTTGACCATTTGCGTTAGGCGTGGCACCTAACGCAAATGACAGGTAGGCGCCGTTCGAAGGGGAACTAAGTAGCGACAGCGCGCTACCGCCATTAGGAACGGTATTGTCTCGGGTCTTTTCTACCAAAAGGACTGTGAATCCCCTGTCGGGTCTGATCGATGCGGGTCGACTAGTCTCGACTGATCCGTGCGGTGGAAAGTTGAAAGAAGTCTTATTGGTATAGAAGTCAAATGCCTGCCTCGTATTTTCAGGCACTGGATAATCCACTCCTGCCGCCGAGTCGTGTATGTACACCTTTGGATATTGTCCGAAAATCGGCACGACCTTCGGTGTGAGGGTCTGAGATACTTTGTCGGATGCGCTTCTAAGACAATTGGCTTCATCGATGCATGATGCCGATTGGCCCGCGCCAGCAGCAAGACAACCCACCGCAGAAAACAGTAGGAAGATTCTTTTCCCATAATTCATTAGACAATCCTTTGCGGACGCGTTGGTCTTGCCTTAGCGGCTGAGTTTGGTTGTGTTGCGGCGCCCAATCTGGCGCAGCATGTCGCCGATTACGTCGGGCAAATCGGTGGTGATAAGATTCGTACGATTGACGATCGCCATCTCCGGATCACCTCGGTAATCGGGCACGATACCTCGTTGCGCGGTCGACTTAGGATCGGTGTTATGCTCGAAGCAGCATTTGCCAGCGCTGTTGGCAACGCCCTCGGGATAGTAGTTACTTTCATGATAGGTGGCGAAGCCCTGCTTCTGGTCGATATAGTCAAAATACGCCTGAAGACCGTCGCCTTTGTAGAATTGGTTCATCTCAAATTGAATGGAAAACGGCGCCACATTCCATTGATCGTAGATTGAGTCCTCGTGGGGATCATAGCTGGAATCCTTCACGTTCTGGTCATCCGGGTTCTCGACAATAATCAGCCCACCAATGAGGCCGGGGTCGTAGGTCGTCCGATTCAAGATCGTGCCGACATCCACCGCATCCTTCGCTTTGAGTTTGAATACGACGGCTTTGCTGAGTTTCGCATTTGCCTTGGTCGCGAGAATGTCAAGGCAATGTTGCATGAGCTCGATGGGATCGGTCGGGTCCTGATCATCGACCGCCGCCTTGACGTCTACGATCATCACGTAGCCACGACCATCGTCGGAAACATATTGAGCGAGTAGATCGAGCGCGGCAGAGAACGTCAGGAACTTAGCCTTTCGTCCGTGCGGATCCGTAAATACGCGACCATGCCGGTCCCTTAGATCCGCCTGCCTTAATTGAGAAAAGTCTTGGTTGTATAATAGACCGCTTCCAGTTGACTCGCGCTCAATCCTGTAGTCGTGAGATAGAACCACTTCCTTGTCCGCGGTGAAGCGGGCGTCGACTTCCACGCTCTCGATTTGCGAATTCCAGGCGTCTTGCAAGGCGTAGGCTGAATTCTCTGGATAGATCTCCCAGGATCCGCGATGCGCAGATAAGATGACCAGGTCATCGTCGGGTTCCGGCAGCTTAAACATGCTTCTCGTAATCGCACTTACGAGATATGGCGAAGGCTTTACCGGCAGCAGCGCCGTTCCTTCGGCACTGGATGAAACACCGAAGGCAAAAAAAGAAGTTAATATGAGCGATGCTCGCAGACACGACCGGCCGCAGAGGTGGCCAAAACGCCAGGAGCTAGAATGAAGAGTCGCTGACGCTGCTACGTTGTTGCTGGATTGCATAAAGATTCAGAACCTTTCGATGATAATGTTCGTTAGCTCGCTACATCGTACCTCTTGCACCTGCGGCTTTTTGCAACAGCACAAGCGTCTCAGCAGTGGTTAAGCTGGTGGGAACGGAAGCAGGGATGAATGCCATCGCAGCGACAAGAGACAGCTAGCCAGCGCCTCAGTCGCCGCTGGCGTTACGGCTGCAACAGCAACATCAAGATGGTCCATAAAATCGGATCACACCAAAGGGGTCGCGATATCGCGTTCTCAACGCTGTGGCGTAGGGGTTTTTCAGGCAAGTGGAGTCTCCGGCAGAGCCTTCGTCATCAAATCTGCTAGGCCAAACGATGTTTGGACGTAGTCAATTGCCTGCCAGCCACTGTTTTCGTAAAGAACGCGCGCGTCCTCTGTTACCAAGTAGAGGCTTTTGCAACCGAGACGCAATGCCTCCTGCTCCAGCCGGTTAATCAACAACGCGGCTATTCCTTTATTGCGGTGGAATGGATGGACATACAGCGACTTAAGCCATGGGGATAGATTGGATTTTCCGTCGAAGTCACGATCAGCTAACGTGATCATTCCTGCGGGCACGGCGTTTTCAATGGCAATAAGTGTCAGTGGCATTGAACTGCTCGTTGCGGCTTCAAACTCACATCGCGTTTGTTCATATGAGCCATACGATTGACAACCCCATTGTCCGAAGGCCCAGCTTGTGCAAACGGAAAGGAAATTCGGAAATCCTTCTAGGTAATCGATCGTTACCGGAGTTTCAGCTGCCATTGGTTTCGCGATCATAGTGTCTCCATGTCTTTGGCGGTCCGAGCCAACAAGGCGCGGTTAGGTCAATGAGGAAGCCCGTGCACTACCCTGATGCTATCGCACCCACCATGAATCTGGACAGTGATACCGGGACTCAAGCGGGTCGCCAGAGCGCAATTGATGATCACAAATCGGCCAAGATTTGTGGCAGTGCCGCCATGTCATTAAACAGCTTTATCGCACCTGCTTCTGCCAGTTTGTCTCCATGTCCAGGTAGGCAATGGGAGCCACCTACGAAGCCAATCACCGTCATCCCGGCAGCCACCGCCGCCTGAGTTCCAGCAACACTATCTTCAATAACAAGACAACTGCCAGCTGGCGTCTTCATATTCTGTGCTGCAAACAAAAAGAGATCCGGAGCCGGCTTACCACGCGCAACTTGCGAAGCGCTGAAGACATGGGGCCAAAAAAAATTGTGTAGGTCTGTGACTATAAGTGCCAAACAGAGCTTTGCAGTGTCACTGTTCGACGCCACGCACTTCTTCAAATTGATGGCTTGCAACGTTTGCCGAACGCCACTGGTCGCGCGCAGATCACGCGCGTAACGATTTGCGATTTCGGCCATCACGCTTTCATGGTGATCCTCTGGTAGGCGGAGGCCTCGCTCGGATTCTATGACTGAATAACTCTGCTGGTCAGTCATTCCCACGAAGCGATCATTATACTCTTCAGCGGATATGATATAGCCACACTTCGCCAACGCTTCGATGTGCACTGCGGTTGCGATAAGCTCGCTATCGACGAGGACCCCGTCGCAGTCGAAGATCAATAATTCCGGTTTTTTTAAGAAAGACATACAAAGAGCCTCGTCGTAGAAATGGCTTTGAGTTTTGTCCCAGTGCAGCTTTAGATTGCCCATTGATAAAGGCGTGCTTAAAATCTGTGGGGATAGACTATTGCGGCACTGGGGAATTGTCGCGAGGCGTGGTGCTCAGTTGGAAATTGCTCCAGCGGCGATCTCCGGCCCCTGCTTATGAATTGCACTCCAAACCTTGTGAAAAGCATCTGCGTAAAGATGCATCAACTCGCCACCGTTGGGCGGCGCGATCTCGGAGACGTAGAACATCGTATCCAATATTTTCACGGTGTTTGGAAAATCGGCGGCGTTCCAGTTGTTGCGAATTTCCGGGAGATATTCAAAAACGGGCTTCGTGAGCCAAACACAGATAGGCACACCTTCGGCCTGCAGCGATTTGACGACGAAATCCCTCGCAGCCGGGCCTGGCGCAAAGCCAAGCGCCTCAGGTTCAATGCGCAAAGGAAAATTGAGCACTGAATGGTCGCAGTCTGACGGGTCGAAAAGCGGAAGTATACCCGCAAGGTCGCTGATCATCTCCCATAACCGATTGCTATTGTCTCTTCGAATTTCGAGTTGCGCATCCATCTCTGTGACCCGCAGCTTCGCAATAGATGAAGAGAATACGTTGGGCCGGTAATTGTACCCTTGGGAAAGAGGTGAAAATATTCGCGCTCCGCTGCGAGACGAGCTTGACAGCGATACGCGATCAACATGGGCAATTAGGTCGGCGTCCTCCGTTATGACAAATCCCAGCTCGCCGGCCCCAAGATGTTTAGCGCCGTTTCCGGAAAGAGCGAGTGCGTCTGTATCGAGATGAGAGCCGCCGACGATTACTTTCGCGGCTGCGATCGATTGGCAGATGTCGTCTATCACTGCAATTCCCTGAGCACGCGCAGCATGCCTTCCATCGGGGACGAGAACATTGTTCCCGAAAAGGTGGGTGATCAGAACTGCAGCGACGTTGGGATTGAACCTCTCAGCGGCCGCCCGCTGATCAATCCCGGCTACGCTCATGTCGACATCGACGAAGACGGGTTCAAGGCCATTGATGGTAATGGGTCCTACCGCTCCCGGCCAATTCAGTGCCGCGGTAACAACTTGCTCTCCGCGCTCCTTGACGTAGTCGAGTTCAATGTGAATAGCCGCCGTTCCGCTGCCAACAGCGCGCACTTGCCACTTCCCAATCCACCTTGCAAGATTTCGCTCCAAATCGCTGACAATTGGATGATTGACGCGGTGATATTTCCCACTATCCACAACTCCGCGAAGCGCATCCAGGTGCTTTTTCTCTGCCGCGGGCCAAGGTATGACGCGTCCCAGAGGGATCACAGGGGTCCCACCGAAAATGGCGAGCTTCTCGACTGCGCAAGCACCTTGCGCCTTGCGCGTTTTGCGCTCTGGTGCACCAAATCCGTTCATTGCATTGTCCAATCATCGTTCATTGAAATGCTGATCAGCCCCCACAATCGCTAGCACCGTTTTCGGAGATGCAAAAGTTAAAAGTGGGTATAAAATCAAGTATATACGAATATATATTTGGGGTGCTTAATATAGACAAGTACATGCCGGATTCCGAACATGGTTTCGTAGAATGATTGGCTCAACCGTTAGAACCGCTCCGCTTCGGCTCGTTACTTCGATATATCAATTGTTTTTTAACGATTGCTCGGACATCTGAGGTCATTGAAGAAAGCCTTGTGAGGGGATCCTTCATGGTTTTCCAGGGTCATAAGACGCGTTTAAAGGAACCCCAGATGGCTCTAACACCATAATCCGAGACCGTCCGAATGGGGAGCTCCGGTTAGCCGGTCGGTAGTGCTCACTGTTGCGGCTCAGTTGGATTCATAAACAGGATCGGATGAAATGGACTCGTTGATAAGAAGACTTCAAGCTTTCCGGCTTGGAGAGAATGAGAGCAGCCCTGACGATAGCCATAAAAGCGAAAGTGGTAAGGGCATTACGTTGGCTCAAAAACTAATCTCGACGGGAACTTTAGGGGCCGCAAATCGAGGACGATTGCTACAAGCCTTGTACGACATAGGAGCATCTAGCAGGGCGGATCTGGCCCGCGTTACCGGCGTGACTCGAGGAACTATCGGTGGGATTGTGCAGCCTTTACTCGATCAGGGGGTGCTCGCGGAAGGAGAGGTGATCCCTCCCAATGAAACAGGCGGCAAGCCGGCTACCAAATTGTGGTTTTCCAAGGACGCAAGGCCAATTTGCGCGGTGCTCCTGCTGCACGACCGAGTGAGTGCGTGTTTGGTCTCTTTGGAGGGCGAGGTCTATGCTCAAAATGCCGTCTACTTCCCGAAGAACGTAGCAAATGCGGCCGACGCGTTCCGTATTATAAGCACCTGTGTCGAAAAAGCCGTCGCATCTGGAAAGCCGATCTTGGGGATCGGTGTAGCCGTCGCAGGAATGATCAATACGGAGACTGGCACGATCGTGACCGTCGGCCTTGCGCCTTTCCTCGATGGATTTCCGCTCGAAACCGAATTGAACAAGCGTTTCGGAGTCACAGTCTGCGTCGATCAGGATACGAGGGCGTTACTCGTTGGGGATCGCTGGTTTGGACAAGGCCGCGGTCGGAGAAACTTCGCCTCGGTCTATATCGGAGAGACTTTGGGCGGAGCGCTTTACCTTGATGGACATCTCTATCGCGGACCCGCAGGTGCAGGTGGTGAAATCGGTCATACGACCGTAGACATCAAAGGTCGGATGTGCCAGTGCGGCAGACGCGGGTGCTGGGAAACGATCGCCAGCTCGAAGTGGTTAAGGACCGAAGCTAAGGTTAGGCGGTTGCCACGTCCTCTCTCCCTGGATGTGAGCCGATTGTTGACGCTGGCCGACAAGGACGTACCGGGCGCAAGAGACCTCGTTCGCGACTACGCGTTCAATATCGCGGTTGGCCTGGCGAACCTCCAGCAGTTTATGGCGCCGAATTTCATTGTTATTCACGGGGACATTGTACGGGGGGGAGGCCCCATTCTTCGTCTGATTCAGGAAAGCTTCCACGATCTGGTATTCCATCGCCCAGGTGATGATATCGCCCTTGTTTTCGGAGATGGCGAATGCCTGGCTGCTCTACGCGGTGCCGCCAGTCTGCTTCTTTCTGAATTGCTGAATTTCGTCATCTAACGGCCTCCGCATGCGATCCTCGGGTATGTATTGAGCGGCGCCAAAATGGAGCTGCCGAGCTATCTCAATGTTCCGACTGGGTGCGCACCCTTTCCGAGCATAAGTCGCGGTGGCGAAGACATTGACGCTGTCCCGGCGTTGGTCTGATCGGTTCGCTGCTCAGAGATCCCATTGCCGATGTCAATCTGAAACCCGGCGACGATCGACCGCAGCCGCTTTGCCTCTGCGGCAAGTGCAGTACTTGCAGCCGTGGACTCCTCGGCCATGGCAGCATTTTGCTGCGTAACTTGATCCAGTTGATTGATGGTCCGATTGATCTCGGAAAGAGTTGCCGACTGCTCATTGGAAGCAACCGTGACGGCATCAAGCTGGGTGTTGATCAACACGATTTGTTCCTCGATTATCTTGAGCGTCTCACCGGTATCGCAAACCAGCGTGACGCCACTGCTGACCTCGTCAACGGAATTGAGGATCAGGTCCTTTATCTCCTTTGCTGCGTGAGCTGAGCGTTGAGCAAGCTCCCGCACCTCCTGTGCAACGACTGCAAAGCCCTTTCCGGCCTCGCCGGACCGTGCCGCTTCAACGCCTGCATTGAGGGCCAGGAGATTGGTCTGAAACGCGATTTCGTCGATCACGCCGACAATAGCCGATATCTGCGAGGAAGAATGTTCGATGCGCTGCATTGCTGCGACAGCGCTGGAAACGACTTTCCCGGAATGACGGGCGGATTTGTTCGCCTCGACCGCAACGTGTCGGGCTTCCGCCGTGCGCGTGCTAGAGCTGGCGATATTCTGGGTGATCTGATCCAGGGAGGCGGCAGTTTCCTCCAGAGAAGCGGCCTGATGCTCAGTCCGCCGGGACAGGTCCTGCGCGCTCAAAGCGATCTCCTGCGCGCCGTCATCTATCGATCCGGTGGCGTGCGACACGGCTCTCAGGCTTTCAGCGAGTTGAACAATAGCGGCGTTGAAGTTTGCGCGCAACGGTTCGAAATCCTCAGCAAAACTGGCGTCGAGCCTGAACACGAGGTTTCCGCTCGCAAGCTGCTTCAGACCCTCAGCCAGCCCGGCCGTGGCGTCCGCCATATCACGTGCCCGCTGGCGCTCGGCGTCGGCTATGCGAGCACGTTCGATCTCGCTTGCCCCACGACTGGCCTCTACATCCTTTTCGAGATCGCGTGTCCGTAACTCGTTGTCCTTAAAGATTTGCACTGCGCGGGCCATGGATCCGATCTCGTCACGGCGGATCGTTCCCTCAACAGACAACGTCAGATCGCCCTCGGCAATGACCTTCATCGTCGAAACCATCTGCTTGATCGGTTTGACCAACCAGGAGCGAATTGCGATGAAACCAAAGCATGAAACGGCGAGCAGCGCCGTAATAGCTGCTCCCAAACTCAGCACTGACGTGTCACCGACAACGCGTAAAACATCAGCACGCTTTTGCTCCGCGTCTGAAGCGAGTTTTTCCGTCACGGACGTAAACCTCGGTGAAATGGCAGCGAAGGCGGGTTGACATAAAGTCAGATAGAGTTGCTGTACCATGGCAAGCTCGGCTTCACTGGTCGCGCCGCGGGCCACAGCGATCGCTGCACCACACGTGTCGGTCAGGACAGAGAATCCATCCGCCTTCAACTTCGGCAGTTCGCCCTGCTCGGGAACTGCCTGGACAGCCAGATCCATGAACCTGACGAAGTTCTCTCGCGCGTCATTCAGACCTGCTTCTGCCCGCGCCCTCGCTTCTTTCGACCGCGTCATCACCATGTCGCTGATGCTGGCACGCGCCGTTTCGAGACTTCTGTTTGACTGTGTCAATCGAAGCGCTGCAGATGCATCCCGGTCGAGAAGCCCTTGGTAACTATCGTTTACCGCAAGCATCTGGCGGCTCTGATAGAATGTCAGTCCCAGCGCCGTGACACCAAAAATGGCCATGATGACAAAGAACTTCCCGACAATGGAAACATGTTTCACAAGCCACTCCTCTAAGCTCTGTCACGGTGCATGAATGTTCAGGTTCTGCATTTCAAAATTCGGAATCCGAAGAAAAAAATGGCTGCCGCCGACCTCGTATTCGACGACAGCCAAGTTGCCTGGGAGGGCAGGAGAAAAGACTTGAATTCCTAGTGAGGCGATAATTTGCGGATGTTCTGTCAGTCTCGGATCGCAGTTCCGGTTACCGGATCGAACCAGTGCAATTTTTCCAGATCGACAGTGAGCGGCAAATGTTGGTTGGGACGCGGTGTGAGCGCCGGTGGGATCCGCGCGACAAGTCGGTTCTTACCTTTATTTGTAAAGTCTTCGGTATCTTCGGCATCGTTTACGTTGACCGGCGGTGACGCGATGTCGAAAAAGACGAAGGTGTCGGCTCCCAGCGCTTCGGCAACCGGGACCTGCTCGTTGAAGAGGGCTTCAGACGCGGGGCAAACCAGAAACATCTCCGGGCGAATTCCAACGATGACCTGCCGGCCTATATATTCCGAAAGTGCCGGCTTGGCGGCGACGGAGAAGGATATCTGCGTTCCAGTTACCGCAGCTTTGAGTGCCCCGGCTTCCGCAGTCAGCTCGACGCGCACAAAATTCATCGCGGGCGATCCGATGAAGCCCGCGACAAAGAGGTTGGCGGGCTTGTCGTAGAGCATTTGCGGAGTGTCGACCTGCTGAAGATTGCTCTCCTCTCCATTGAATACTGGCTTCAGCACAGCGACACGATCGCCCATGGTCATGGCTTCGACCTGGTCGTGGGTTACGTAGAGCGTCGTTACACCGAGCCGCTGGTTGAGCAGCTTCAGTTCGCCGCGCATCTGTACGCGGAGCTTGGCATCAAGGTTTGAAAGCGGCTCGTCCATCAGGAAGGCCATGGGATGGCGAACGATCGCCCGACCCATTGCCACACGTTGCCGCTGGCCACCCGACAACGCCCCTGGTTTGCGTTCGAGATAGCGGGTAAGGTCGAGCATTTCCGCCGCGTCACGCACCAGCTTATCGATCTTGTCCTTGGGCATTTTGCGCTGCTGCAGACCGAAGGCCATGTTGTCGTAAACGGTCATATGGGGATAGAGCGCGTAGTTCTGGAAAACCATCGCAATATCCCGGTCCTGGGGTTCTGTCTCGGTGACATCAGCGTCATCCATGAGCAACCGGCCGCTGTTGAGCGTTTCAAGACCCGCTGCCATCCGCAATAATGTCGACTTGCCACAACCGGACGGCCCGACCAGCACGACGAATTCTCCGTTGGCGACCGAAAAACTTACATTGGCAACGGCAACGGTTCCGTCCGGAAAGGTCTTGCCGATCCCGTCGAAGGTCATGGATGCCATTTTTATCTACTCTCCATATATTCAAGCAAGGCAAGCCGCACTGTGTGTGCGGACATGCCCCGCGCTTTTGGTTCCGGCTTTAGCCGATGTTCACAGCCTTGCCGGTCGCGACGGATTCCTCGATCGCTGCCAGGATCTTGGTGTTTGCCAGGCCGTCCTGCGCATCTGCCAGTAGCGGAGCGTCGCGCACGACGCTATCGACAAAGCGAGCGATGGATTCCAGGACAAAGCCGCCGATACGCGTCTGGCCGGTTGGTGTTATGCCGATATAGTCATTGTATTTTAGTCCGCCGTCGACGATCTTTCGCAGGCCGCCATTGTGGGTGGGGTCCGCCTGGACCTGGCCCTTTTCACCGACAAACTCGATCTTGAAATCGACAAGCGAAGGATTGTCACGCGACAGGATCCAGCTGTTCTCCATGGTCACGACCGTGCCCTTGGAAAATTCAAGCACCGAGACATGAAAATCCTTCGTATCCACGCCGCCGGCCGACAGGGTCCCCGAGCGGGCGACGGAATAAACCCGTACGACCTCGTCCGCCAGGATGAAGCGCAGGACATCGACCAGATGACTGCCCAGGAACCAGAGTGCAGAAGACTTCGCAGCCCAGCTCAACATTTCGAACGGAACGAATGTCGTATTCGAAAGACGCGCGGTGCCGTGCTTTGCCAAGCCGATCTGGCCGCCCTGGATCATGTCGCGGACCTGGACGAGGATGGGATTTACACGATTATGGAAATCAATCATCAGCTTGCCCTTGGAGTTTGCGGCGGCCGCAGCAATCTCCTCGGCTTCGCGCACTGTCGTCGCAAGCGGTTTTTCGCTCAATACGTGTTTGTCGGCTTTCAGAGCGGCCAGAATGATCGGCGTGTGGGTAAAGTCAGGTGTCGCAACCGAGATCGCATCGATCTGATCGCTGGAGATCAGCTTCTGATAATCGGTGAAGGCCCGCGTTGCGCCGTAGGTTTCCTTCATCTTCAGCGCCCTGCCCTCATCGAGGTCGCAGACGCCGACCAGCTCGGTCTCCGGCAAGACATTAAAGGTGTGGGCGTGATTGCCGCCCCAATGACCGGCGCCAATGACGCCCATTCGCAGTCTGCTCATTTCATTACTCCATTCATAAAGGGAAAGCTCAGCCCTTCACCGAACCAAAGGTGAGGCCTCGTACGACGTATCGATCGAAAACAAGGAAGATGATCATCGGAGGTATCATCGCGAGCACTGCTGCGGCGGCGATGTAGTTCCAGGTCACTCCGCTCGTTGCGAAATATCCAAGTGTTCCGATCGGAAGAGTGGCGGTGGATCGCGAACTCAGCACCAGCGGAAAAGCCGCGTTGTTCCATGCGAACACGAAGGCAAACATCGAGGTTACGATGATGCCGGGACGAACGATCGGTAGCGTGATCCGCAACATAATCGTGTACCATCGAGCACCGTCGACCCGGGCGGCCTCCTCCAGCTCCACTGGCACCTCATCGATAAAGCTCTTCATCAACCAGACGGAAAACGGGATCGTCAGAGTCTGTAGGACGAGGATCATGGAGAAATAGGAACCCTGCAGACCGATGCGCGTGATGAGGATGAAATACGGGATCAGAAACGCGACTGGCGGGGCCATCAGCAAGCCGAGGTACCACAACATGATGTTTTTCTTGCCGCGTAGCTTGAAGCGGGACAACGCGTAGGCAGCAGGAACGGAAAAGGGCAGATTGAGCAACACGGCGCCGATTGCGACGATCAGGCTGTTGACCAGTTGCGGTGCATTGGTGCCGGGATCGACGAGGATGTGCCGGAATGCGTCGAGATTGGGCTCGAAGGTAATTTGCGGCGGCATGGTGAAGGCCGTCTCGGCCGGGCGAACGGCCAGAGCGATAAACCATAGGATCGGCCCAACGAAGATTGCCAGGAAGAGGAGGCCGGCGATGTAGGTGAGTGCCGTGTTGAAGCTTGTGCGACGACGGGACATTTTACCACTCCTCGTTTCTGAACGCGAAGAAGACGTAGAGGGCAACGATGACATTGACGATCAGCACGGTGATCCAGGTCATTGCGCTGACAAGACCAATGTTGAAGTTGACGAGGCCCTGCTCGTAGAGCGAGTATCCAAGGGTGCG
This sequence comes from Rhizobium sp. P1_B8, assembly GCF_056406515.1. NCBI lineage: Bacteria > Pseudomonadati > Pseudomonadota > Alphaproteobacteria > Hyphomicrobiales > Rhizobiaceae > Rhizobium > Rhizobium sp. P1_B8. The sequence continues at coordinate 10,542 of NZ_JBFTZZ010000034.1, read as the reverse complement.
CGTCGAGGTGCCCGGTCCGCCGCGGGTGAGCACAAGCACCGTGTCGAAGGTGTTGAAGATCTGCATGAAGCGAAGCATGACGATGATGATCGCGGTGCGCTTGATCAGCGGCAGCTTGATACGCATCAGGATCGTCCACGCGGAAGCCCGATCCAGTCGCGCGGCTTCCAATATTTCGTCAGGAACGGCTAAGAGGCTTGCGTAGAGGACGATTGCAAAAAACGGCGTCCATTGCCAGATGTCGACGAAGAGGATTGCCGTAAGTGCGGTCGAAGGCGAGCCAAGAATTCCCTCTGCCGGCACGGGTAGCCAAAGCGACTGCAACACCCAGCTCAACAGTCCACCGCCGGGATCATAGAGATAGCGGAACAAAAATCCGACGACGATAGGGGCAATCGTGGTGGGGAGGATCAGCAGGGCACGCACGACGTTCATGCCAGGCAGTGCCTTGAGCAGGATGAGGGCGATCGCCAGGCCAAACGTGAACTCAAGTGTCGTGCCAAGGATCGACAGGATCAATGTGTTGGTGAGTGCGGCGCGAAAGTCAAAGGCGTTAAAGGCCTGCACATAATTCTCGAAGCCAACGAACTGGAGCGGCTCCGGGCCGATTTGCAGGTTCCAGAAGTAGAAGCTCGATCTGAGAGCAAACAGCAAGGGGTAGGCGATCAGAGCGAGCAGCATCACGACTGAAGGCGCGATCAGCAAGTATGGCAGGTTTCGTCGGATAAAGCTCTTCCGGGCGGGCCTGAAGGCTCGCGGAGAGCGAACAGTTGTCGTGTGCATTGCCAGATCCAGTTCTTCTTCAAGTAGCTGCCGGCGCGATCGCTGTCGCGCCGGCCCGAGGAGAACTCTATTATCTCTTGGCGATCAGGGCTTTGGCCCCATCGAGAGTATCTGCGTAGCTGGCTTTTTGATAAGGGATCATGAGATTACCCTTCAGGATGCTCTCGAACAGGCTGTTGGCACGTTCAAGGCCGGTCTTCGGCTCTTCGCTACCGGTCAAAAGCTGGTTCAATGTGAGGCCCAGCACGCTTTCGATGGCCGTGTAACCAGGCACAGGCGGGCGTGTGACCTTGCCGTTGCCCTGCTTCATCATCGCATACTGCACATCGAGGTAAGGATAGAGCGCTTTGACTTCCTCGTCTTCGTAGAGTGAAACGCGCGCAAAGTCGGAGAATTGGTAGTTAAGGTCCGGCCAAAGAGCCATTTTCTTCTGCGTGGCTTTCGAGGTCGCCCATTTGATGAAGGCGTAACCTGCTTCTTGCCTTTCGGAACTGGATGGGATGCCAAGGCTCCATCCGCCGAGACTAACGGTCTGAGGCACGCCCTCAGCCTTTGGCAAGGCCGCCGTCGCGTACTTATCTATCACGTCCGACTTCTTACCGGTCATGTAGCCCGAGTTCTTGATCAGGTAGAAGTACGGGGTCCACCAGTAGAACATCCCGATGTCGCCTTTGGCAAAACGGGTGCCGGCGTCGAACCAGACATAATTGATCGCTTCAGGCGGCGACAGCTTGTAGAGCTGCCTATAGACTTCAACAGACTTAACCCAGGCGGGGCTTGTCAGCTGCGGGGAGAAATCCCACGGGTCGGCAGGGAATGATTTGAACCAGTTCGCACCGTGGCTTGCCGACACCTGCGTAAACATGTGGACGATCGGCGACGGTTGAGAGCCGCAGACCACCGTGGGAAACAACGGTTTGCCGCCAAATGACTTGCCTTCCATCGACTTCAGTGTGTCGACATATTTCGTCCAGGTCCAGTCTTCCGAGGTCTTGGTCGGCGGCGCTGCGATGCCGAGTTCGTCAAACACGTCCTTGCGGTACATGACGCCCTGTGCATAAGCGGCGACCGGCAATGTGCCGATCTGGCCGCGCCACATATTCGAGGAGTAAAGGACCTCCGGGATGAAATCGGAGAGATCGAATTCACTGTCCTTGGCAATAAAATCATTCAGCGAGATGATCCATCCATTGTCGAGGTACTGCCCGAGCCACATCTGATCGACAACAATGACGTCGGCGTCTGAGGTTTTGGCGACAAAGGCAGACACGAGGCGCGATTGAAGGGCGTCATAGGAGAGACTCTCCAGTTCGACCTTGATGCCGGTTTCTTTCTCGTATTCCGGCACCAGCGCCTTCATCGAGAAAAAGAATGGGTCTTCAACGGACAGGACGCGAACCGTGTTCGCATCCTGCGCGGCCCCTCGCCGTGGAATGGTTAGTGATCCCGCGCCAGCCACAAGAGCTGCAACGGAAGCGCTTTTCAGCAGGTCACGTCGCGACATATTTCGGATATCGATTGTCATAAACAGCCTCCTCAGTTGCTTCGTATCCCAACCTCGCCCCTTCAGCGGAGCCACCGGGCTTCCGCTTGTCGATCTGAGATTGTTACCCCTAATTTGCTTTTTGTAAGCAGTTAGTTTGTACCTCGCACAAACTTATGCTAGTGTCAAGGAGCTGTCACGGCGAAAATTTCCGCGCAGTACCGCGGTTGTCATCGACGTCCTGCTTGCATCACCGGAAGGGCCCTTTGCTGTATGGCCGTTCGATAATGTACGGGCTAAAAGGATCCGGTAGATTGGAGAAGAGAAGTGAAGTTTGAGAGCCAGCCGTCCTATTCGTTGGGCCAGCGCACCCCTGCCACCAGAGAAGTCGCCGCCGGCGAGAACAGCGGCAACGTGACGCTTGTCTCCCAATCGGCACTCGGCGCCATAAACCGCGGTCGCGTACTTCAAGCTTTGTATGATAACGGACCCAAAAGCCGGGCGGATCTCGCTCGACTTGCGGGCGTCAACCGAACCACGATCACCGGTATTGTGCAGCCGATGATCGAAGACCAGCTTCTTATCGAGGGAGATGCGTCGCCTTCCGACGTCAAAGGCGGCAAGCCGGCTCGTCCGCTTTATTTTAACCCCGATGCACCGATGCTTGGCGCAGTCCTCCTTCTGCCCGGCACAATACAATCATGCCTCGTGGCCTTAACCGGCGAGATCAAGGCCGTTACGAAAGCTGAGTTTGATCCGCATGGCGACACAGAAGCATTCATCGCTGTCATGACCAAGACGCTTACTGCCACACTGTCTCAGGCCCAGCAGGCACCGTTTGGCATTGGCGTGGCTTCTGCTGGAATGATCGACAGTGACAAAGGAAGAATTCTTACCGTCAACCTTGCTCCCGTTCTAACGGGACTACCTCTTGTAGCGCTACTACAAGAACGCTTCTCTCTTCCCGTTGTTATCGATCATCACCCTCGTGCCTTGCTTGTTGGGGACAGATGGTTCGGGCCCGGCCGCGGCCAGCAGAATTTTGCCGCGGTCTATACCGGCGAGGTGCTCGGCGGCGCCTTCTTCATCGACGGCAAGGTCTATCGTGGACTCGCCGGATCCGGCGGTGAGCTCGGGCACAGCGTGGTTCAGATCGACGGTGTCCTTTGTAATTGTGGAAAGCACGGTTGCTGGGAGACGGTAGCTGCCCTTCCGTGGCTACGAAAAGAAGCCGTCCGAATGGGCTTGCCACATCCCCGAAGCGTCACCTGTGCCAGACTTGTCAAGGAAACAGACGAAGGCTCGAATGCGGCAGAGGAACTTCTCGACCGTTATACACGCAACGTGGCGTTCGGCATCGTCAACCTGCAGCAAACACTGTCCCTCAACTCCTACGTCCTTCACGGAGACGTCGCCGGAGGCGGAATGAAGGCTGCGGAGCTGATCAGGCAGCATGTCGAGCAGCTAGTGGTGAAGAGACCTGGTCAGGAGATATCGATCACAGTGAATGGTATTGGCGAAGGCCATACGGCTCTGCGTGGCGCCGCGGGTCTGGTTTTATCCAGCCACCTAAAGCTGGTCATTTGAGGCTTTACAGGGACACCGATCTGCAAGGAAGGGAGGTTCGTGTCTGGGTCTGCCCGGTAGACTCCCGAAGACACTCAGGCGCGGGATCGAATTATCTAGGGTCGGGATTTGGGCTTGCGACCGTTAAGGTAGGGACTGCCATCGTCTGCGACGGCGGCTGAAAAGAGAGAGGCAAAGAACGGAATGCAGGCGGCCCCGATCGCGCCGGCGCGAGGGCCAAGTCGGGAGGCCTCGACTGCAGCAACCTCCAAGCCGCGCGACGGACCAAGGATTGGCTGACTGGAAATTGCACCCACCAGCTTGTCTGTCACGAGTTCTGGCAGCCGTCCCCCAAGGACAATCAGCGCGGGGTCGAACATCGCCGTTGCAACACGTACCGTCTCGCTGAGCTGCTTTCCGGCGCGTTCTACCCAGGCTCCTAAAGCCACTTCGGCGCTGTCTGGCAACCGCTCGAGATCGACGAAGTCGTGGATGGCGAAGCCGGCACCGTTGAGGGTGGCAAAAAGGTCTTGGCCGGATGGGCGCGGCTGGTCGTACGGGTAGAGAACTCCGGGCAGGCAGGCGTTTCCATTGACACCGCGGTACGGTCGTCCGTCGATAACCGCCCCTCCCCCGACACCGTGTCCAATGTGAATGAAGAACATCGGATCAGGCTGCGGGATGCGTCCGCCGAACACATATTCTCCGAGCGCTGCAGCTGTTCCATCATTCTCGATGTAATAGGGCGCTTCGAAAGTCGCTTTAAAAGCTTGGTCCGCCTCACCATCATCGAAAGCCGGGAAGAAGCTATGGGCCTTGAGGATGTTCGACATCGTGCCGAAATTGCCGGGCACCGAGCAGCCGACCCCGAGAAGGCGATCCTTAGGCATACCAAGGTCGGCCAGCATCGCCGCGATAGCCGCCTGCGCCGCGCCTGCCACCGACAAAGCCGTGCTGGTCTCGATGTCGACTGATCGGGAGGTAAGAATCTTTCCCGCTAGATCAACGATTGCTACCTCCATTCGGGAGACCGAGAATGTTATTCCCGCGGAAAGATACCGGTCAGCCCGCAAGCTCAGCAAGCGTCGAGGCTGGCCTTGGGCGCCGGTCCGCTCGACCACCTCGATCAGAAGTCCGATCTCAATTAAGCGACCTATCAGCCGAGTGACAGAAGCTCCTGTCATGCCGGACCGTTCGGCCAGGTCGACGCGCGCAATCTTCTTACCCACGAAAATCAGTTCGACCAGTCGTCGTTCGTTCCGTGAAAGGTCCATTGGTTCCAAGAGTGCCTCAAATCGTTAGCAGCCCAAGAGCTATTGCAATATATATTAAATTACGCAATGTAATTAAACTGTCATAAAGCTTCATTAAGAACGCGCCAAGTCGGAGATGACCGGCCAATCTGAAACGAGAGGAACACCATGCATCAGATCAAACGCTTATTGACCCTGGCAGCCGTGCTGATCGCGGCGACCTCTCCGGCCTTGGCCAATAGTCTTGTCGTTTATTCCCCTCAGGGAGAAGAGAACGTTCAGTGGATAGTCGACCAGGCAAAAGCCGCCGGTCACGATGTGCAGTTTCTGCGCGCACCCGGAGGAGAACTTTTTGATCGCCTCGTCGCGGAAAAGAACAATCCCCAGGCCGATGTCGTACTCGGCATGGTCGACACGTCTATGGCTCTGCTCAAAAAGAACGGCCTGTTCCAGCCATGCACACCAGCCTGGGCGGCGGACCTCCCTGCGCAATACAAGGACAAAGAAGGCATTGTCTACAAATTCTGGAGCACACCGGTTGTCATCGCCTATGATTCCGAAAAGCTTGCCGCTGAGCGGGCGCCGAAAAGCTGGCTGGACCTGACAAGGGGCGAATACAAAGGCAAATACGTCATCGGCAACACAGCCTGGCAGACGACAAGGGTCTATCTGGCCGGCATCCTGGCCCGGTTCCTCGACGACAAGGGCGAAGTCACGCAGGCTGGATGGGATTTTCTTGGCGCATTCTATGCGAACGCGATCGTTGTCGATGACGCCGATGCGCGCAAGGAAGCCTTCAAATCGGGCGGTGCGATCATCAATCTGAACTGGTTCGGCGGCGTCATCAAGGACGCCAAGGAGCTCGGCATGCAAGTCAAGGTCATTGACCCGGAAGGTGGCACGCCGGTCATCTCCGAAGGCGTGGCGATCATGGCGGGAACCGATCAGCTGGAGCAGGCAAAGGCATTCGTCGACTGGTTCGGCTCTGCCGATGTCATGGCCAGCTACGCCGAAAAGTTCGGTCAGGTTCCGGTGCTGCCGGCGGCGCTGGCTAAATCACCGCCAGAGGTGCAGGCGAATGCGGAACTAGTCAAGGCGCAGCCTATCGACTGGGATGCGATCGCGCCCAAACTGGACGGCTGGTTGCAGAAGATCGAGCTTGAAATCCGGTGAGCACGTAGGACCGGGCGATGCAGATCGCCAGGCTTCACAGGAGTATGATCATGCCGACCCCGATCCTCATCATCGATAAACTGCATATTGGCTATGGCGATAAGGTAGTCATCCGCGACCTCTCGCTTGAAATTCACGAAGGCGAGTTCGTTGCTCTGCTCGGGGCTTCCGGCAGTGGGAAATCCAGCGTTCTAAGGACCCTCGCCGGCTTTCATTCGGCCATGAGCGGGCGAATTATTCTTGAAGGAAAAGATATCACCAACGAGCCTCCGGAGCGCCGCAATGTCGGCATGGTATTCCAGAACTATGCGCTGTTTCCAACGATGACGGCGTTCGAAAACATCGCCTTTGCTTTGCGTGTGGCGAAGATGCCGCAGAGCGAGATCGGCAAGCGCGTCGCCGAGATCGCCGAAACATCGGGGATTACGGAGCAACTGCACAAGAAGCCAGTGGCCATGTCAGGCGGGCAACAACAGCGAGTTGCGATTGCGCGCGCGCTCGTCGCGGGCTCCAAGGTGCTTTTGTTCGACGAACCATTGTCCAATCTCGACGCCAAGGTACGAGTGACGATGCGCCGCGAGATCAAGAGGCTCCAGCGGGAGTTTGGCTTCACGGCAGTCTTTGTCACGCATGATCAGGAAGATGCACTCACGATGTCGGACACGATTGTCGTGCTGGCAAACGGTCGTGTTGAGCAGATCGGTGACGGGCGTACTCTTTATCGGAAGCCGGCGACGCCGTTCATCTGCGAGTTTATCGGCACCGCCAACGAACTGCCCACGCCGCTTGCCGTGCAAATCCTGGGCAGCGACGTTCGGGCGCGCATTTTTGTTCGCCACGAAGATGTACTCGTTGGGAAAGTGATACCAGCCGGGTTGCTGGCGACCGTCCGTCATGTGGAATTCCTTGGCGCCCACAGCCGTATCGACCTGGATACCGGCGGTTATTTCATTTCGGCCGCCAGGATGGGGCACGAGTTACCCGAAATCGGTGAGACCGTGTCCTGGACGATCCGCCCGGGCTCGGTGCATATCTTCGAGGAAGCGGACAGATGAACCGCGCGGCTGCCGTCGAGCGCGTAGTCTATTGGATCGGGTTGGCGGCCCTGATCTGGATCGTCGTCACCTTCCTGATACTGCCGCTCGTCGCGTCACTTCATGCGGCATTTTTCAGGGACGGCAGCCTGGTGGTCGGCCAGACCCTAAGCGAACTTTCAAGATCACGAAGAGTGCGCGCTGCCCTTTGGAACACGGTTTGGATGACGTCAGCGACCATGGTCACGGTGACCATTGTCGGGATTTTCCAGGTCGTCGTCCTTGAATATTTTCACCTACGCGGTCGCGCACTCTTTAAAATCGCCTATGCAACGCCGCTGGTCTTCGGCAGTGTCGTTGCGGCGGCGGGCTATAACTTCACCTATGGTCCCGGCGGTGCGGTGACACATCTGGTGAAAGCGATCGTTTCCAGCCTCCCGCAAGACTGGTTCATCGGCTGGTTTGGCGTGCTCTTCACGCATACCTTTCTGATGACCAACTTTTACTATCTTTTTCTGCGTGCTGCGATGCGCCGCGTCGACTACGCAACCATCGAAGCCGCGCGCAGTATGGGTGCCTCGGAATATACGATCCTGTGGCGTGTGGTACTGCCCGCAATCATGCCGACGCTCCTCGCTGTCACCCTTCTTACCCTTTACACCGCGATCAGCTCTTTCGCCGCCCCTCAGGTGCTGGGCGGTCGCGATTTCCACATGCTGAGCCAGATGGTGCTGACTCTGAACAGCCTGCGCCGTCCCGACATGGCCGCCTTACTGGCGCTTATGATGGGACTGTGTCTCATGGCGCTTATCCTGCTGTCTCAATATTACGAAGCGCGCGGCTCCTATGTCGGCGGCGCGAAAGCGACTGCGCCCATCCAGCTACGCAAAATTTGCAGCCCGATCGGCAATACAGTGCTACATTTTTTTGCCTATCTTCTTGTGGCTATTTATGCGGTGCCGATCGCTCTTGTCGTACTCTTCTCCTTCGCCCCGGCCGCGAGCATCGGCATCGAAGTGATCCCATCCAGCCTGACCCTGAAGAACTATGCCCGCGTCTTTACCGAAGGCACCGCCTTTCTTCCGTTCTTCAACTCCATAGTGATGAGCCTTGTCGCGGTATCGGCGGCGCTGGTCGTTACGCTGTTTGCTGTCCCGGTTATTCTTGGCCGGCGCAGTTGGCTGACACGCCTTCTAGACATCACTTTCTTCCTGCCATGGGTAGTTCCTAGTGTTCTGCTCGCTGTCGGGCTGATCGTCACCTTCGACACGCCAAACCCGCTCGTTGGAAACGCAGTCCTCCTCGGCGGCTACTGGCTCCTGCCGATTGGCTACGCCATCGTCGCCTTGCCGCTTATGGTGAGGTTCCTGCGGGCAGCCTTCGTAGGAATCGATCCGGCCTATAACGAGGCGGCCCGCTCGATGGGCGCCACTGGTCTTTATCGCTATCGCCGCATCATTCTGCCGATAGTGGCGCCGACTGTAATCCTCGTCGCCGGGATGGCCTTTAACGATCTCCTGTCGGAATACCCCCTGTCGGCGTTTCTATACAACGTCAACAACAAACCGCTGCCGATTGCAATCGTAGACAGCTCGCTGTCTGTCGATCCTGAGCAGGCCGCGCTCAACCTTGTCTATGTCACTCTGATCATGGCGTTTTCACTGGCGATCATTCTGTTGGCCGAGCGCATCGGCCTTGGCAAAGGTCCAGAAACCACAACATTGTAGAACCGGAGACTGATCCATTGGATACCTGCATCACCGTCTGGCATTGGCCGCACCAGGAGCGTTGGTACGACGAAGGCATTCGCAACTCGCTCACCCTCATCAAGGAAGCTGGCTTCACACACATCAACTGGAATCCCGACTCCGGCAGTTCGTACTGGCTAGCCGACGCCGAGATCGAGTTTGCAAGCAGGATCGTGGCCGATGCTGGGCTGAAAGTGCACTCGGTTCATGGCAGCAATGGCCGCAATCCTATCACCGAGATCGGCCACAAAAACCCTGGCCCTTTCGCGATGGAGACGCGCAAGGACTTCCTGTCGCCGCATGAATGGCAGCGCCGCAGCGGAGTCGAGCTGTTGCGTAACCGTGTCGACCTGGCGGCCGCGTTCCAGTCCCCCAATATTGTTCTCCACATCGATATCAACGACAACGTCTTCGGCAGCGAAGCCGCCGAACGAGCTTTCTTCGACCCCCTTTTCCAGTCTCTCGACGAGATCAGGCCTTACTGCGTCGAAAAGGGCATCCAGATTGCCGCGGAAACTCTTCTTTGCGCCGACGCTCAGAATTTCCTCAACCTCTATGATCGGCTGTTCGCTCGATACGGCAAGGAGTTCATCGGCGTCTGCTTCGATTGTGGCCACTGGGAACTGATCGAGCCAGGCAAGCTCAGCGTGCTTGAGCGTTTCGCGGATCGCCTCATCGCTACTCACATTCACGACAATTTCGGAGCAATGGATAACCATCTCTTGCCATTCGATGGACGATTAGATTGGCACACGATCACCTCGGCGATCGCCGCAACTCCTTATCAGACTCCGCTCAACTTCGAGACGCCAATGGACCGGTATGGGATTCCAGAATCCGCCTACTATCGCCGCGCTCACAGTGTTGCTGTTAGGCTCGAGGAGATGGTCGCCGAGGCGCGCGCGAGGCAAAGCGCATGATGGCGAATACTCTTACCCTCGACATTTCTCGGTAGCAGCGTTGACGCCTGAACAGTTCCGGGCCCGGATGGATGGACAGTCTAGACCAAAGAATCTGTCGGCTTCGTCGGTGTCGTCGATCAATAGGCAGAGATCCTCGCCGGCGACTGCTGGCTAGCGACGTTTCAGGCCACTTGCCTCGAGAGCCGTCTGCTGCGGCGGGAGTTTCTTCAACATGTCCCACTGAATCATAAACCCCCAGCCAAGGCCAGGGGTTTTGTCAGCACTCTGAATGCGGGGAATTTCCCGCCGCTTCCATGTTATCTTGGATAAGCCGGCTTACGCCATGGCCTTCTGAAGGTTCTGGTCGATCTTGTCGAGGAAGGCAGTGGTCGAGAGCCACGGCTGGTCGTGGCCGATCAGCCGCGCCAGGTCCTTGGTCATGAAGCCGGATTCGACAGTGTCGACGCAGACCTTTTCCAGCGTCGAGGCGAAGCGGGCGAGCTCGGCATTGTCGTCGAGCTTGGCGCGGTGCGCCAGGCCGCGGGTCCAGGCGAAGATCGAGGCGATCGAGTTCGTCGAGGTTTCCTGGCCCTTCTGATG
>NZ_JBFTZZ010000033.1:0-100840 GCF_056406515.1 Rhizobium sp. P1_B8 | reverse complement strand
CTCTTCAGATACTCGATATCCTTTTCCTTTTCCGGCTGGAAAGGATCGAGGATCACCTTGTTTTCGCCCGCCGTATAGACGCGGCGTTCGACGCCGATCTTCTTCAGGAGTTCGGGAAAACCGAAACCGCCGGAGACGACGCCGATCGAGCCGACGATGGAGGTGGCATCGGCAATGATCTCGTCGCCGGCAAGCGCGATCATGTAACCGCCGGAGGCGGCGACATCCTCAACGAAGACCAGCACCTTCTTCTGCTTCTCGCGAGCGAGCTCGCGAATGCGGTTGAAGATCAGGCGCGACTGGACGGGCGAGCCGCCCGGCGAATTGATGGAGATGGCAACCGCCGGCGCGTCCTTCATGGCGAAGGCCTTTTCCAGAACCGGAGAGACATTGGCGAGATTGAGGGTCGGCCGGAACTGGCCGCCGCCGCTGATGATCGCCCCCTGCAGCCGGACGACCGGGATGGTGATGCCGTCCTTGCGGAACCGTTTCGGCAGCAGTTTTCTCAAGAATCCGGCCATTTCCCATCCTTCGCTTCGGGTCGCACGATCGCAGTTTGCGATCGGCATCCATGTATGCGCTGGAACGGCAAACGCAATGGCCGCGTTCCCGAAAATAGCAGGTTTGATTTTGTTGTTGCGAATGACTTGCATTATCATTCTAATTCGTCATAGTGCCCTGACGATAAAACAGGTGGAAATCGCATGGACGTCCTCAATCCGAATGCAAAGAGCGGCTGGCGGCACGAACGCGGAGAGGGATCGCTCTCCGATGTCTACCGCACCGTCGGAACCGGGCGTCACAGCTCGAGGTGGCGCAGGGCAGCAGCCTTCGCCGGGCCGGGCTACATGGTCGCCGTCGGTTACATGGACCCGGGCAACTGGGCGACCTCGCTCGCCGGCGGCTCGAAATTCGGATACGCGCTGCTCACCGTCGCACTGCTTTCCAACCTGATGGCGATTGTGCTGCAAGCGCTCTGTGCGCGTCTCGCGATCGCTTCCGGGCGCGATCTTGCGCAGGCTTGCCGCGACGCCTTTCCGAGATATGTCTCGGTACCGCTCTGGGCCCTTGCGGAAATCGCCATCATCGCCACCGACATCGCCGAGGTGATCGGCACGGCGATCGGCCTCAATCTGTTGATGGGCATCCCGCTCGAACTCGGCGTGCTGATCACCGCGCTCGACGTCTTCGTGATCCTCTTCCTGCAAAAGCTCGGCTTCCGCTGGGTGGAGGCCTTCATCATCGCGATGCTCGGCGTCATCGCGGTCTGCTTCGGCGTGCAGATCCTGCTTGCCGACCCACAGTGGGGCGCCGTCCTCACCGGCTTCTTCCCGACCACCGACATCGTCACCAATCCGGAGATGCTCTATCTGGCGCTCGGCATTCTCGGCGCGACCGTCATGCCGCACAATCTCTACCTTCACTCCGGCATCGTGCAGACGCGGGCCTACGGCCATACTGTTCCCGAAAAGAAGGAGGCGCTGACCTTTGCGACGATCGACTCGACGGTCGCGCTGTGTTTCGCGCTTCTGATCAACGCCTCGATCCTGATCCTTGCGGCGGCCGCCTTCAATGCGCACGGCAAGACCGACGTCGTCGAACTCGGCGAGGCCCATTCACTGCTGTCGCCGCTGCTCGGCCTCGCTATCGCGCCGACGCTTTTCGGCATCGCGCTTCTCTGCTGCGGCCTCAACTCGACGGTGACGGCAACGCTTGCCGGCCAGATCGTCATGGAAGGCTTCCTGAAGATCCGGCTGAAGCCGTGGGTACGCCGGCTGATCACCCGCGCCATCGCCATCGTGCCGGCGGCGATCGTCACCATCTGGTACGGCGACCAGGGCACGGCGCAGCTATTGATCCTCACCCAGGTGGTGCTCAGCCTGCAGCTTTCCTTCGCCGTCTTCCCGCTTGTCATGTTCACCGCCAGCAAGGCCAAGATGGGCGAACTGGTGGCGCCCCGCTGGCTGAGCGGCATCGCCTATCTGATCGCGGTCGTCATCGCCGGGCTGAACGTCAAGCTGCTCTTCGACTTTGTCACCGGCTAAAGCGTGAACTTACCACTCTAAAGCCTGGCGTAGGCCGCCCGGCCATTGTTGAAATCATCGACGAGAGGGGAGAACTTGTGGCTCCCCTCTTCGTGCATGATCAGAGGGGCGCGCAGCGACAGCCGCGCCCGCGATCCCTTGATACCAGTCACCAGGATACGGACGGCGTTTTCGCCCGGACGCGGGTGGATAGCGGTGATCTCGATGCCGCCGAAGCGCCGGCCACAGGCGGCAACGATCTCGGCGATCGACTGGGGCCTGGCGATCAGCGACAATTGCCCGCCTGGAATCATGATAGCGCCAGCGGTGCGGATCCAGCTTTCGAACAGGCCGTCGGTCATCGCATGGGCTTCGGCCTTCAGCGCATCCGGCGTGCGCCGATCGCCGGCGTCGTTAAAGGGCGGGTTCATGATGACGTGGTGGAAGCTCTCATCGGTGAGCCCGGCATCGTTGCGCGCCTTGGCGGTCAGCGTCACATCGGCCTCGACGACGCTGACGCGGTTGGCGATATGGGCATTGTCGGGCAAGAGAATGCTGCGGCGGGCATAATCGGCCATCTCGGCCGAGCGCTCGAAAAGCACCACTTGTGAATCGGCAAGCCGCGAGGCGACGGCAAGGCCGGCAGCACCGGCGCCGGCGCCGAGATCGGCAACCCTGACCGGGCGATCGTCGGCGACCAGAGCCGCAAGCAGCATCGCATCCATGCCGGAGCGATGGCCCCTGCCCTTCGGCTGCACCACATGAAAGGCGCCGCGATGAAAGGCATCGATGGTGTCAGCGGTTTCCCCGGTCATCGGAGCTCACTTCCGCTCGCGCAACTCGCCACCGAGACCGGCATCGGTGAGGATGCGGCGCGCCTGATCGGCCATCTCCTCATCCACCAGCAGGCGACGCGACAGCATGCCGAGCGAGCCTTCCAGCACGCTCATGCCCTGGTCGGCGATGAAGCAGTGAATTCCCGCATCCTTCATCAAACTCTCGGCATAAGAGAGCAGAACGGGGTCGTTGGCGCGGATAAGCTCATGCATTTGCCGTCGTTTTCCTTCCAATTTCGCTCAGCGCGACAATTCACCCCTTGCCGCGTCCATCGCCCCTTTCTATTGTCAGGTGCAAAGAATGAACAGGAGTCCGGGTCGTTGGGCGTGGTCATACCGCTTGAAGAAAGCAAAAACAAACTGGCATCCATCAAGCCATTGGTCGATCTCACCAGGGCGGACATGGAGCGAGTGAACCAGCTCATTCTGTCCAAGGCCGGCTCCGACGTGCAGATGATCCCCGAAGTGGCGAACCATCTGATCTCGTCCGGCGGCAAGCGGCTGCGGCCGATGCTGACACTGGCTTCCGCCTCGCTGTTCGACTACAGGGGCGAAAACCACGTCAAGCTCGCCACATCGGTCGAGTTCATGCACACGGCGACGCTGCTGCATGACGACGTCGTCGACGAAAGCGATCTGCGCCGCAGCAAGCCGACGGCGCGGATGATCTGGGGCAACCAGGCAAGCGTGCTGGTCGGCGACTTCCTGCTCGGCCAGGCCTTCCGCATGATGGTCGATGTCGGCTCGCTCGATGCGCTCGAGGTCTTGTCTTCCGCCGCCTGCGTGATCGCCGAAGGCGAAGTGCTGCAGCTTTCGGTCGCCAAGAACATGGAGACGACCGAGGACGATTATCTCTCCGTCATTCGAGCCAAGACGGCGGCTCTCTTTGCCGCGGCCGCCGAAGTCGGGCCGATCGTTGCCGAGACCGGCCGCTCCGGCCGCAATGCGCTGAAATCCTACGGCATGAATCTGGGGCTCGCCTTCCAGCTCGTCGACGACGCGCTCGACTACGGCGGCAAGGCTGCCGATCTCGGCAAGAATGTCGGCGACGATTTCCGCGAAGGCAAGATCACCCTCCCTGTCATTCTCGCCTATCGCCGCGGCACCGAGGACGAGCGCGCCTTCTGGCGCGATGCGATCGAAGCTGGCAACAGCACCGACGCCAATCTCGAAAAAGCGCTGGGGCTGATCACCAAATATGGCACGCTCAGCGACACGATCGGCCGCGCGATCCATTATGGCACGATCGCGCGGGACGCGCTTGCGCCGCTTCCCGATACGGTGTGGAAATCCGCCCTGATGGAAGTGATCGACTTCTGCATCGAGCGCGTCAATTGATCAAACGTCCTTGATCGCAGGCTGATTTTCTTGCGGCGCCGCTTCAAAAAAGCCATCCTGTTATGAATCAGTGATCGCAACTTGTTTTGCGGCCGGCACCATTGTCGGGACGCTGTCGAAGAAAGGTTTCCTAATGCGGCAGAGACTTGCCATCCGTCTTCTTACGAGCGCAGCGCTTGCAGCTGTCCTTTCGCTGGGCAGTGTCGGCGGCGTGAACGCCGAGGATGCGGCCAAGGCAGACGATGCCGGCACGGCCGCTCACTTTGATGCCGATAGCGTTACCAGCTTCTCCGGCGCCTTCCTTGCCGCGCGCACGGCCGATGTCGATCATGACTACGAAACGGCGATCGAGCTCTACAAGAAGGCGCTGCAGATCGAGCCCGGCAATCCCGAGATTCGCCAGCGGCTGATGATCTCGCTGCTGCTCAATGGCGACATCAAGGAGGGCGTCAAATACGCCAACGACCTGAAGGGCGATCCTTCCGTCGAGCGCATCACCACGATTGTGCGCGGCATGGATGCCGTGCGCCGCGACGACTATAAGACCGCCGAGTCCATCCTGAAATATAAGGGGCCGAACGATCTCGACCGGATGATGAACGACCTGCTGCTCGCCTGGGCCCGTGTCGGCGCCGGCCGCGGCAAGGAAGCGCTTGCCATGGTCGAGAAGATGAAGGGGCCGGACTGGTTCCGCATCTTCCAGAATTACAATGCCGGCGCGATCGCCATCGCCATCGGCGACGTGAAATCCGCCCGCCAGCATCTGAACGATGCCGTGCTCGACAAGGAAGGCGGAGCGACAGCGCCCGATACCTTCATGCGCGCGGTCATGGCGCTTGCCCGCCTCGAAGCAACACAAGGCAACAAGCAGAAGGCGCTCGACGCCGTTTCCGTCGGCGACAACCTGCTGCCGAATTATGCGCCGCTGAATGCGCTGCGCGACAGCGTCGAAAAGAACGAGAAGCAGGAACAGCAGGTCAAGACGGCCGAAGAAGGCGCTGCCGGCGTGCTCTTCTCCGTCGGTGGCGCGCTGAACCGCGACGGCGCCGAGGATATCGTCTCGCTTTACCTGCAGACGGCCAATGCGCTCGATCCGAACAGCGCCGATACGCTGGTGCTGCTCGGCGGCATTGCCGAGAAGCAGAACCAGATGGACCGCGCCATCGCGCTCTACAAGAAGGTGCCGGAGAATTCACCGATGCGGCGCATCTCCGAGCTGCAGCTCGGCCTTGCCCTTGCCCAGGGCGGCAAGGTGGATGAGGCGCGCAAGCACCTGCAGGCGCTGATCGCCTCCGACCCGAAGGACATCCGCAGTTACCTCGCCTATGGCAGCGTCCTTTCCGACGCCAAGGACTACCAGGCGATGGCCACCAATTACGACAAGGCCGTCGATGCGATCGGCCCCATCCCCGGCCGCGCCAACTGGAGCGTCTTCTTCCAACGCGGCATCGCCTATGAGCGGCTGAAGAAGTGGGACCAGGCGGAACCGAACTTCCGCAAGGCGCTGGAGCTCAATCCCGACCAGCCGCAGGTGCTGAACTATCTCGGTTATTCCTGGATCGACATGAACCGGAACCTCGACGAAGGTCTCGGCATGATCAAGAAGGCCGTCGATCTTCGCCCTGACGATGGTTACATCATCGATTCGCTCGGCTGGGCCTATTTCCGCCTCAACCGCTTCGACGATGCCGTCGACGAGCTGGAACGGGCCGCACAGATCAAGGCCGGCGACGCGACGATCAACGACCATCTCGGCGATGCCTACTGGCGCGTCGGGCGCAAGCTCGAGGCTGTCTACCAGTGGAACCGGGCGCTCAGCTCGGAGCCTGAAGCCGCCGAAATTCCGAAGATCAAGGACAAGGTCGCCAACGGCCTGCCTCCCGCCAGCGACGATGCCAAGGCGGCCGACAAGAAGCAGCCGGATCCGGCACCCGTCATCCCGCCGCCGGTCGACAAGAAATCCTGACGGGCGGGACGTTTGCCTGAAGAGGGCCCTGAAGAGGGCTTGGCCGCTTCGAGATCAAAGAAGTAGAGCATGATGTCGTCCGAAAACCGCTCAGACTTTTCGGCATCATGCTCCAGCATCTCCGAGGAAGCTCGCGCCAAAATCAACCTGGCCCTGCATGTGACGGGCCAGCGGCCGGATGGCTATCATCTGCTCGATATGCTGGTGACCTTCGCAGATCATGGCGACCGGCTGGACTTCATGCGGTCGCCGACCGACGAATTTACCCTGTCTGGCCGTTTCGGCGAAACACTTGCCGGCGATGGCGGCACCAACCTGGTGTTGAAGGCGCGCGACCTCCTGCGCGAGGTGATCGGGCCCCTCGCCTTTCCCGTCCGTATCCATCTCGAAAAGAACCTGCCGGTTGCCTCCGGCATCGGCGGCGGCTCGGCCGATGCGGCCGCGACGCTGCGCGGGCTGATGCGGATCTGGGACACGAGCTTGCCCGAGGAGGCACTCGCAGCTCTCGCCCTGAAGCTCGGCGCCGACGTGCCGATGTGCCTTGCGAGCCGGCCGCTGATTGCCCGCGGCATCGGCGAAAAGATCGAACCCGTGCCGGAGCTGCCCGTCCTTGCCATGGTGCTCGCCAATCCGCTGAAGGGCGTCTCCACGCCCGAGGTTTTCCGCCAACTGGCGACAAAGAACAATCCGGCCCTGAGCCTGCCACCGAGCCGGCCTCTAGCTGCCGACTGGCTCGCGGCGATTGCCGCTGCCCGCAACGACCTGGAACCGCCGGCGCGCGAACTCGTGCCGGAGATTGCGGCGATCTCGGCGATGCTGCAGGCTAACGGCGCGCTTTTGACCCGCATGTCCGGTTCCGGCGCCACCTGTTTCGGCATCTTTGCGACCATGGCTGCTGCCGAAGATGCGGCGGCAGCTCTTCACGACGAGCGGCCCGACTGGTATTTCCAGGCGACGCAAACGGTTTCGGGAGGCGCATGATGGCAGGTCTGGACGAAAAGCGGCCCTTCATCGCGGTCGGCATTGCGGTTCTGACGATCTCGGATACCCGCACGCCGGAGACAGACAAGTCAGGCGACACGCTGGCGGCGCGGATCACAGAGGCGGGCCATAGGTTGGTCGACCGGGGAATCGTGCCTGATGATCGCGCGGAGATTGCCGCGCGGGTGAAGGCCTGGACTGACAGAGAAGACATAGACGTGGTCATCACCACAGGCGGCACCGGCTTTACCGGCCGCGACGTGACGCCAGAGGCGCTGGAGCCTTTGTTCGAAAAGCGGATGGACGGTTTTTCCGCCATTTTCCACCGGATCTCCTACGAGAAGATCGGCACGGCGACGATCCAGTCGCGCGCCACGGCAGGCGTTGCCAACTCCACCTTCATCTTCGTGCTGCCGGGCTCACCCGGTGCCTGCCGGGATGCCTGGGACGGCATTCTGAAAGGACAGCTCGACTACCGCAGCGCGCCGTGCAATTTCGTCGAGATCATGCCGCGTCTGGACGAACACCTGAAACGCGGCGCGACGAAGTAGGGCATGGTTGCCCCTGGCGAACCAGGGGCATTCACTATGTGGCCAGGCCCGGCAAGACGGGCATGGTGTCCCAGCTATCACCCGACAGCAGAACGCAGCTTATGCCGTGAACATCCGTGACGATGAGGGTCCAGGTGCCGCTTTCGGCGGCATAGACCTCAAGAATGGCGTTCTCGTTGATCAGTCCGACTGCCGTGAGCTTTTCGGCGAAGTTTTTGTCGAGGAAATTGACGATTTCGGGTCGGCCTGCGCAACTGCGCATCATCTGCGATGCTGCCGAATGCGGATGCGCGATCACCAATGTCGGCAATATGACGGCTATGAGGCCGTAGATCATACTGCGTACCATGACGCACCTCCTTTCGCCGGAAACCCGGCAGAAGAGGAGATTTTCGCTGACCTGTTCTGCCGTTCACCGGCATTCCATGGCCATTCCGTTGCGAAGCGCGGCGCTTCGACGGCGCCATGTTGAATTATAGCGCGAAATCCTATTGGGCGCCATCTTTTGCTCATGGAGAGGTTTGCGGCACCTATCGTGCAGCGCGGGCGACCCAGGAGGGAATCAGTTCGCTCGCGAGCTTGCGCGGCTTCTGGCCCTTGACGAATTCGGTAAGCCGCATCCCGCTTTTGGCGATGGCGAGCGCCTGCTTCTTCGGCAGGAGAAAGCCTAGTTCCAGCGGCGGCACGGCACGGCCGACACGCTGGAAGAACGGCCGCCTGTAACCACGCGAGGCGGTGAAGCGCGCCGGCAGCTTGTTCAGCGCGACATATTCGGCGATCTCATCGATCCAGCCCGCCTGGGGTCTCGCGCCCGGCTCGACGAAGAGCAGCCATTCGCCGCGGGCGGAGCGGACGATGTCCTTGATATCCCACTGCGAATGGAAGCGGCAGCCGGCGGCGTCGGCCACCCGCGAGGTGCCGTCGCGCGAGCCGTGATCGAGCACGACCACATCGCTCACCAGCCCCTCCACCGCGCCTGCCACCAATACCGATAAGGTCTGCGCCAGCTCAGATTCCTGATCCTGACATTCGAGAACAACCGTCAACATTGACCATTTATAATGCGCCGCACAAATTTTTGCCAGCACCGTTTTCCTCATTTTGTTCTTGCATTGTTCTCGTTTTGCAGATAGGAATTTAATCAGCAGAACGGGCGGAGGCGATGGCTTTCCGCCACGGGAGAATCCGATGAGAGAGCAGTCCCTGGCAGGGCAGGCCGCATTCGCGCCTGCCAATACGGCAGATATTGCCGATGCGATGATCGTTTCCTCCGGTCTGAGAGTCGAGGTCGATCGGCGGCGTGGACGTGGGGCGGGGCTGAACCCGACAGGTCGGTTCGAGGCGCTGCAGCGGGAGACCGTCGACGATGGCTGGCAGACGTGGGAAGAGCTGCCGCCCTTCAAGACAGAAGTGCAGGTCGAGAAGCCGCGCACGGCAATCACCCGCAACGAATCGCCGGACATTCCCTTCGACCGCTCGATCAATCCCTATCGCGGCTGCGAGCACGGCTGCATCTATTGTTTCGCCCGGCCAACACACGCCTATATGGGGCTTTCTGCAGGGCTCGATTTCGAGACGAAGCTCTTTGCCAAGCCCGATGCGGCAAAACTCCTGGAGCGGGAACTCGCCAAGCCCGGCTACAAGGTGCGAGTGATCGCCATCGGCACCAATACCGATCCCTATCAGCCGATCGAGAAGGAATGGCGCATCATGCGCGGCATTCTCGAGGTGTTGAACAAGGCGAACCATCCGGTATCGATCGTCACCAAGTCGGCGATGATCCTGCGTGATCTCGATATTCTGCAGGAGATGGCAGCTAAGAACCTGGTGCGTGTCGGCATCTCGGTGACCACGCTGGATCGCAAGCTTGCCCGGACGATGGAGCCTCGTGCCGCCACGCCGCCGCGGCGGCTGGAGACGATCCGCACCCTTGCCGAAGCAGGCGTGCAGACGGCTGTCATGGCCGCTCCGCTTATCCCGGCGCTGAACGATCATGAGCTGGAGCGCATCCTCGAATCGGCCAAGGCTGCCGGCGCCGCCGAGGCGAGCTATGTCATCCTCAGGCTGCCGCTCGAGGTCAGCCCACTGTTTCGCGACTGGTTGCTGCAGCATTACCCTGATCGTTACCGGCATGTGATGTCGCTGGTGCGCTCGATGCGCGGCGGCAAGGATTATGACGCCGAATTCGGCAAGCGCATGAAGGGCGCCGGCCCCTATGCCTGGCAAATCGCCCGGCGTTTTGAAATGGCCGCCCGACGTTTCGGCCTGACACGCCGCAGCGTGCCGCTGCGCGACGATCTGTTCGTGCCGCCCGATGGCAGCGGCGTGCAGTTGTCGCTGCTCTAACCTTTTATTTTTACGCAATTCCGGACGGAAAACCGCGCGGCACTTTTCCTGGAATTGCCTCTAACCTTTTACGCAATTCCGGACGGAAAACCGCGCGGCACTTTTCCTGGAATTGCTTCGAGCTTGCGCATCGGCTCTCGAGAAAACCGCCTGTTTTCGAGCCCGAGCGCAATTCCCGCGGATGGCCCTGACCGCCACCATCCGCCGGAGCGTCCCCGGCCGCCGCCCTGATCCGGGGACTTGCGGGCAATCGGGTTGGCGTGCGAGGTTCAGCCGCATGAAACCTCGCACGTCACCCGATTCTCCGCTGCTTTTCGACACGGTTCCGCTCGTGCCGGATTTCCGGCTGGAACTCAAAGCCCGCAAGGCCGGCCACTGGCCGGTTGCCGGTGCCGATGAGGCAGGCCGCGGGCCGCTGGCGGGACCGGTCGTTGCTGCTGCGGTCATCCTTGATCCGCGGCGCATCCCTGAGGGTCTGAACGATTCCAAGCAGCTTTCGGCGCAACGGCGCGAGGAACTGTTCGTACAGATCCTTGCGACGGCGACCGTCTCGATCGCCTCCTCCAGCTCGACGCGCATCGACGAGACGGATATCCGCAAGGCAAGCCTCGACGCCATGCGCCGAGCCATCTGCAGCCTCGCCATTCCAGCAAGCTACGTGCTGACCGACGGGCTCGATGTGCCGCCCGGCCTTGATTGCCCCGGGCAGGCCGTGGTCAAGGGTGATGCCCGCTCGGTCTCGATCGCCGCCGCCTCGATCGTCGCCAAGGTGACGCGCGACCGGATGATGGCACGAGCGCATAATGTATTTCCGGATTACGGTTTTGCGGCGCATGTTGGCTATGGCACGGCGCAGCACCGCGCCGGCATCGAGAGGCACGGCCCCTGTTCCCTGCACCGGATGAGCTTCAGGCCGTTGCGAAAGGTCGAGGACGGTCCTGAGACGGACGAGTTGCTTTCCGAATAGGCCATTCAAAAAAAGCCAAGCAGAAGAAAAAACCGCTCAAACGAAAAGGCCGGGACATGCCCGGCCTTTCCTCGCAATCTTTTTCGAAGCGCTCAGTTGAGCCGCGTCTTGACCTGGCCGACGGCATTGCCGAAGAGCTCGGACTGAACCTTGGCATCGGCCTGCTTGGCAAGCACGGTTTCTGCGGCGGCGATCGCCAGATCGACAGCAGCGGAACGTACCGCCTTCATCGCTTCGGCCTCGGCCTGCTTGATCTTCTGCTCGGAGAGCGCCGTGCGATTGGTGACGAATTCTTCCGTCTTCTTCTTCGCTTCAGCAGTCAGCATTTGGGCTTCGCGCTCCGCGGCGGCAACGATATGGGCCGCCTCGGCTTCCGCTTCCTTGCGCTTGCGCTGGTATTCGGCGAGCAGGTGCTGGGCCTCTTCGCGCAGACGCTTGGCTTCGGCCAATTCGTTGCGGATCTGGTCGGCGCGGTCGTCGAGCGACCGTGCCATCATGCCCGGAACCTTCAGGTAAACGACCAGCGCCAGGAAGAGGACGAGGCCGACAAAGGCGAAGAAAGTCGCGTCAAAGGCAAATTCCATCGATCAAGCCTCCTTCTTGGCAGCCGCGACGGCGGCAGCGACATCGGCCTTGGCAACGGTGCCGCCGATCAACTGATCGACAACGGCAGCCGCCGTTTCCTCGGCAATGGTGCCGACGTCGGCGAAGGCCTTGGCCTTGATCTCGCCGATGCGGAGCTCGGCAGCCTTGATCTTTTCCGACAGGCTCGCCTCGACAGCGCGACGATCCTCTTCGGCCTTGGCCTTAGCGGCGTCTCGGGCGGCGGCGCCGATCGCGTTGGATTTGGCGCGGGCAGCGGCCAGTTCACCTTCATAGGTCCGGACGGCGGCATCGGCTTCCGCCTTCAGGCGGGCTGCCTCTTCCAGATCCTGGGAAATACGCGTGTGACGCTGATCAAGGATGGCCCCGATGCGCGGCGCGATGACCTTTTGCATGAGCAAATAGAAGACGCCGAACGTGATCACCAGCCAGAGCAGCTGGGACGCGAAGGTCGTCGAATCGAAAGGCGGGAAAGGGCCGCGGGCGTGTTCGCCTTCGGCAACACCAGTC
This sequence comes from Rhizobium sp. P1_B8, assembly GCF_056406515.1. NCBI lineage: Bacteria > Pseudomonadati > Pseudomonadota > Alphaproteobacteria > Hyphomicrobiales > Rhizobiaceae > Rhizobium > Rhizobium sp. P1_B8. Next base: position 88,718 of record NZ_JBFTZZ010000033.1, on the reverse strand, counting down.
TCGGTATGGACCTCGCCTGCGGCCGGAGCGGCGTGCGCATCCGTACCCGTCGCTGCCGCCGGTGCTTCCTCAGCGTAAGCCGGGGTCACAAAAAACATGCTCACCTCCAGGTGGACTGCAAATGCAAAGGATCACGGCTTGCGGTCGCAGGCCGTGATCCATCTATTCGCCGATATCAGACGGCGAAGAGGAGGAGGAGAGCGACGAGCAGCGAGAAGATGCCCAGAGCTTCCGTAACGGCGAAGCCGAATACCAGACGGCCGAACTGGCTGTCAGCGGCAGACGGATTGCGCAGAGCGCCGGAGAGGTAGCTGCCGAAAATATTGCCGAGGCCGAGAGCCGTACCGGCCATACCAAAGCAAGCCAGGCCTGCACCGATGTACTTTGCTGCTTCCGCTTCCATGTTGAACTCCTTTGAAATGGTTGTTGCGGCGAATGACTGACGCCCTTTGACGTCGATGTCGTTATCCTTAGTGCCCGCCCGGATGGATTGCGTCGTTGAGGTACATGCAAGTCAGCACCGCAAAGACGTAAGCCTGAAGGAAGGCGACGAGGAACTCGAGACCGGTCAGGGCGACGGTCATGATGAGGGGAAGAACGGCGCCGCCGACACCGACAGCACCAAGGGCTCCGAGCGAGGCGACGAAGCCTGCGAACACTTTCAGCGTGATGTGACCGGCGAGCATGTTCGCAAAAAGACGAACAGAGAGTGAAATCGGACGGGACAGGAAGGAGATGATTTCGATCGTGACGACCAGCGGCAGCAGAACGCCCGGCACGCCCGAGGGCACGAAGACATTCAGGAAGTGGAAGCCGTGCTTATAGAAACCGTAGACGAGAACCGTACCGATAACCAAGAGCGCCAGCGCGAAAGTGACGATGATCTGGCTGGTGACCGTGAAGAAATACGGGAACATGCCGAGCAGGTTCGCCGTCAGAACGAAGGTGAAGAGCGAAAAGACCAGCGGGAAGAACTTCATTCCCTGCTTGCCCGCGCCTTCCTTCAGCATGTTGGCGATGAACTCATAGGACATTTCCGCGACCGACTGCGAACGGCCCGGCACGATGGCGCGGTTCGAGGTCGCGAAATAGAGGAAGCCTACGGCAACGGCAGCCGAAGCGGCCATGAAGAGCGATGCATTGGTGAACGAAAAATCAATTCCGCCGATTTCGATCGGCACAATCTTCTGGATCAGGAACTGATGAGTCGGATCGTTAGACACCGCTTGTTCTCTCTCTTTGGCCCGCAGGACGCGGGGTCATTGCACTGGACCGGAACCGGTCCTTATTTCTTGTCGTCCTTGTCGTCCAGGGGATGGGCCACCACCCCCGCAGAACGCAGCACGTTCAGAACGCCGGCACAAAATCCGAGAAGCAGAAGAACAATCAAACCCCAAGGCGCCGTGCCAACAAAACGGTCGAGGAGATAGCCAAGGAGAGCACCGACGACGATTGCGGAAATGAACTCGCTGGAAAGCTTCATCGCCTGGGCATAACCTTTGCGGCTTACCTCGGCGCGGGCTTCCCTAGCCTCGTCTTCTCCCGTCTCGACGCCCTTGGTCGCGAGTTTCGCTCCCAATTGCGCACGGCGCTTTTCAAGACTTTCCTCGCGGTCGTCCGCCATGGATCTCTCCTCGTCTGCCCGTCGCCCGCACTCCCGCTACCCCGGTCATTCGGACCCCGGACACGAAGGTTGAGACCCTTCCGGCCCGTTCTGAAGTCGCGCGCAACATAGTTTTAGGGATTAGCATAGTCAAGGCGTAGACAGCTTCTGTCCAGCGAGAAAATAATTCTATCAAATCAAAGAGATAAATCGACTCCGGATCGATCGCGCAAATTCGACGGAAAGAATCCGCTTTTCCGGGCCGGAAATCTGCTTGCCCAAGCGCTTTATCTCAACTCCAGCCGCCGCCATAGGTGCGATAGAAGACGTGAAGACCGATGCGACCGACCTTTTCCATGGTCTTTGCCCATTTCGGTCTGACATAGACGGCATGATAGTGCGTCGCCGAGCCCACCTGCGGCAGCCAGATCTTGCCTGATGTCACCGCCATCGCCACATCGCGGGCGACTCGCCAGTGATATTCCGAGTTCACCCTGTCCTTGATGCTGTCGCAGGCGAAGGAAAACTGGCAGCGGTTGCGCCAGTCCTCGTTCTGGTAGACGACGCCGCAGATGGTCTTCGGATAGGAGGGATTGCGGACGCGGTTGAGGATGACCTGGGCGACGGCCGCCTGGCCCTTCACCGATTCTCCCCGTGCCTCGAAATAGATGCCGGAGGCGAGGCACTGCTGTTCGCGGGCGGAAAAGACGCTCGGCGCCAGCACGCTTGCGGCCCAGGCATGATCGCGCGGGCCGATCTCCGGAACGAAGCGGCCGCTGTCCGGCTCGGCCAGGATGGAATCGAAGGGCGATTGGCGGGCATAGTCAGGTGCTGCCGGCGCATAGGCCGTGGCCAGCACGTCGGCCTTGTTGCTGGTGACGAGGCTTGCGAGCATTGCCGGCACGCCATTATCGGTCACAACAGGCTGCGTCTTATAGAAAGATGTGGCGATCTGGATTTCCTTGCCCTGGATCTTCGGCTTGACGAAGGCCGACCTGTCCTTGAGATCGAAGCTCGGGGTGAAGAGCATCTTGGTGCGCTCGAGGATCGAGCCGGCGGAAAAGTCCTTCGGCGGCTGCATCTTCTCGACAGCGACGACGCGGCCCTTCTTGGTGCTGCGATTGACCCGATCCTCGTCCGGCGTGTCCTCGTGGCCCTTGTCCTTGGCGGTAAAAGCGACCTTGCGGCCATCGGGCAGCACCATGCCGGCACCGGCGGAGATCGAACCCGTCACCATCGGCTCGGCGAAGGCGAGTTCGGCCTGGTGGATGGAGCCGGCCGGCGAATTGGTCAGCACCATGCGCCAGTTCTCCCCCTCATGATCGAGGCCGGCGAGCATGGCGGCCAGATCGGCATGAGAAGCGACGCTCGGGAAAATCAGCCAGCCGGCAAGACCGAAGATTACGGGCGACACCCAATTCTCGGGAATGAGACGCAGCTTGCTACGGGAAGGGCTCTTTCGACGCAACACGGACTCCGGGCATGGAACGCGGGAACATTCCATTGAAAATCTCGCATTAACCTTGACGTCCGGTTAACAGGCCGTGCCGGAATGTGCCTATGGGCAGCTCAGCACAACCCGAAGGGATGCGTGCTGTCGCAATACCCGCGACTTCTCCCCGTCGACACGGGGAGAAAGGCCGGCGGCGAAGCGCAATCAAATAATAACGTGCGAGCCCAGTTCCACTACGCGGTTGGCCGGCAGACGGAAGTAGTCCGAGGGATTGGCAGCGGCGTTGGCGAGGGCGATGTAGAGCCGGTCCTGCCAATAGGGCATGCCCGACTTGGCGTCCGGCACCAGTTTGCGGCGGCCGAGATAGAAGGAGGTCGACATGATGTCGAACTTCAGCCCCGTCTTGCGCAATGTCGCCAAGGCCTGCGAGACGTTCTGCGATTCCATGAAGCCGAACAGCAGCTCGACGCGGGAGAAACGCTCGGAAATCTGCTCGACCTTGTAGCGGTCGTGGCTTGGCACGCGCGGCTTGTTGATCGTGCGGATCGTCAAGATGACGTTGCGATCGTGGAGCACATGGTTGTGCTTGAGATTGTGCAGCAAGGCGGCGGGGGCGGATTCCGGATCGCTGGTCAGGAAGATCGCCGTACCCGGGACTTGGGCCGGCGAATGTTCGCTCTTGCGCTCGATCGAGCTGACGAAGGAGGCGAGCGGAATATCGGTATGGCGGGTCTTTTCCATCAGGATCGCCGTGCCGCGACGCCAGGTCCACATGACGACGGTAAAGGCCGTGGCGATCATGATCGGGATATAGCCGCCGTCGTGGATCTTCAAAAGGTTGGCGCCGAGGAAGATCATTTCGAGCACGACCAGCGGCGCAAGCGCGATCACCGCGACGGGAAGCGACCAGTTCCAGCGGGCGCGGACGAATTCGAAGGCCATGATCGAGGTGACGACCATCGCACCGGTGACGGAGATGCCATAGGCGGTCGCCAGCGCGTCCGAAGTCTTGAAACTCAGCACCAGGAAGATGACGCCGATGAACAGCACGGCATTGACCGACGGCACGAAGATCTGCCCGGTATTGGTTTCCGAAGTGAAGAGGATTTCCATCCGCGGCAGGAAGCCGAGGTTGATGCCCTGGCGCACCATCGAGAAGGCGCCGGTGATGACCGCCTGGCTGGCGATGATCGTCGCGGCGGTCGCCAGGATAACGACCGGCAGCAGCGCCCATTTCGGATACATCAGATAGAAGGGATCGGACATCGTCATCGGATTGCCGAGAACGAGCGCCCCCTGCCCGAGATAGTTCAGCGTCAGCGCCGGGAAAACCAGCAGGAACCAGGCCCACTGGATCGGGCGGCGGCCGAAATGACCGAGATCGGCATAGAGCGCCTCGGCACCCGTCACCGTCAGGAAGACGGCGCCGAGCACAACGACGCCGTAGAAGCCCTCATGCAGCAGGAAGCTGACGGCATAATAGGGATTGAAGGCGGCCAGGATGCCGTAATCGTCCGAGATATGGGAAATGCCGGCGGCAGCCATGACGAGGAACCAGACGGCGGTGATCGGGCCGAAGAACTTCGCGACGGCGCCGGTGCCGCGCGATTGCACGACGAAGAGCAGCGCCAGGATCACCACCGAGATGGGCACGATATATTCCGCGAGGCTGGGTGTGACGAGCTTCAGACCCTCGACGGCCGACAGCACTGAAAGCGCCGGCGTGATCATCGCATCGCCGAGGAAGAGGGCAGCACCCATCAGGCCGAGCAGCATCAGGATGGCGGTATGGCCGTTGGCGGTCTTCATCAGCAGAGCAAGCAGCGACAGCGTGCCGCCCTCACCGTCGTTGTCGGCGCGCAGCAGGAAGAGCACATATTTGATGGTGACGATGATCGTCAGCGCCCAGATCATCAGCGAGATCAGGCTGATGACTTCAAAACGGGTGACGCCGTCATGCGCCACCGGCTTCAACGCCTCGCGAAAGGCATAGAGCGGGCTGGTACCGATATCGCCGTAGACGACACCGACGGAACCCAGCCCGAGATAGAACAGCTTTCGCGGCGTCATGTGGCGTTCGTTCGGATGGCTCTCTTCGGACATGAAGTTGCAACAGGCTCCTTAGAGCCAGCCTTTCCAGCGGAAAAAGAAGAAGGGGATGACGGCGGATATCACCATCAGGGCCAGCGAGTAGGGATAACCCGCGACCCAGGTCAGCTCCGGCATGATCTGAAAGTTCATACCATAGATGGAGGCGACCAATGTCGGCGGCAAGAACACCACCGAGGCAATCGAGAAAATCTTGATGATCGAGTTCTGCTCGATGTTGATCAGGCCGAGCGAAGCGTCGAGCAGGAATGTGATGTTGGCGGCGACGAAGGAAGCATGCTCCGACAGCGACTGGATATCGCGCGAGACGGTGCGGCAGAGCTCCTTCGCCTCGCGGTCCTGCTGGATCGCCGGGATCGTGTGAAAGAACGTCAGCAGGCGGGCAAGCGAACCGAGACTGTCGCGCACCTTGCTGATCATCCGGTGATGGCCGGCAATATCGCGCAGCTTCTCCTCGAGGTAGTTCGAGGGCTTGCGCACCTTCCTTGCCCGGTCGCCGAAGACATGCGTCGACAAGATGTCGAGGCGTGAAACGGAGATTTCGAGGATCTCGGCGGTGCGGTCGACGATCGTCTCCAAGAGCTTGGCGAGAAGGGCGGCACCACTGCGCCAGTTTTCCGGCAGCCGGTGGAGCGCGGCGATGAACAGCGCAAAGGATTTGGGATGAGCGTAGCGAATGGTGACCAGGCGGTTTCCGGCCAGGATGAAGGCGACATCGGTCAGAGTCGGTATGTCGGTGTCAGCCTTCCAGAGCAGCGAGGCGGTCATGAAGACGGCGTCGTTTTCGACATAGAGACGGGCAGAAGGCTCGATATCCTTGAGATCGTCGCGGGTCGGAACCTCGATGCCGAGAATTTTTTCGACATAGAGTTCCTCGTCGCGGGTCGGCTCGATCATGTCGATCCAGACGACATCCTCGGGAAAGGAGGCGGCATGCGACAGATCGCGGATCTCGACCGACTTGCAATTCGAACAGTAAGCGGTAATCACCGGTAGTCTCTCCGGCTGCATCCAACCTCAAAGGTCGGCATGCGCATTGTGCTCAACCGCATCGCAGTTCCCAATCCTTCGATCGACAAGACAACTCCGAACTTGCAGGCGGGCCGCCTCTTCGAAACGAAGACGACCGTCATTGAGCATCTGCAGCAAAACGCCATCATGGCGCCGCGGCATATGAAGCAAAGCCGTGAAATAATCAAGACATCTTCCGTGAAGCGCGGCTTTTCACCACGTTTCCCCCACAATTTGGGGTATCCGTCGCAGTGATTCGGCTCGCTCAAGCACCGACGTTATCCCGGAACCGCTGCACACTTCCGGGCGACATGCATTATTCGAAGACGATCGTCGGCGCCGGGCGCTGGGACTGGCCGGCGATCTGCTCCCAGACCTTGGCGGCGATGCCGCGATAGATGCCGGCGACGACGCCGTTCGGCTCGGAGGCGACGAGCGGCGTGCCGGCGTCGGAAGTTTCGCGAATGTTCATCGTCAGCGGCACTTCGCCGAGGAAGGGCACGCCGATGCGCTCGGCCTCCCTGCGGGCGCCGCCATGGCCGAAGATGTCGTAGCGGGTGCCGGTATCAGGAGCGATGAAATAGCTCATATTCTCGACGATGCCGAGCACCGGCACCTCGACCTTGCGGAACATGTTGAGGCCCTTGCGGGCATCGATCAGAGCGAGATCCTGCGGCGTCGAGACGATGACGGCGCCGGCAAGCGGAACCTGCTGGGCCATGGTCAATTGCGCGTCGCCGGTGCCGGGCGGCATGTCGACGACGAGAACATCGAGTTCGCCCCAGGCGACTTCGCGCAGCATCTGCAACAGCGCCGACTGGACCATCGGCCCGCGCCAGATCATCGCCGTCTCCTCGTCGACAAGGAAGCCCATCGACATGACCTTGAGGCCATAATTCTCCATGGGATTGATGATGCGGCCGTCGATCTGCGTCGGGCGGCCGGATATCTTCAGCAGTCGCGGCATCGAGGGACCATAGATATCGGCATCGAGAATGCCGACGCGAAGACCGTTGGCGAGCAGCCCGAGCGCGAGATTGACGGCGGTGGTCGACTTGCCGACCCCACCCTTGCCCGAGGCGACGGCGATGATGGCGCCGATGCCAGGCACACCGATCTTGCCGGCGCGCGGCGGCTGTTGAGGGGCGTGGGCCCCGTGATCGTGGCCGGGATGACCGTGCGGCGGGTTCGGCGCAGGGCGGGCCGCCGGAGCAGCGGCGGCCGCCTTCTTGTCCGCGGTCAGTGTGACGAGGGCGCCCTTGACGCCCGGCATTTCCTTGATGACGCGCTCGGCAGCGAGCCGCATCGGCTCAAGCTCCCTGGCGCGGTCGGCCGGAACAGTGATCGAGAAATAGACCTTTCCGTCGGAGATGAAGACGTCGGAGACCATGCCGAGCTCGACGATATCGTGCTCGAGATCCGGTCCACGCACGGTCTTCAGCGTTTCGAGAACCTGTTCCTTGGTGACGTCGGTCATTCCACCCTCACTGCTTTTTCTTGCAGACTACAGCGCCGCGCGTCTTTCAAGACGCGCAAAGGACGCTGTAGCACTTTGAATTGCTGCATGATTTCAGCCTTGATCGAAATCGATCAAGGCTGAAATCATGCAGTAGAGATAGTGGAGACGGAAGCCTTCGCCAAACAAAATCATCGGGAAGAAAATCGATTTGACGGCGTGCCAAAAGAGCGGCGGGGAATTGGCAATCCGTTGCGGCCATCAAGTCCGCCGGGCTTTCGCCCTGATGGCCGCAACGGTCTCCCCGAGAACCGGCGCAATCCGGGGCGAACTAGAGCAAGCCGAGCAAAAGGCCAGTGAAAAGTGAACCGGGAAGAGGAAATCGCAAACAGCTGCGAAAGAAGCGGTGCCAAAACGCAACAACCGCCGCCGACACCGAAGGGCCGGGAGAAAGCGGCATCGGCGTCGGGCAGCGGTGTGTCGGCCGCGCCATTTCCTGGCGCTGGTCTCAAAGTCCCCTCTGGACCTCTCGCAAAACGAGATGCAGAAAGCGTGCCAGATGGAAAATCAGCGCAAAAGCGCTTGGGACAGCCCTCCACCGGGAAGGACTTGCCTATGCGCTGGGCGGCTTCGAAAGCATTCGGTTGTTTTTTGCAACTTATTTGATCAAGCCAATGCGCAGCGCCTTGGCGACGGCCTGGGTGCGGTTGACCGTGTCGAGCTTCTTGGTGGCGCGGTTGAGGTAGTGATTGACCGTGTGCTCGGACAGGGTGAGGATTTCGGCGATTTCGGCACTGGTCTTGCCGGCCGCCGTCCAGTTGAGGCAATCGATTTCGCGGTCGGTCAGCGTGTCGGTGATGCGCGTATCGAGGTTGCGGATCTCGGCAAGCCTGTCGAACACATGGATGGCGATATAGCAGAGTTCGCGCATCTCGGCCGGGCTGAAGGGTTCGCGGTCGCCGGCGAAAGAGACGGCGCCGCGCAGTCCGGAGGGCTCGTGCGTCGGAAAATAGGCGCCGCGCATCATCTTGAAGCGCTCGAACAGGGAGGCGACGAGGATGGACTTGCCGTCGTCCCGCGACCAGTTCTGTCTTGACATGTCGTAGAAGAAGGGCCGCGCAGATGTTCTGAGGCGTCTGAGGACCGGGCTGTTCACCATCAGGCCTTCCTGGTCATAGAGAGCCAGAAGCTCGGCCGGCCAGCTGGTGATGACAGTGCTGCCCTGAAGATCGAAGGAAGTGATCGGCGGCAGGTTGAGGACCATGAAGGCACGGCTGCGATAGGCTTCCGTCACCCGTTTCATGAAACGGAAAATATCGAACTGGGTCTTCAGGCCCGCTATTTCCTTGATATAATCGTCTTCTTCCGTGGATGTTTGCGACAAGGGTGCCATCACATTTCTTCATCTTCGGCACAGCGGCCGGCAAACCGTTTGCGAAACCTGCCCGCTATGGGTGTTTCGATTGCATCGGGGAACGACGATCGCTGGTTGGAATCGGCTTCAGCGTTGAGCGTTCGGCCGGTGACTGGTTGTAGATTTCGCGGACCGTTCTAGTTGTGGTGATTCGTCGGCAAATCTCAATATCGCGCTCATCATAAGCATGCTCTGCGATTGCGTCCAGCAGCGGGCTGATAGCAATTTTTCTCTCAGCGGCGCGGACCGAGACGGACGCGCATGCCTTCCATGATCCTCGCAGCCGCCAGTTGAACCGGAACGGCCCATTGGTGCAGAAGTTCCATCGACAACCGATAGGCCGGGCCGGTAATCGAAATACCCCCCATAAAGGTCCGATCCTCCGACCAGACCGGTGCGGCGACGCAGCGGATGCCGGCCTCATGCTCCTCGCGGTCGAAAGCATAGCCCTGATCGGCAATCTCGCGGATTTCGGCAAGCAGCGTTTCGGCCGAGACATGGGTCGAGGCGGTAAAGCTGGTGAAGCTCAGGCCAGCGACGAGATCGACGAGGCTTTCGGCCGGAAGCAGCGAAAGGGCGGCCTTGCCGACGCCGGTGCAGTAGCAAGGCGAGGCATTGCCGATCTGAGAATACATGCGCACCGGCTGTCGGCCTTCGACCTTGTCGAGATAGATGATCGACTGGCCCCTGAGAACGCCGAGATGCACCGTCTCGCCGGTTGCCCGCTGCAGATCGGCAAGGTGCGGCTCGGCGATCAGGCGGAATTCGTTGCGCGCCCAGCTGCGCGCGGCGAAATCGAGCAGGCGCAGGCCGGGCGCATAACGGCCGTCGCCATCGAGCTCGAGCAGCCCTTCCTCGACCAGATGGCTGAGCTGGCGATGCAGCGTGCCGCGCGGCTGGCCGGCGAGAGCCAGAACATCAGTAAAACGCAGCGGCGCATCCGCATGGGTGACAAGATCGAGCAGAACCATCAGTTTGCCGAGCGTGCCGGTCTCACGTGCCTGTGCTGCGCCGCCGCCGTTTGAATCCATTGCCTCATCCACCCTTGACAGAAAGGCCACTGTAATTCGATAATTCCATATAGTCAAATTAAGTTCCAAATAATGGAACAACGATACGGTCGGGAGGCGACGGTGACCATGATGCCAGCAGCACAATTTCCCGAGTTCAAAGACCGAGCCGTGCTGGTGACCGGCGGCGGATCGGGCATCGGTGCTGCGATCGTCGAAGGTTTCGCGCGCCAAGGCGCCAAGGTCTCGTTCATCGATATCGCCGAGGCTGCCGGCCGCGAACTCGCCGACAGGCTGTCGCGGGAGACGACGCATCCGGTCTCCTTTCACCATGCCGATCTGCGCGACATCGAGGCGATCCGGCGCACGGTCGATAGCGTCATTGCCAGCTCAGGGCCGATCCGCGTGCTGGTCAACAATGCCGCCTGGGACGACCGCCATGAATTCGACGCGGTGACCGAGGCCTATTGGGACAACAACCAGGCGGTCAACCTCAAGCATGTGTTCTTCACCTCGCAGGCAGTCGTGCCGTCGATGCGGGTGGCCGGCGGCGGGGCGATCATCAATATGTCGTCGATTGCCTTCAAGCTGAACATGGGCGGCTTTCCCGCCTATGCGGCAGCCAAGGCGGCGGTCGTCGGGCTGACGAAGAGCCTGGCGGGCAGGCTCGGGCCGGAGAACATCCGGGTCAACTGCATTCTGCCCGGCATGGTCGTCACCGAGCGGCAGATGCAGCACTGGCTCACCGAGGAGAGCATTGCTCGCTCGGTCGAGGACCAGTGCCTGAAGGTCGCGCTCAAACCCGATGCGATCGTCGGTCCCTGCCTGTTTCTTGCATCCGACTGTGCGGCTGGAATGACCGCCCAGTCCCTGATTGTCGATGGAGGCGTTCTGTAATGGCAAATCCCGCTTATGTCGCGGTGGACTGGGGCACCAGCAGCTTCCGCTTGTGGCTGATGGGTAGGGACGGCACCGTCCTTGCCGAACGCCGCAGCGGCGAAGGCATGACGAGCGCGGCAAAGACCGGCTTTTCCGCGGTGCTTACCGGCCATCTCACAGCCATTGAGGCGCCGGAAAACCTGCCGGTGATCATCTGCGGCATGGCCGGCGCACGGCAGGGCTGGGTCGAGGCCGGTTATATCGACGTGCCGACGCCGCTTGCCTCGATCCTGACCGGGGCGGTCTCCGTACCGGGTGAAAGCCGCGACATCCGCATCCTGCCGGGCCTTGCCCAGCGGGACATGGCGACGCCCGACGTCATGCGCGGCGAAGAAACCCAGCTTCTCGGCGCGCTCGGCCGCGCAAGCTCCGGAGCGCAGGCGGTCTGCATGCCCGGCACGCATTCGAAATGGGTGCATGTGACGGACAGCAAGGTGACCGGCTTTTCGACCTTCATGACCGGCGAGCTGTTCGACGTCATCAGCAAACACACGATCCTTTCGCATGCCGTTGCCGGTGCGGCAGAGCAGCCAGCGGATGCGGCAGCCTTCGAGGCCGCCGTCTCGGCCGCTTTCGCGCGCCCGGCCCTTGCCTCCAACCTGCTGTTTGCCGCCCGCTCCGGCCAGCTCCTGCACGGGATTTCTGCCGCTGCCGCGCAAGCCCGGCTATCCGGCACGCTGATCGGCCTCGAAATCGCCGGCGCGCTGCAAGATGCGGCAAACGGCACCGACATCACCCTCGTCGCCTCAGGGCGCCTGCAGGCGCTCTACGAACAGGCCTTCAACACCCTCTCCCTTGCCTTCACCGCCATCGACGCCGACGCGGCCGTGCGCCGCGGGCTTTCGGCTGCCGCCGAAGCCATCTGGCCGAATTGAGAAAGCTGACACGATGAACCGTATCCCCTTCCCCGACATGAAACGCCCGCTGATCGCCATCCTTCGCGGCATCCGGCCTGACGAGACCGAAAGCGTCGTCGGTGCACTGATCGAAAATGGCCTGACGGCGATCGAGATCCCGCTCAACTCGCCGGAACCGTTCAAATCCATCGAGATCGCCGCGAAGATGGCACCGGCCGACGTGCTGATCGGCGCCGGCACGGTGCTGACCGTCGAGGCGGTCGACAGCCTGCATGCGGCCGGCGGCAAGCTGCTCGTCACCCCGAATGTCGAGCCCGAGGTGATTATCCGGGCGCGCGACTACGGCATGGTGACGATGCCGGGCGTCTTTACGCCGACCGAGGCGCTGGCAGCAGCGCGCGCCGGGGCCACCGGTCTCAAATTCTTTCCGGCCAGCGTGCTCGGCCCTTCCGGCATCACGGCGATCCGGGCAATCCTGCCGCCGGAGCTGATGATTGCCGCCGTCGGTGGTGTGTCGGATAAGAATTTCGGCGATTATACCAAGGCCGGCATCTTCGCCTTCGGCCTCGGCACCAGCATCTACAAGCCAGGAATGACCGCATCAGAGGTTGCCGAGCGCGCCAAGGCGACCATTTACGCCTATGATGCAGCCATTGGGAGCGTGAACGTATGACCGATATTTATGAGTTCGAGGGCAAAACACTTTGCAATACCAATTCCGTTCTCGGTGAAGGCCCGACCTATGATCCGGACAGCAATACCGTCTGGTGGTTCAACATCCTCGGCAAGGAACTGCACGAACTCAATCTTTCGACGGGCACGAAAAAGGTGCATCCGCTGCCTGTGATGGCGAGCGTGCTTGCCCGCATCGACGCCGGGCGGCAGCTGATCGCGACGGAAGAAGGGCTTTTCGTGCGCGACGTCGCAAGCGGCAACCTCACCTTCTACGCAGCACTCGAAAACGACAGGCCGGAAAACCGTTCGAACGACGGCCGCACGCATCCTTCCGGTGCACTCTGGATCGGCACGATGAGCAAGCGGGCGGAAAACCAGGCCGGCGCCATTTATCACGTCGCTAGCGGCAAGGTGACGAAGATCTTCAACGGCATCAGCATCCCGAATTCGATCTGCTTCTCGCCTGACGGCACGATCGGCTATTATACGGATTCCCGCATCAACCGGCTGATGCGCGTCATGGTCGATCCGTTGACCGGCCTGCCTTCGGGCGAGCCGATCGTGCTTGTCGACAGCATGGACGACCCCGGCGACATCGACGGCTCGGTGGTCGATGCCGACGGCTATTTGTGGAATGCGCGCTGGGGTGCCGGCGTCGTCGACCGCTACAGTCCGGACGGCCTGCGCATCTCGCGCTACAAGGTTCCTGCGGTCCAACCCTCCTGCCCTGCCTTCATCGGCGTCAATGCCGACCGCCTGGCGGTAACGACCGCCTGGGAAGGGCTGGATGAGGATGCCCGTTCGGCGCAGCCCAGTGCCGGCGCGCTGTTGGAACTCGGCATCGAGGTCAAAGGCGTGTTCGATCCCGTCTACGTGATCTGATCACGGGGTGATCAGAGGCCATCAGAGGCGCTCCCGACCGGGGCGCCTTTTCTCGTTTTAGCGGCGGTTCTTCGATAAATGTTCCGTGAAAATCGAGAAATTTTCCGTGTTTTCAACCGGAACCAATCGCTCCACCAGTCATTTCCCCTTCGAACCGGCGCGGCAACGAGACCTGAGAAACAGGTGTTGCCGCGCCAGCGAACACTCTAGGGAAAAACGAAGGTAGGTTCGAAATGACACGCAAACTTCTGACGACCGTTGCCGCTGGCGCACTGTTTGCCACGGCTTTCGTACCGGCGGCATTCTCGCAGACAGCCCCGCAGCCTGCGGATCCCGCTGCTCCGACCCAGGCGGCCCCCGCCGATCCGGCAGCACCGAAGCCGATGACGCCTGATGTCACCAAGCCCGCAGGCGATGCTGCACAGGCTCCGGCCGCAGCACCGACGGCAGACACGGCTCAGGCCGGCTATCTGACGGAACAGTCTCCGGACCAGGTCAGCGCCAACACCTATATCGGCCAGTCGGTATATAACGGCAACAATGAAAGCATCGGCAGCGTCAACGACCTGATCCTGAAGAAGGATGGCGGGTTTGTAGCCGCAATCGTTGGTGTCGGCGGCTTCCTCGGCATCGGCGAAAAGAACGTCGCCGTGCCGATGGAAAAGATCACCGTCGCGCAGAACACCCAGGACGGCAGCGTCAAGCTGACGACCAGCGAAACGTCTGAATCGCTGAAGGCCGCACCTGAGTTCAAGACGCTGGCAATGCTGGCGGCCGAAAAGGCTCCGGCTGCGACCGGTACCGACACCACGGCAACCGGCTCGACCACGCCTAAGTAATCCGTGCGTGGTAGTATAGCGTAGGCGATGGCGCTCCCAGGGGCGCCATCGTTTTATGCGCTGACACGCTCCATCACGGTCGGATCATAATAATTCTCGTGCAGGAAGCGCAGCGTGGCGATACCGTCCGCCGGACGGCCGAAATGATAGCCCTGGCCCATGCCGCAGCCGAGCGTGCGCAACTTCACCGCCTCGGCATAATCCTCGATACCTTCCGCCACGACTTCCAGTTCCAAGCCCTCGCACATGGTAAGGATCGCCTTGACGATGTGTTCGGAGGCGCGATCGGAATTGATGCGCGAGACGAAGGCACGGTCGATCTTGATCTTGTCGAAGATGAAGTCGCGCAGGCGCCCGAGGCTCGACTGACCGGTGCCGAAATCGTCAAGCGAGATGCGCACACCGGCGGTGCGCAGATCGGTGATGATGCGATGAGCGGTATCGGCCGAACTCATCACCGCGGTCTCGGTGATCTCCAGCTCCAGGCGATGCGGATCGAAGCCGACGCGCCCAAGGATCGACAGGACGCTGCTGCTCGTGCCCGGATCCATCATTTGGGCCGAGGAAAGATTGAACGACAGAAAGAGTTCGCGCGGCCAGGAAAGTGCTGCTTCGGCAGCTTTACGCAGCAACGCCTCCGACAGCGCGTCGATGAAGCCGCGCTCTTCGGCGAGCGGCACGAAGACGCCGGGCGACACGAAGCCGAGATCGGGATCGTTCCAGCGGGCAAGCGCCTCGAAGCCGACGACCTGATTGTTGGACAGCGAGACGATCGGCTGGAAATGCACGTCGATCGCATCCGAGATGATGGCGTTTCTGAGCGCCTGCTCCAGCTGCGTGGCGCGCTTCATTTCCTGCGCGATCTCGCGCGAATAGACGGTGATCTGGCCGCGACCGCGGCGCTTGGAACGGTAAAGGGCGGTCTCGGCGCTCTTCAGCAGTTCCTCGCAATCCTCTCCGGCGAACGGATAGATGGAGAAGCCGAGGGAAGCGGAGAGACGGACGTTGCGGTCGCCGAGGTCGTAAGGGGCCGATAGCACCTCGCGGATCATCTGGCCGAATTTCTCGGCGCTCGCCCGCTCGAAGATCAACGGCAGCACGAAGGCGAATTCGTCGCCGTCATGGCGGGTCACAAGCGCGCCGTCAGGAATACAGGCCCTGAGACGATGGGCGACCTGGCAGAGGATTTCATCGCCGGCTGTCGAGCCGAACAGATCGTTGATCGGCTTGAAACTGTCGAGGTTGACGATGCCGATGGTGAAGGGGGCCGGATCGCTGGCGCGCTCGGAAGAGATCTGCAGGACCTTCTCCCGCATGCGATTGCGGTTTCCCAATCCGGTCAGCGGATCGGTATAGGCCATCGCCTGAAGCTCATTCTGACCCACGGTCAAGAAAGCTATTTCCGCCGATTTCATCATGCAAACCCGAGCTTCCCCCGCAGCCATGCAAAAGAATGACCGGCATGTCTTAACAATTCGATAGGAAATCAGCGGCCTCCGCCGCCTGAAACGCCCAAAATCTAGGGAGTTGACGGGTATCGCCTTCTAGTTTCGCGCCCGCATAGCCTCGTCCAGCAGGTATTTCTGAAACACCGTCTCAAGCATATCGGGGCTGACGGGTTTCATGATGACGTCGTCCATGCCTGATTTGACGCATTCGGCGCGGTCGCGCTCGAAGGCCTGGGTGAGCACGCCGATGATCGGGGTGCGGGTGCCGCCGCCGGTTTCCTCCATCTGCCGGATGAGGCGGGCGGCCTCGAAGCCGTTGAAACCGGGCAGGGAAATATCCATCAGCACGATCTGCGGCCGGTGCTCGGCCCAGAGGCGCACGGCCTCGTCGCCGGTCGCTGCCAGCATATGGCGGTAGCCGAGGCCTTCGAGGATCTGCGAGAAGACGATCTGGTTGATATCGTTGTCTTCGGCCACGAGAACCTGCAGGCCGACCACATCGTCGGAAATGCTGATTTCCCAATCCGTATCCGAACCGGCAGCGCTGCGGCTGTTGCGATTGAAATGGCGGGCGATCTGGAATGTGAGCTCGTTGGCGATCTGGAAACCGTCCATGACGAGCGCCGGGATGCCGTATTGCTCGGCAAGCTCGAGGCAGCGCATGCCCATCTGGTTGTCGATGATCAAGAGATCGAGCGAGATGCCGGAGGAGGTGGCGATTTCCAGGAACCGCTCCTCTTCGTCCTCGCCGCGGACCGAGCAGGATTCGAAGCCGTATTTCGTCAGCGTCCGCAGCGCGGCGGTCTCGGCTGCGAGGTCGGCAGTGACGACGAGGACCTTGCGGCCGGAGAAATTCTCCGGAACGATCGCTTCCATCGCCGCCGGTTCGCGCCGCTCGCCGCCGGTTGGTACCGGTACATAGGCCCGGCGGTAGCTTTGATTGCTGGAGGCGGTGATCGCGGACGCTTGGCCGAACTCATCGAGATCGGCGCCGTCGCGCGGCAGGTCCTGCATGGTCGATACCAGGAAATAGCGGCCGGGCTTGCCGATGCGGTGCTTGCGGCTGACGATGTCGCGCTCGATGCCGTCGCGGGAGATCTGACGCTGGCGAGAGACGGACATCTCGCCGGTCTCCAGCACGTGGCGATCGCTCTCCTCGAAACGCTTGGCAATCTCCTCTGAAAAAAGATCACCGCTCTTGCGCCCGAGCACCTCGTCGGCGCTCGTCTGATATTTCTCGCAAAAGGCGAGATTCACCGCGACATAGGTGAGGTTGCGGTCCTTGACGAAAAGCGGAAACGGCAGATTGTCGAGAATGTCCTCGGTCAGCTGCACGCGCTCCAGATCGGAGCGCCATTGCTCTTCGCGCTTCTTGTTCTCGGAAATGTCGGAGATGATGGTGACGCCGTAACCACCCGGCAGCCTGCGCTTGACGAACCGGACCCAGCTGTCGGCTCCGTGGCGCTCGACGGCGTCGAAGCGCTCACGCCAATGCGAGGCGATTTTCTGCGACAGCCAGTCCTCGCGGCTCAGTGAGCCGCCCTGCCTGACATCGTACTGCTGGCGAATGCCGGTGTCGTACATCGCACCGAGGAAATCGCGAAGCCGCGTGCCCGGCTTCAGCATTTCGGCGGGCAGCGGAAAGAATTCGAGGGTCTGGCGGCTTGCGAAGATCAGATGATCGTTCTTGTCGTAGATGATGAAAGCTGCGGAAAGGCTGTCGCACACCACATCGAAAAGCGCCGTCTGCAGATCGGCCTCGGCGGGAGACCCATCGATTTCTGATGATGTGTCCGCCTTTTCGAAGCCGGCACTCATTCCATTGCGTCCCACATCTGTTCGATTTCACAGCTTCCGGAAGTATGTGATTAGAAATGCCATTTTTATGTTAAAACCGGCTTAACACTAGCCACCCCCAAATTCGGAGACGGCGGTAATCACGCTTTGGGAAAGCGCATCGAAACCCCTTCCCTCCGGCCCGCGAATCCCCGAAAATAGCCCATGGCCATCAGACAGCTTTCCGAAACGCTCATCAACCAGATCGCCGCCGGCGAAGTCATCGAACGGCCGGCGAGCGCTGCCAAGGAACTGATCGAAAACGCGCTCGACGCGGGCGCGACGCGCATCGAAATCGCCACGGCTGGCGGCGGCAAGGCGCTGCTGCGCGTCAGCGACAACGGCTCGGGCATGGACGCGGCCGATCTGGAACTGGCGGTCAGGCGCCACTGCACCTCGAAGATATCGGAGACGCTCGAGGATATCCGTACGCTCGGCTTCCGCGGCGAGGCGCTGCCCTCGATCGGCTCGGTCGCAAGGCTGAGCATCGCAAGCCGCAAGCGCGACAGCACCGGCGGCCACGAGATCGCCGTGACCGGCGGCAAAATCGCGCATATGCGCCCGGCTGCCGCCAATCCCGGGACGATCGTCGAAGTGCGCGACCTGTTCTTTGCCACACCGGCCCGGCTCAAATTCCTGAAGACGGAGAAGGCCGAGGCCGGCGCCATTACCGAGATCGTCAAGCGCATGGCGATCGCCTTTCCGGCGGTGCGCTTCGTGCTGTCGGGTTCGGACCGCACGACACTGGAATTTCCGGCGACCGGCGACGATCATCTGGCGCGCATGGCGCAGGTGCTTGGCAAGGAATTCCGGGACAATGCGATTGCGCTCGACGCCGTGCGCGAAGAGATCTCGCTGACCGGCTTTGCCGGCGTGCCGACCTTCAACCGTGGCAACTCCGCTCATCAATATGCCTTCGTCAACGGCCGGCCGGTGCAGGACAAGCTGATCCTCTCGGCGATCCGCGGCGCCTATGCCGAGACGATCCCATCCGGACGCTATCCGGTGGCGGTGCTGTCGATCACGCTCGACCCCGCTCTCGTCGACGCCAACGTGCATCCGGCAAAATCCGACGTGCGGTTCCGCGATCCTGGCCTGGTACGCGGTCTGATCGTCGGCGCCATCCGCGAGGCCTTGGCGCGCGACGGCAGCCGAGCGGCAACGACCGGGGCGAGCGACATGCTGCGTTCCTTCCGCCCCGGCTTCCAGCCGAATACCCAGCGGCCGCAGGTGGGCGGATGGTCGGCCGAAACGTCGCCCTCCCGGCCCTATCAGCCGACAACGGGTTTCGGCGAGCGGCCGCAGGCGTCCTTCGACGGGCTTTCGATGCCGACGGCACGGGCCGAGCCACAGTTTTCGCCGCAGCCGGCAGCCCCCGAACCAAACGCACGGTATCCGCTCGGCGCGGCGCGGGCGCAGATCCACGCAAACTATATCGTTGCCCAGACCGAGGACGGGCTCGTCATCGTCGACCAGCATGCCGCGCATGAGCGGCTGGTCTTCGAAGCAATGCGCAAGGCGCTGCACTCCAAGCGGCTGGCCTCTCAGGTGCTGCTCATCCCCGAAATCATCGACATTCCGGAAGAGGATTGCGACCGGTTGATGCAGCATGCGGCCGAGCTTTCCGAACTCGGCCTTGCGATCGAGCGTTTCGGCCCAGGCGCGATTGCCGTGCGCGAGACGCCGGCAATGCTCGGCGAGGTCGATGCGCATGGGCTGATCCGCCAGCTTGCCGACGAGATTGCCCATTGGGACACGGCGTCGGGCCTATCGGCCAAGCTCGAATATGTGGCGGCGACCATGGCCTGCCACGGATCGGTGCGTTCTGGACGGCGGCTGCGACCGGAGGAAATGAACGCGCTGCTGCGGGAAATGGAAGTGACGCCCGGCTCCGGCCAGTGCAATCACGGCCGGCCGACCTATATCGAATTGAAGCTGAGCGATATCGAACGGCTTTTCGGCAGAAGCTAAAAAAGCTGGAAAAGCAGTCCTTTCGGGAGTATGGCAGACTAAAGCGTGTCGCGATCTTTCAGATTGGCTTGCCACGCTTTAGGTCTTTGGTGTTCCGCATGTCGTGATCGCAAAACCGCGGCACACTTTTGCGCGACATGCTTTAATGACAGACTGCAGGGAACGGAGCGCATGAATTTGTTCGAAGGACACGGAAACCGCGAGGCGAAGATCCGGTATCTCGATGGCGATTTCCAGATTCTCTCGCCCGGCTCCTATGTCGTCTGCGCGATGACGGGAAAACAGATCCCGCTGGATGAATTGCGCTACTGGAGTGTTGCCCGGCAGGAGCCTTATGCCGACGTGATCTCGGCGATCGAGGCCGACAAACGCGCCGGCGTGCTGCCGAACCAGCGGCGCTAAAGCGTCGCGCGGCTCACCATCGATAACGATCAGCCAAGGCTTTGCTGAAGGCGTGCTGGCCGTACCGATAAAAGATTGAAATCTGGGCACAACGAGCGGTCACTCGCCGGCCCGCCCAGCGAAGGACGGACCGTTTGCGTGATCCGATCCCCACAGGGGCGACGGTTCACTTGAATTTCGCCATATTCTCCGGCGTCACGAGCGCAGCGCCGGAGTCAATCAAGGACTCAACCTTCTCTCCGCGAATCGATTTTACCAGCGCATCCACACCGAGTTCAGCCATCTTGGTGGGGAACTGCGCAACCGACGCATCCTCGACTCCACTCTTCAGCGCTTCCTCTTCGCCGCAGCAGAAATCGAAACCGACCAGCACAATCTTGTCATTGGCGGTGCCAGCGTTCTTGATTGCGCGCGCCGCGCCAGCAGCGGGCGGGCCGCAAGCGGCATAAATGGCCTTGAGATCCGGGTTCTTCGTGAGCAGATCCTCGGCGACACTGATCCCGAGCTCCTCGGTGCAGTTTGTTGCGCCTTTCCCGACGATCTTGACATCAAGCCCGTTCAGCCCTTCAAGCATACCGTTCACGCGGTCATCAAGCGCCGGCACACCGGGCACGCCCTCGAGAATCCCGAGCGTGTCGCCGGCTTTAAGAACGGTTTTGAGATATTCGCCAGCGATTTTGCCCGCAGCGAAATTATTGGTCGTGGCAAGCGCCGTCCTGCCTTTCCAATCCGGAATGTTGTTATCCATCAGCACGATCTTGACACCGGCCGCCACCGCCTTGTCCAGCGCAGTGGACACGGTGGGATCGACGGGCGTGAGGGCAATGCCCTGCACGCCTCGTGTCACCATGGACTCGATCTGTGCAATCTGGCCCTCGATGTCGGTTGCCGATGTACCTTGCCCGTAGATGATCTCGACGCCGGGATTTCTCTTTGCATAATCTTTGGCTGCGTTCTCCATTGTTGCGAAGAACGGTACAGGGAATTTGGTTATAAAGCCGAGTTTGACCGGCTCCTGCGCCCAGGACGGGACTACAGCGACGGCCAGGAGCGCAAGAGCGCCCAGCAGGGATTGCAGTTTCATGATAGACCTCCCATGTTTCGACCGCCCTCCTCTAGAGCGATCTCGTTGTCCGCTGCCCCAAAGAAGCAGCGATCTCCTTTAAGCCTCGGCGCCGACAATCATCGCGACAAGGTCCTGCTTGTTCGCTTGCGTTGGCTTCAGTTCACCCACCTTGCGCCCCTGCCGCAGCACAACCGCCCGATCGGCGATTTCGGCGACATGCTCCATATTGTGCGTGATGATGATCACGGCATTGCCGTCGGCTTTGAGCTGATGGATAAGGTCAAGAACCTGGCGAGACTCGCGAAGACCGAGGGCGGCGGTTGGTTCGTCAAGGATTACCAGCTTGCGCGCAAAAACAATGGCGCGCGCGACCGCGATCGCCTGTCGCTGTCCCCCAGACATCAGCGCGACCGGCGCATCGAATCTCGGCAGCTTAACCTTCAGGCGATCGATGACGCTAGCTGCTTCCCGCTTCATCAGGCCCGTGTTGAGGAAGCGGAGCGGACGCGGCAGCCAGGAGGGGAAAGAGATTTCTCGTCCGCAATAGAAATTCTGTACGGGGGTCAGGTTGTCGAAAAGCGCCAGATCCTGATAGACGGTTTCAATACCGGCGCGGCGGGCGGCGGCCGTTGAATGGAGCGATACGGGCGCACCATCCACGAGGATTTCTCCTTCGTCGAGACTATGAAGCCCACTGATGCATTTGACGAGCGTCGACTTGCCGGCGCCGTTGTCACCCAAGAGAGCGGTTACCTCACCTGCATAGGCATCAAAGCTTACATTTTTCAGGGCATGGATGGCGCCAAAGCGCTTCTGGGCGTTTCGAACCGAAAGTGCCGGTGTGGTGGATGCAGTGTTCATTGCACTCTCGCCGATTGAAGCACGCGCGCGCGCGCCTCGAGATGGTTACGAAGCACGTCGGCCTCTACGGCGATGACGATGACGAGCCCAATCGCGATCATTTGAAAGAACACGTCGACCCCTAGAAGGTTAAGGGCGTTGCGGATGACGCCGATCAGCACCGCGCCGATCAGGGCGTGGCCGAGATGGCCTCGTCCGCCAAGGAAGCTGGCGCCACCGATAATCACCGCAGCAATCGTGTCGAGTTCCAAAAGATTGCCGTAGATTGGCGAGGCGGCGGCGGTCCGTCCTGCGAGCAGCACCGCGCCGACACCTGCACAAAAGCCGCAAATAATGTAGGTTGCGAGCAGAACGCCCTTTACCGGGATACCCATGCTTCTGGCGGCATTCGGCGCGCCGCCGACCGCATAGATCCAACGGCCAAAGACAATCGACTTCGTCAGGATCAGAAAAAGAAGCGCGAACATCGCAACGGCAAAGAAGGAATTGGGCACACCAAGCGTCGTACCGCCACCGATCGCGGTCACTGCATCGGGCATCCCGCGCATGGTGGTGCGGCCGGGCGCCAATGCAAGTGCCAGACCGCGGCAGATACTCAAGGTCGCAAGTGTAATGATAAAGGGGTGTGGCAGCCGACCGTAGACAAAGACCAGGCCGTTGACCGCACCAATGGCAGCGCCGGCAAGCAGCATGGCCATAATGACGACGACTGAAGAATCAACCTGCTGATAGACAAGTCCGCCGATGACTGTTGCCAGCGCAAGATTCGAGCCGACAGACAGGTCGATGCCGCGCGTCAGGATAACGAGTTGCTGCCCCATTGCTACAACAGCAATCACTGCAGTCTGCGCCAGGATGTTCCCCAGGTTAACCGGCTTTAGAAAAGCCGGCGTGATCAAACTGACGACGGCGATGAGCATAATCAGGATCAATAGAGGGCCAAGGCTCAATAGCTTCAGTCCGAATGTGATGCCAGATTGTCTCGGCTGGAAGGTTGCATCGTGCGAACCACCAGGCCGGGACGAATTCTGAGGCAGAATCCCGGAGTCTTCCAAATTCCCCTAGCCTCCCCCGTTTTTTATACATAAGAAACATATGATACACGTGCGTCAAATTGTTTTTTATGGATATCTAATTATATCACGAGTTGCACTATGAGAACGGATACGACTTTCAAGCGGGCATTCAATGATATGATCGATATCATTCGCACGCTCGATCTTGGGGCGGAATTGCCGTCCGAAAATGCACTGCGCGCCCAGCTTGGCGTGAGCAGAACAACGGTGCGGAAGGTGCTGGCGGGGATGTCCGCACGTGGGATCATCATATCTGAAGCACACAGGCGGATCATACGTGAGCAGCCACGACAGAAAGAGCGCTATCCGAAGAAAGAGACCTTGGCAATTTCGGAACAGGTCGAGACGAGCTTCATGGAATGGATGCTGCGCGGCGATGCCTGTCCGGGCACAGAAATCAACGAGGCGGAACTAGCTCGGAAATTCGGCGTCGCGACAACGATTGTCCGTGAGTTTCTCAATCGATTTCAGAAATATGGGCTGATCGAGAAGCGTCAGAATGCAGGCTGGGTTTTTAAAGGGTTCACAGCCAGTTTCGCACTCGAGCTGTTCGAGATCAGAGAGATGTTCGAAATGCGCTCCGCACGGCTTTTCGCTGCCCTGCCCGACGGGTCGCCCGTCTGGAAACAGATCCAATCTATGCGGGCGGCACATTTGGAACTGCTCGCGGATATCGACGCCCGGTTTCAGGATTTCTCGGAGCTGGACAGCCGGTTCCACCGGCTAATTACCGCAGTCGCGCCAAACCGCTTTATCGAAAGCTTCCAAGACGTGATAGCCATGGTCTTCCACTATCATTATCAGTGGAACAAGCGTGATGAACGCGCCCGGAATGAGGTCGCCATCAAGGAACATCTCGCCCTGATCGAAGCCCTCGAAAGCCGCAATATCGCCTTGATCGATCGCGCATGCCGGTTGCATCTGACTTCCGCCCGCGAAACTTTGCTTCACTCGATCGCGTGATAGCGTTGCATCTGGAGATGTACGCAGGACGAGGCGTTTGCAGCTGCCTGTTAGAGCCGTTCAGCCTTTCCTGGAATCGTTTTAACTCAGGCCTTCATCTCCCGCAGCCTCCGTTCGCGGCAGGCGACGATCGCCCGGTCAATGATTAAGCTGGGGGCGAGGTGATCCTCGAAGACCATGTCGACCTCGATCACCCGGCTCTTTTCGACGAGCCGTGCCGCCTTGCCCTGATGGCCGGAGAGGCGGACGAAATCCTTGGAGGTGGTGACGATCAATAGACCTTGACGCTCGGCAGTCGTCAGGATGTCGTCGATCTCCTCCTCGGTCAGGTGCTCGTGATCGCCGAAGGACTTGGCGACGACGATCTCGGCGCCGCGTGATTCAACGGTGCGGAAAAATTTGGCGGGATCGGCGATGCCTGCGAAGGCGAGTACCTTCGTGCCGGCAAGCGTATTGTCGCCGCGCACTTTCAGCGATGCGGTGAAATAGGGCTTTGCCGCGCGCGCCGCCATCCGGACGATCCTGTCGGCGGCATTGCCGCCGCCGACCTTGAGCAAGGCCGTCGCAGAACGCAGCTGCTGACGGATCGGCGCGCGGACCGGCCCGCCCGGCACGATATGGCCGTTGCCGAGGCCGCGGGTCGCATCGATGACGAGCAGGGCATAGTCGATCGCCAGCCGGGCGCTCTGGAAGCCATCGTCCATGATGATGAGATCGGCACCCTCCGCCACCAGGCGCGCAGCCCCTTCGACGCGCCGGCGGGAAATCACCGTCAGCGCTTCCTGGGCAAGCAGCAACGGCTCGTCGCCGACGGCGCCCGCCCGGTGATGATCAGGGTCGACCACCGTCGTCACATCGAGCGAACCGCCGTAACCCCTGCTGAGAAAGCCGGGTTTCAACCCCTTCGCCTTGGCGGCGCGGGCGATCGTTAGCGCCGTCGGCGTCTTGCCGGCGCCGCCGACGGTGAAATTGCCGACGCAGATGACGGGAACCGGAACGGAGGCGCGGCGCGCATGGGCCATGCGGTGGCCGGCGATACGGCCATACAGAAAAGAAAGCGGCAGCAGCAGCCAGGCCCGCCAATCGGCTTTCCTCCACCAGAACGGTGGCGCTTCGGATATCATCTTGCCGTCCCGCTCCCCTGCCCGGCTTGTTCTCACGCAGTCCCTTGGGAAAGTCGCTGCGCGCTTTTCCCGGCAAAACCGCTGTGCACTTTTGCTGGAATTGCTTTAGCCACAGCCAGCCCCTTGCTTCTCGACCGGCCGGATTGAGAAGCCAAAACCTGAAAGAATGCAAGCCTTACGGCACCGCGCCTCCGATAGGACGCATCAAGGACGCTCTACGACTTTGAACCGGCACTTAACCGCGAAAATCGATTCCGATGTTCGCGGTTAAGTGCCGGCGGTCAGGCGGGCTGCAGGTCCGGCAGCAGGGTCTCGATGGCGGTGATATCGTCAAGCACGTGATCGGCTGCGGCGGCAAGCGTCTCGCGCGAACCGGTGCCGGTCAGCACCGCGATCCTCAGCCCCGTCCCGGCATTCAGACCCATATGCAGATCGTGGTTGTTGTCGCCGACCATGGCGACCTCTTCAGGCGAAAGACCGGTTGCAGCGCAGAAGCCGAGCACCATGCCGGGCTCCGGCTTGACGCCGAAACCGCTGTCGTAGCCGGCGATGTAATCGACATAGGGGGCAAAACCGAAACGTTCCGCCGTCTGGCGGATCGATCGTTCATTGTCGCTGGAGGCGACACCGAGCTTGAAGCCGCGCCGATGCAGCCGGGCGAAGAAACCGGCAAGATCGGTCACCGGCACGGAAAATTCAGCAGCGCTGGAAAAGAGCTCGTCAAGGCGGACCGTCAGTTCGCCGACATCGACCATCGAGCCCGCGGCAACGAGACCCTCAGCGATCTGGCGGGTATTGCCGGCAGCAAGCAGGCTGTCGGGAACGATATGGCCGGTCACCGGATCCATGCCGCAAGCGGAAAGCAGCCGGTCGGCGAGAAGCTCATCCCCCTGGGCTGCGATGCGGGCAAGCTCGCGGTTGACCGGCAGCCAGCTCTCATCATAGTCGAGCAGCGTACCGTCCTTGTCGAAGAGAATGCCTTTGATAGGGGACGCTGCCGACATCATATCTCCTCAGACCTGGGCCACGGCCTTGGGCAACAGCCGCGCCTTCACCGTCAGCGGATTGATATAGGGTTCCAGCCCCTTCACTGTCGCAGTCAGCGCGCCGCGCATCTCGTGCACGGCAGTGATGCCGGCCTCGATCATGTTGCGGCGGGCGTCGTCGTTGATCAGCAGGTAATGCACGCCCTTGGCCAGCATTTCGGTATCACGCACCATGCGGGCGCTGCCGCTGCGGGCAAGCTTCTGATAGGCATCGCGGAAATTCTGCACATGGCCGCCGGAGAGAATGGCGCAGCCGAGCATGGCAGGCTCCAGCGGATTCTGGCCGCCTTCGGCAAAGAGCGAGCGGCCGACGAAAGCGATTTCCGTCAGTCTCAAATAGAGGCCCATTTCGCCGATCGTATCGCCAAGGAAGATATCGACATCGGCGGACAAGACATCGTCGCGGGTGCGGCGCGCGACCTTCAGCCCCTGCTTGACCAGGGCCGCTTCGATCTCGTCGCTGCGCTCGGGATGGCGCGGCACGATGATCGTCAATTGATGGTCGCGCTCCCTGAGAGCCCGGTGAACGATGGCGGCGGCATTCTCCTCGCCGTCGAAGGTCGAGATCGCCGCCCAGGTCTTGCGCTCGCCGATCTGCTTCTTATAGCGGGCGAGGACAGCGCTGTCATAAGGTGGTGCGTCGGTATCGACCTTCAGATTGCCCGAGGTGATGACAGGGACAGCGCCGAGATCGCGGAAACGTTCGGCATCGACATCCGACTGGGCGATGACAAGGGCAAGATTCTCGAACAAGGCTTCGGCGATCGCCGGGCGCCGGCGCCAGCGGGCAAAGGAGCGGTCCGACATGCGGGCATTGATCAGGATCTGCGGAATGCGGCGGTGGCCGAGTTCCAGCACCGTTGCCGGCCAGATCTCGGATTCGGCGATGATGGCGCAATCGGGCTGCCAATAATCGAGGAAGCGGCTGACGGAGGGCTTCAGGTCGAGCGGCACATATTGGTGGATCGCTTCCTGGCCGAGGCGCTCGGCGGCGAGCTTGGCGGAGGTGATGGTGCCGGTCGTCAGGATGACATGAATGTCGCGGCGGCGGATTTCACGGATCAGCGGGATGACGGCGTTGGTTTCACCGACGCTTGCGGCATGAAACCAGACGAGCGGGCCTTGCGGCCGGTTGGCGCTCGGATAGCCGAAACGTTCCAGGCGGCGGGCCCGGTCTTCCTTGCCCTTGGCCGTGCGGTAGGTGATATAGAGGCCGACCACAGGAGAGGCCACGGTTCCCGCCAGACGGTATGCGTTCAGACCGAAGCGCGCCATCCGGGAGCTCATTGCGCCAGCCTCCGATCAAAACCGATCGACATCAAACCCATTCCCTAATTATCGTTGCGGCCGCAATGGCCGATTAATTTGTTCAGAATGCGTCCAACAATCCGGATCGACGGCGCCCGATGCACCAAAGCCCCGCTCGACGAGCGGCCGGCCGGCAGCACTTGCCAAGGTCAGTTGCCCCTGGCCTTTTCCTGCGGATCAAGCAAACGATGCATGTGGACGATGAAGTAGCGCATATGCGCATTGTCGACCGTCTGCTGCGCCTTCGCCTTCCAGGCCGTCAGCGCCGTGGCATAATCCGGGAAAATACCGACGATATCGAGACCCTGCAGATCACGGAACTGGACGTCATCGAGGCTTTCCAGTTCGCCGCCAAAAACGAGATGCAGAAGTTGCTTCTTGTCACCGGATTCAGTCATTTTTTGTTCTCTTTCTGCCTATTCTCCTCCGCCACCCATCTGCGGGATTTTGACGGAAACGTCAACTGTCTCGTCGCCCCGCAAAGGCCGCGAGGAATTCGCCGAGGCGGGGTGTTGGGGCCGCGCAGAGGACCTTGTGGGTGACTTCGGCACGGTTGTAGACGATCGGCTGGCCTTCGATGTCGACGAGACCGCCGCCAGCACAGACAAGGATCAGATCGGCGGCGGCAAGGTCCCAATCATGGGAATTGCCCTTGACGAAGGTGCCTTCGAGACGACCGTCCGCCACCATGGCGATGCGATAGGCGAGCGAGGGAATGTATTTCTCGCGCGTCACCCGGTCGCGGAATTCCGTCGGAAAGGTCTTCAGCAGGTCGTCGCCGATCGCAAGGCGGCTCATCTCTTCCGCTCCGGCGGCCGAAACGGTGAAGGGCACGCCGTTCTTCAGCGCCACGCCGCCCTCAACCGCCTCATAGAGCTCCTCGAGCGCCGGGGCATAGAGCACGCCGGCCACCGGCCGGCCGCGATGAACCACCGCGACGCTCACGCACCAGACCTTCTGCCCGCCGAGGAAGGCGCGCGTGCCGTCGATCGGATCGACGATGAACAGCGTCTCGCGTGAGAGACGCTCGGCATCGTCGTCGGTTTCCTCCGAGAGCCAGCCATAATCCGGCCGGGCCTTGCGCAGGATGGTCTCGAGCGTCTTGTTTGCAGCGAAATCGGCAGCGCTGACAGGAGAACGATCCTCATTCTTCCACCAGACCTCGGGAGACTGGTTGAAGAAGCCGAAAGCGACGGCGCCCGCCTCTCTCGCAGCATCGGCGATCAGCGTGAGATCGCTTTGCCACCGGGCTTTCTCCATGTCGCTCATCAGATCAATCCATTTCTGAACTACAGTTGGAGCATGATGTCGTCCGAAAACCGCGCACACTTTTCGGCATCATGCTCTAGCGTCCGGCAAGCGTCATGCCTTCGATGGCGAAGGTGGGGGCCGCGACGCCGAACTTGCGATCGATGTCGTTTGCCGGCGTCAGGCGCATGAACATCTCCTTGAGGTTCGAGGCGATCGTCACCTCGGAGACCGGGAAGGTGAGTTCGCCGTTCTCGATCCAGAAGCCGGTGGCGCCGCGGCTGTATTCGCCGGTGATCATGTTGACGCCGTGGCCGATCAATTCGGTGACATAAAAACCGTTGCCGACGCTGCGGATTAAATCCTCCGGCGAGATGTCGCCGGGTTCCAACGCAAGGTTGGTGGAGGAAGGCGAGACGGCAGTGCCGCCGCGTACGCCGCGGCCGTTGGTCTCGAGGCCGAGCTCGCGCGCGGTCGAGGTCGAGAGGAACCAGTGCTTCAAAACACCATCCTCGATCATGACAAGCCGCTCGCCGGACACACCCTCGCCATCGAAGGGCCGCGAGGAGGGCCCACGCACGATCAGCGGATCGTCGGTGATCGACAGTCCCGACTTCAGCACCTGCTGACCCATTCTGTCGCGCAGGAAACTGGACTTCCGGGCGAC
This sequence comes from Rhizobium sp. P1_B8, assembly GCF_056406515.1. NCBI lineage: Bacteria > Pseudomonadati > Pseudomonadota > Alphaproteobacteria > Hyphomicrobiales > Rhizobiaceae > Rhizobium > Rhizobium sp. P1_B8. The sequence continues at coordinate 59,454 of NZ_JBFTZZ010000033.1, read as the reverse complement.
GGAAGCACCATTGATCGCACCGGCGATATGGCCGACGAAGCCGCGGGCGACACGCGGGTCGAAGATCACCGTGACGTCCTTGCCGGTCGGCACCTGGCGCGGATTGACGCGCTTGATCACCCGTTCGCCGGCGCGACGGCCAATTTCAGCGGGGTCGTCGAGCTCGGCATAATAGAGACGGCTGTCGAAATCATAATCGCGCTCCATGCCGGTGCCTTCACCGGCGATGACGCTGACGGAATGGCCGAAGCGCGAGGCCATGTAACTGCCTTCGAATCCGTGCGAGGTGGCAAGAACGAGGCCGCCCATGCCGGCTGAGGCGCCGGCGCCGGAGGAATTGGTGACACCCTTGACCGCAAGCGCGGCCGCTTCAGCCGCAAGACCCGCCTCGCGCAGCATCTCGGAGGAGACCTCCGTGGTATCGAGCAATTGCAGGTCGGGATAGGATCTCGAAAGGCTCGCCTCATCCGCCAGGCAGGCGAAGGGGTCTTCCGGGGAAACCTTGGCCATGGCAACGGCGCGTTCGGCAAGCGCCTGAAGATCGAAGCCCGGATTGGCCGAAACGCTGGCGACGCGCTTGCCGATGAAGACGCGCAGGGAAAAATCGTCGCTTTCGGAGGATTCCGTGCCCTCGACCTTGCCGAGGCGCACGCTGACCGATTGCGAGCGCGACCGGACGACGACGGCATCGGCGGCATCAGCCCCTGCCTTCCTTGCCAGATCGATCAATTGACTTGCGCGGGAAAGAAGTGTCGAGGAATCAATTTCAGAGGACATGATTTGGCCTTTCCTTCGGCTTCCATTTATTGTGCACTCTCCCAAGCATCAAGGCCGCCGCCGCCGATTCTTTATCGGGGCTGCCTGCGTGCTCCCTGCCGTTGAAAGAAATTGTCAGCATGTCAGCGCCCAATGCCCTTTTTTCCGAAACGATCCTGCTGCTTGGCGGCGCGGTGGTCGCCGCTCCGATCTTCAAGAAGCTCGGGCTCGGCACGGTGCTCGGCTACCTCGCCGCCGGCATCGTCATCGGCCCGGTCTTCCACGGCATCACCGATGGCGAACAGATCCTCGCCGTCGCCGAACTCGGCGTCGTCTTCCTGCTCTTCATCATCGGACTGGAGCTGAAGCCCACCCGTCTCTGGCAGATGCGGCGCGACATCTTCGGCCTGGGCACGGCGCAGGTGGTGCTGACGGGGCTGGCGCTGACCGCACTTGCCTGGTTTTCCCAAGTTCTCGACTGGCGCGGCAGCATCGTTGCCGGATTTGGCCTGGCGCTGTCTTCGACCGCCTTTGCCATGCAGATCCTCGAGGGCGACGGCGACGTCAACACCAGGTACGGGCAACGTTCCTTTTCGATGCTGCTGTTCCAGGACCTGGCAATCGTGCCGCTGCTGGCGCTGATCACCATCCTCGATAGCGGCGACAAGGGCAACAACGCACCGCTGTTGGATTTCGCGGTCGCCGTCGGTGCGGTTGCGGCGATGATCGTCATGGGACGCTACCTGCTAACGCCGCTTTTCCAGATCATCGCCCGGACCGGCGCGCGCGAGGCAATGATTGCCGCCGCCCTCTTCGTCGTCATGGGATCGGCGAGCCTGATGCAACTTGCCGGGCTTTCGATGGCGATGGGCGCCTTCTTATCCGGCGTAATGCTTGCCGAATCCTCCTACCGGCACGAGCTGGAGGCGGATATCGAGCCTTTCCGCGGCGTGTTGCTCGCTATCTTCTTCATCGCCGTCGGCCTGTCGCTGGAACTCGACGTTCTGGCCGACAACGCGCTCTTCGTCATCGTCGCCGTGCCGATCGTCATGGCCGTCAAGGCGATCGTCATCTATGGGCTCTGCCGGATCTCGGGCTCCCCGCACGACGATGCGATCCGCATCGCCTTCCTGCTGCCGCAGGGCGGCGAATTCGGTTTCGTGCTGTTCACCACGGCGGGTACGGTCGGGCTGATGTCGACGAGCACGGCCTCGCTGCTGGTCGCGGTCGTCACGCTGTCCATGGCGCTGACGCCGATCGGATCGGCCCTTTCGAAGCGGCTGCTGCGCGGCGACGAGCAGGAGGAACTGGACGAGGATTTCGAGGGTGCCAGCGCCGACGTACTGATGGTCGGCTTCTCGCGTTTCGGCCAGATCGCCGCCCAGATCCTGCTTGCCGGAGGGCGCAGCGTCACCGTCATCGATTTTTCGGCCGACCGCATCCGCCAGGCCTCCTCCTTCGGCTTCCGCATCTATTTCGGCGACGGCGCCCGCAAGGACGTGCTGCGCTCGGCCGGCATCGACCGGGCGAAGATCGTGCTCGTCTGCACGCAGAAGAAGGAAATCACCGACAAGGTGGTGGAGCTGGTGCAGGCCGACTATCCGCAGACGCGGCTCTACGTGCGCTCCTACGACCGCATCCATTCGATCGAACTGCGCAACAAAGGTGTCGACTACGAGCTGCGTGAAACGCTGGAATCGGGCCTGCTCTTCGGGCGGCGAACACTGGAGGCGCTTGGCGTTTCCGAGGTCGACGCCTATGAAATCGGCGAGGATATCCGCAAGCGCGACGAGGCGCGTCTGGTGCTGCAGGTGTCCGAAGGGCTGCAGGCCGGGCGCGACATGCTGTTTTCCCACCCCGTCCGCCCCGAACCGCTGGTCAAGCCGAAACGTGCTGCCGATCCCTTCGAGGACGATCCGCTGGCCGGAACCGCGGATGCGACGGCGGACGCTTAGATCAACTCCAGGACGTGCGAAGCTTGAGCGTGGCGAACTCGCCGCCGGGGACTCGCTGCTGCCAGAATCTGTCAGCATGCTTCTGTAGGTGTCCTCCTGACTGACAAACAGGAGCTTACCGTGATCGACAGCAACAGCATTCTACTCTTCGTCGCCGACGCGCCAAAGAGCGCCAGCTTCTATACCCGACTGCTCGGGCTGGACGCCGTTGAGGCCAGCCCGACCTTCGCCATGTTCATCCTGCCTTCGGGTCTGGCACTTGGACTCTGGGGCAAGACGGGCGTTGAGCCGGCTCCAGCTCCCACGGGCGGCGGCTGCGACCTCGGTTTCAAGGTGGCGACAGCAGACCTGGTCGATACGCTTCACACCGAATGGCAAGGCAAGGGCGCGACCATCCTTTTGCCGCCGACCGACCTCGATTTCGGCCGTAGCTTTGTCGCGGCGGATCCCGACGGGCATCGCCTGCGCGTCTATAACGTGGCGGAAGGCTGAAACATGTCCCGCAACTGGATCGCAGTGGCATCGGCAAACCATGTACGCATCGGGCGGGAGGCGGGTTTCATGCAGGTTTGTCACGGAAAGGCCGCTCCGCTTAGGCGGAGCGCGCCTGGTGACTGCGTGATCTACTATTCGCCGACCGAAACATTTGGCGGCAGGGATCGGCTGCAACCGTTGACTGCAATTGGCATGGTCAAGGAAACTGATGCATATCAGGTGGAAGTTCATCCCGACTTCCGCCCCTGGAGGCGGGATGTCGCCTGGTGGCCGGCCATGGAAACGCCTATCCGGCCACTGCTCGACCGACTATCCTTCACAAGCGGTCGGGCAAGCTGGGGCTATCAACTGCGCTTTGGCCTCTTCGAGATCGACAATGACGATGCCGAGCTGATAGCCGAAGCGATGCTCGGTAAAACGCCCGCGGAATTTGGGCTGCCCGACCGGTCTGGAACCTCCCGAAAAACCGCACGGGCCCCAGCCTCCGTTTCCTTGACCCGTCCATCTTCGCGCGGGTCTGCACGACCCACCGCACTGAACATCGGCTGACCAAGCCTTCATCCGTGGACCAACGGCCAATCCGAGCGACAGAGCGGTTCAGCTTTTCATTGAAGCGCAGAGCCGCTCTAACTTTTTGTTCTTACGCAATTCCGGGCGGAAAACCGCTTCGCACTATTCCTGGAATTGCTCTAGCGCTTCAGCCGAGCCTCGATTTCCCGGTCGAGGGCGAATTTCAAATCGTCCTTGACGCCGACGGACATGGCGAGGACTTCGCGGGCTTTGAGGAAATCCATAACGCCGGTGCGGCCGACCGTCGGGCGCAGGAAGATATGCGGCGGGCGAAGCTTGAGCTTCAGCGAGATCGCCGTCTGCATCATCAGCTGGCCGGAACCGAAGATACTCTCCATGCGGTTCGGAATATGGGTGCCGTCGCCTTCCGGCGCGCCGACGACATCGATGCCGACGACGATGTCGGCAAGATCCATCAGGCATTCATAGGGCACCGGATTGCTGATGCCGCCGTCGATCATCACGCGGTCGCGCAAGCGCACCGGCATGAAGACGGCGGGAATGGCGGACGAGGCGGCGAGTGCGGGAAACAGTTCGCCCTGCTCGATGATGACTTCGCACTGCCCGTAATAATCGGTGGTGATCACCTTCATCGGAACCAGCAGGTCCTCGAAGCGGGCCGGCAGTTCGGACGGCAGGAAGGCCTTGAGGATCCGCTCCAGATTGAACTGGCCGATACGGATACCCTTGGCCACCGCATCGCGCACCGTCGCCGGCCTCAGCCCCCAGATGCGAGCAACGACCGCCGTCTTGTTGCCGACGGTCGTCAGCGCATGTTCGCGGATTTCGGCGCCGGACATGCCGGCAGCCATGCCGGCGCCCATGATCGCGCCCATCGACGAGCCCGATACCGCCACCGGGCGGATGCCGAGTTCATCGAGCGTCTCGATGATGTGGATATGAGAAAGCCCGCGCGCGCCGCCGCCGCCGAAAGCGACCGCAACCGTTGGCAGATCGCTGATCGCGGGCAATTTCGGGCTGATGATCTCTGCCTGCTGCACGCCCGCCCCCGCTTATTGCGGCTGATATCGGAAGAAATGCACCCTCGTATCGCCAAAGATGCGGCTTTCGAGGAAAACATAGGAAGGATGGACGGAAACGACAATATCGGCGCGTTCTTCGAGCACGGCGATTGCGCCCGGCCGTAGCCAGCCGCCCTCGGCCGCCGCCGCCATCGCCTTCTCACCGAGACCCTTGCCATAGGGCGGGTCGGCAAAGAGCACGTCGAAGGGTTCGAGATTGCCGACGCTGCCGAGATCGGTCGCATCCCGGCGCAGGATGCGCGTGCGGCCGTGCAGGCCGAGCGCATCGATGTTCTCCCAGAGCAGCGCCCTGCCCTCGACACTGTTTTCGACGAAGAGCGCATGGCGACAGCCGCGTGAAACGGCTTCGAGGCCGACGGCGCCGGTGCCGGCAAAAAGGTCGAGGATCCGGGTGCCATCGACGCATTCCGGATAGGCATGGCTCAATATATTGAACAGGCTCTCGCGCGTCCGGTCGGCAGTCGGCCGGATCTCGTTGGATTTTGGCACGGCGAGAGGCCGTCCGCGAAACTCACCGCCGACGATCCGCACCGCGCGTCATTCCCTTTCCTTTAGCACCACCTCTGGACGGCCCGCCTGCAGGCCTGTCGCCGCCCGGCCTGTCACCACCGGGTTTGGCGCCTTTCGGCTTGCCGGAAAAACTCTTGGCCCCACCAGGCTTGGCCCCACCGGGCTTGGCCGCAAAGCCCTTGCCGCGCGGCCTGTCACCAGAAGGTCTATCACCCGAAGGCTTGTCGCCGAACGGTCTTTCACCGCGGGGACGCTCGGAGCGGCCCTCGCCGGCAAAGCTTCTGGCTGCGCGCGGACGCTCATCACCGTCCTCGCGCGGCCTGCGATCGCCACGCGGCTTGTCGCCGAAGGGCCGGTCTCCACGCGAGGGGCGATCACCGAACGGCCGGTCGCCGCGCGGACGCTCCGAACGGCCTTCGCCGGCGGAGGTTCTGGCGGCACGGGGACGCTCGTCACCGTCCGTACGCGGCTTGCGATCGCCGCGCGGCTTGTCACCGAAGGGCCGATCCCCACGCGAGGGGCGATCACCGAACGGCCGATCGCCGCGCGGACGCTCCGAACGGCCTTCGCCGGCGGAGGTTCTGGCGGCACGAGGACGCTCGTCACCTTCCGCACGCGGCTTGCGATCACCGCGCGGTTTGTCGCCGAAGGGCCGATCCCCACGCGAGGGACGATCACTGAACGGCCGTTCGCCGCGCGCCGGGCGGTCGCCAAAACCACGGTCTTCGCGAGCGGGGCGATCCCCGAAGGAACGCTTGCGGCCGAAGCCCTCGCCCTCATCCTTGCGACGGGGCTGCTCGCTCGAGCGGATCCATTCGCCATCCTCTTCGCGCACGCGGTTCACCTGTGTGCGCGGGCGATCCTCGATGCGATCATTCTTGGCAGGCGCCGGCTCGCCGCGCCGGCGCGCGGTCTGCGCATTCTTGGCGGCTTTCGCAGCAGCCTTTTCGCCGAGCGGCCGGGCGCCCGGCGCCATCCAGACATTGGCGCTGCGGCGCTGGCCGAGCGGCTGGGGACGCTTTGGCCTTTCATCGTCCCGGCGCCCGCCATCGCGGCGGTCGTCCTCTTTGCGCGCGCCACCGTGGCGGTCGTCGCGCTTGGTGTCGAGGCGGCTCAGCGCCCGTTCGCGCTTGTCCTCGTCGCGGCGCGGACGCTCGCGTTTTTCCGGTGCTGCGGGCTCTGCCTCTTCCTCGGCAGCGACGGCCGGCGCATTGTAGATCGGCGCGTCGAAATTCGCCTTGGCTTCCTCGATGAGGCGCGGGCCGAGCTGGTCGCGGAGTGTCCGGCCGCGCACTTCGATCACATGGCCTTCCGGCAGGTCGCCGAGCTGGAACGGGCCATAGGAAATGCGGATCAGGCGATTGACGTCGAGGCCGAGCGCGCCGAGCACGTTCTTGATTTCGCGGTTCTTGCCTTCGCGAAGGCCCATGGTGATCCAGACGTTCGAGCCTTGCGTGCGGTCGAGCGTCGCCTCGATCGAGCCATAGAGCACACCGTCGACGGCGATGCCGTCCTTCAGCTTGTCGAGCGCGTCCTGATCGATCTCGCCATGGGCGCGGACGCGGTAGCGCCGCAGCCAGCCGGTCGCCGGCAGCTCGAGCGCCCGGGCGAGACCACCGTCATTGGTCAGCAGCAGCAGGCCTTCGGTGTTGATGTCGAGGCGGCCGATCGACATGACGCGCGGCAGCTCGTCCGGCAGGTTGTCGAACACGGTCGAGCGGCCCTCCGGATCGGCATTGGTGGTCACGAGGCCGGCGGGCTTGTGATAGAGCCACAGCCTGGTGCGCTCGATGCCGCGGATCGGCACGCCGTCGACTTCGATCCGATCGGCGAGCGTGACGTTGACGACGGGGGTTTCGAGCACCCTGCCGTTCAGCGTCACACGGCCTTCCATGATCATGCGTTCGATGTCGCGGCGGGAGGCAACGCCGGCGCGCGCCATCACCTTGGAAATGCGTTCGGCCTTGGCCTCACCATCGGTCTCGGCGGCGATCGTGCGTGCGGCCGCAGGCTTTGCCGGCTTCTCGTCGTCCGCCTTCGGGCCGGCTTTCGACCTGATATCCCGTGAAAGGGGCTTTGCGCCCGGGCGTTTTGGCTTGTCTTTGGGTGTCATTTGTTGTTTGCCTGCCTTTTGGGCCTGTCTATCAGGTCACGCATCTGCGGTTAAGTGGAAATTCTTGCGATCGTGAAGACAAATCGTTTCATGGAGATGGCGCTTGAAGAAGCGCGCGCGGCCGGAGAACGCGGTGAGGTGCCGATCGGCGCCGTCGTCGTTATCGACGATATTGCCGTTTCACGCTCGGGAAACCGTACGCGCGAGCTCAAAGACGTCACCGCGCATGCCGAAATCGCCGCGATCCGGCTCGCCTGCGAAGCGCTTGGACAAGAGCGCCTTGTCGGTGCCGATCTCTACGTGACGCTGGAGCCTTGCACCATGTGCGCAGCAGCCATCTCGTTTGCGCGTATCCGCAGGCTCTATTACGGCGCCGAGGACCCGAAGGGCGGCGCCGTCGACAATGGCGTGCGATTCTATGGGCAGTCGACCTGCCACCACGCCCCGGAAGTCTATTCCGGCTTCAACGAGGTCCAATCGGCCGATATGCTGCGAAAGTTCTTCTCGCAAAGGAGAGAGGCGCCGTAATCTCCAGCGCCGGTGCGCGGCGCCGTCATCCTTGCCGGCGCGCCGAAAAAGCTATTGCAGGAGGTTCCACCACTGCTTGCCGGTGTTGGCGACAGCTGCATCCTTTTTACGCTTCTTCTGCTTCTTGAGCTCGGGCTCGCCGACATCATCGAGCTTTGCCGGATCGTCGACGGTGCGGTAGCCGGGCGGCGGATCTGATATATAGCGGCGCTGATCGACATAGGAGCCCTTCTGCAGAGCACGGGCTTCACGATAAGCCTTGGTCTGGGCTTCCGTCGTGCGCCGGCCGCCTTCGATCGCAGAGCTTGCGAGCGGCGAACGGTAATTCGGATTGTCCGAATTCTCGTCGGCTTCCGAAACGAGACGGGCGCGGGTCTCCTCCGGCGATTCAAGCCATTGCGGATTGTCCTTGTTGGCGACCGTCTGCTGCGGCGCAACGAGGGTCTCTTTCTGCGCCTGTGCCGGCAGCACCAGCGTCGGCCGCGGCGTGTACTTGACGCCCTTGTTCTTCGGGTCCGGTCCAGTCAACGACACGGACTGGCCGAGATCGTCGGTCAACTGTTCCATGGCGGTCTTGTCCGTGCCGTAGGTCGGGCTGCTGGCGCAACTGGACACCAGGGAGCATCCCGCCATTACAACAGACAGGCAGGCGCCCATACGGAACCAATGCGTTGCTAACATGAAAACCCTTCCAGCCCTGCCGGTGCAATCCTCGCCCAACCGGACAACCGTCCCCCTGACGCAAAAATCCGGCCATTTTCAGGCAGCTTTTACCGGATGAACCGCGAAAGCGCAATTCATCCGGCAATATTCTTCACTTGAGCGCGGCAAGCTCGCGAAGGGCAGCAGCGTCGCGGGCCGAAACATCGGGATATTCCGGATCGGAGCCGACATCCCTGGTGATGCGCCATGACCGAGCGCATTTTTCACCCTCTGCAAGCTTTGGCACGACGCTGACCTCAGGCACCTCGGCAAGGCGGAAAGCATCCGACGGTCCTTCGCCGGCCTTGATCTCGATTGCCGAGGTGATGCAGACCTCGGTGAAGTCCTGGCCTTCCAGCGCCTTTAACAGCTCCGGATTGGCAATGTGGACAAGCGGAGCCGCTTCCAGCGAGGAGCCGATGCGCTTGTCCTTGCGCTCGATTTCCAGGGCGCCGGTCACAACCGAACGCACTGCGCGGATCTTCTTCCACTTCTCGGCCAAGGCATCGTTGCGCCATTCCCTTGCGACCGGAGCAAACTGCTCAAGATGCACGGAAACGGCAGACGGGTCACGCGACAGCCAGGCCTCCTCGGTGGTGAAGGGCAGCATCGGGGCGAGCCACGTCACCATGCAATCGAAGATCTGACGGATGACGTGCAGGCTGGCGCGCCTGCGCAGGCTCGACGGCGCATCGCAATAGAGCGCATCCTTGCGGACATCGAAATAGAAGGCCGAAAGCTCGACATTGGCGAAATCGATCAGCGCGCGAGCGATCTTCTTGAAGTCGAAGGCATCGTAGTTCTCGCGCACCAGCTCATCGAGCTCGGCAAGCCGGTGCAGCATCAGCTGCTCCAGCTCGGGCAGGTCGGAAAGCGCGATCTCCTCGCCCTTGTCGTGGGCGAGCGTGCCGAGCATCCAGCGGATGGTGTTGCGCAGTTTGCGATAAGCGTCGACATTGGTCTGGATGATCGTCTTGCCGACACGCAGGTCGTCGGCATAATCCGAGGTCATGACCCAGAGGCGCAGGATATCGGCGCCGGCGTCCTTCATCACTTCCTGCGGCGCGGTGACGTTGCCCTTCGACTTGGACATCTTTTCGCCCTTCTCGTCCATGGTGAAGCCATGGGTGAGGACGGCGTCGTAAGGCGCACGGCCACGGGTGGCAGCCGATTCCAGCAGCGACGAATGGAACCAGCCGCGATGCTGGTCGGAACCCTCGAGATAAAGATCGGCCGGCCACTTCAGATCCGGACGGTCTTCGAGCGTGAAGGTGTGCGTCGAGCCAGAATCGAACCAGACGTCGAGAATATCCATGACCTGCGTCCAGCGGGAATGGTCATGGTCATTGCCGAGGAATCGCTCCTTGGCGCCTTCGGCAAACCAGGCGTCAGCGCCCTCATGTTCGAAGGCTTCGAGGATGCGGGCGTTGACGGCTTCATCGACCAGGACCTCGCCCTCCTCGTCGGCAAAGACGGCGATCGGCACGCCCCAGGCGCGCTGGCGCGAGAGCACCCAGTCCGGGCGGCCTTCGATCATGGCGCGCAGGCGGTTCTGGCCGGCGGCGGGCACGAAGCGCGTGTCGTCGATTGCACCGAGCGCGCGCGAACGCAGCGTCGTGCCGTCGGCAAGGGTCTTGTCCATATAGACGAACCATTGCGGCGTATTGCGGAAGATGACCGGCTTCTTCGAGCGCCAGGAATGCGGATACTGGTGCTTCAGCCGGCCGCGGGCAAAGAGTGCGCCGCGGGCGATCAGTTCCTTGATGACGCGGTCATTGGCATCGCCCTTCTTGCCGTTGTCGTCGATGACGCGAGCGCCTTCGAAGCCGGGGGCGTCTGATGTGTAGAAGCCGCCGTCGTCGACCGGGAACGGGATCTTGGTCTCGACGCCGCGGGCCTCAAGCGTGCGGACAGCCGACATCCAGGCATCAAAGTCTTCGCGACCGTGGCTTGGGGCCGTATGCACGAAACCGGTGCCAGCATCGTCGGTGACGTGATCGCCATCGAGCAGCGGCACGAGGAAATCATAGCCACCGCCGAGACCCTTGAAGGGATGCGCGCAGGTCATCGCTGCGAAGTCAGCCGAAGAGACATCGCTCAAGCGCTTGTACTGCAGCTTGGCCTTGGCGAAGGATTCCTCGGCCAGCTTATCGGCAAAGATCAGCTTTTCGCCCGGGCGCGGGCCAAAATCGTTCTCGGCGGCCGTCACCTCATAGAGGCCGTAGGAGACACGCGCGGAAAAGGAGACCGCACGGTTGCCGGGGATCGTCCAGGGCGTGGTCGTCCAGATAACTACGAATGCATCCTTGAGCGCCGCCGGACCTTCGACGACGGGGAATTTCACCCAGATCGTATCGCTCTCATAGTCCTGGTATTCGACCTCGGCCTCGGCCAACGCCGTGCGCTCGACGACCGACCACATGATCGGCTTGGAGCCGCGATAAAGCTGACCGCTTGCGGCGATCTTCAACAGTTCGCCGGCGATGCGCGACTCCGCGTGGAAGTTCATCGTCGTATAGGGATTGTCGAAGTCGCCCTCGATGCCGAGACGCTTGAACTCTTCTGCCTGGACCTTGATCCAGCCGGCGGCGAATTCACGGCATTCCCGGCGGAATTCATTGACCGGGACCTCGTCCTTGTTCTTGCCCTTCTCGCGGTACTTCTCTTCGATCTTCCATTCGATCGGCAGGCCGTGGCAATCCCAGCCAGGCACGTAATTGGCGTCGTAGCCGCGCATCTGGAATGAGCGGTTGATGACGTCCTTGAGGATCTTGTTCAGCGCGTGGCCGATATGGATGTTGCCGTTGGCATAGGGCGGACCGTCGTGAAGGACGAATTTCTCGCGGCCGGCGGCGGAAGCGCGCAGTTTCTTGTAGAGACCCATCTCCTGCCAGCGCTTGACGAGCTCCGGCTCCTTCTGCGGCAGGCCGGCGCGCATGGGGAAATCAGTGTCGGGCAAATAGAGGGTCTTCGAATAGTCGATCTTTTCGGCTGTGTCGGTCATGTCTGGCAATCGTTTCTGGCGGCCCGGAAAGGGCGCAACGGGCGTGAAATAGCTGGTGGCGGAAGCGCTCGTTTCCAAGCGCTGAAAACCCGGACCTTCCGGCCGCTTAGCGCGCGCGGAAGGCCGGGCCGATAATTCGCATCATCATTGCCAGCCGAAATTTCGTCATCGCGCCGGTTCATAGGCGTTTTTGCCGGGAAAAGGAAGAGAAGAATTGCCGGCTAGCAATCGGCATCAACGGCTGGAATTGACGGTGTCCCAGCGACAGCCGCACTCAAGGCGACCTCAGTAAAAGCACAGTTTCCCATCAAGCGCACTGAGCGGCGTAACACCCGCAAGCAGCGCCCTCGCCTCTTCCTCATCGCGTTTGATCTGGGCGACGAGCGGATCGAGGCCGTCGAATTTCAGCTCGGGTCTAATATAGCCGAAGAAGGAGACTGAGCAGAGCTGGCCGTAGAGATCGCCGCTGAAATCGAAAAGATAGGTTTCGAGCAGCGGTGCGCCGTTTTCCGTCACCGTCGGCCGGCGGCCGTAGCTTGCGACGGCATCGTGGAGCGTGCCGTCCTGACGGCGGAAGCGGACGGCATAGATGCCGGCAGCAAGATCGACCTCCGGCGGCAGGCGCATGTTGGCCGTCGGGAAACCGAGCTGACGGCCGAGCTTTTCGCCGTCGATCACCTCGGCTTCCACCGTGTAGCGGTAGCCCAGCATGCCGGCGACTTCGCTGACGCTGCCCTCCTTCAAGAGGGCGCGGATGTGGCTCGAAGAGACGACATCGGCGTTTTCGTCGCGGAAGGCATCGATCAAGGTGACGCCGAAGCCGTAGGTATGTCCGGCATTCATCAGGAAGGCGGGACCGCCTTCGCGGCCGCGGCCGAAATGGAAATCGAAACCGGTGACGACTTCGGAGGCGCCGAGCCAATCCTTCAGGATCGAATGGATGAAATCATCGGCCGAGCGCTGCGAGAATTCGTAGTCAAAGGGATACTCGATGACGGCGCTGAAACCCAGCGCTTCCAGGATGCGGGCCTTCAGCGGCGCGGGCGTCAGGCGGAAGACCGGCGCCTGCGGCCGAAAGACCGTGCGCGGATGCGGCTCGAAGGTCAGCACCAAAGCGGGAATACCGCGCGCCTTGGAGATTTCGAGCGCGCGGCTCAGCACCGATTGATGGCCGCGGTGCACGCCGTCGAAATTACCGATGGCAATGACGCCGCCCTTCAGATGGGCGGGCAAGGGTTCCCGGGTTTCATTGCGGTGGAAGACGGTCATCGGCTGGCTTCTCTTCATGCAAGGCGTGGCATCCACCACTTCGGCGCGGCTTTTTCCCGTTCAAGATAGGCGTTGAGGATCGCCTCGTCGGTTTCGCCGTTGAGGGTGTATTCCCTGGCGTGGATCCCGCCGCTGATGTAAAGAAGGTCGAGGCCATAATTCAAGGCACCGCGCACATCGGTCGGCATGCCGTCGCCGATCGCCAGCACTCGGTCGACGGGGAAATCGCCGCGAAGCTCGCGAGCAGCGGCCAGCGTCGCCTCGTAGATCGGCCGGTGCGGCTTGCCGGCGATGCGGGTGCTGCCACCGAGCTGTTCGTAATAGGCGGCCATGGCGCCGGCGCAGGGGATGATGCGATGGCCGCGCTCGACGATGAGGTCGGGATTGGCGCAGATCATCGGCACGTCGCGGGCTTTGAAGTCGAGAAGCATGTCAGTGTAATCCTCCGGCTTCTCGGTCTCGTCGTCGAAAAAGCCGGTGCAGACCAGCGATTGCGCTTCGCCCGCCGGCCGGCGCTCGACGCCAATGCCTTCGAGAAGCGCCTTGTCGCGCTCCGGGCCGAGCAGAAAGACCGTCTTCGGCCCTTCGGAGATCAGCCGGCGCGTGACGTCGCCCGAGGTGACGATCCTGTCATAGGCGCTATCGGGAACGCCGATCTGGCGCAGCTGCTCGACCACCTGCCAGGAAAGACGCGGCGAATTGGTGATAAGGACGACGGTAAGACCACTCTCGCGTGCCGCTTCAAGGGCGGCTGCCGCCTTGGGGAACGGATCGACGCCGTTGTGAACGACACCCCAGACATCGCAGAGCACCACATCATAGTGACTTGTTATCTCCGAGAAGTTTTCTATCCGCTTCGCCATTCCGATTTCCCGATTTGCTTCAGTCACCGGTGACATTGCAAAGGCGCAAGGCGATGGCAAGGCATTTTCTTTGCTGCCGGCCAATGGGAAGATTTCGACCGGCGATCGGCGGGAGTGGATGGGCAAAGCTTGACGATCCCATCCCAAGGCGGACGAGTTCGGCTGCGCCGGGTTTCGGCCGCAATCTCCGACTATTCTCCAGCCTCTTCACAATTCCGGCGCAAAAATTCGTGATTGCTCTCATTGACTCCTTTCGGAGCCATCCCTAAATGCTCGTCGCTAGCACTCACCGCAAGGGAGTGCTAACACATATCCATGTGGACCACTCCGGTCCGCGAATGTCATTCGATCGAGGGATTAGACAATGGCAAGCACCAACTTCCGCCCCCTTCACGACCGCGTCGTTGTTCGCCGCGTTGTGTCCGAAGCCAAGACCAAGGGTGGCATCATCATTCCCGATACCGCCAAGGAAAAGCCGCAGGAAGGCGAAATCGTCGCCGTCGGCTCCGGCGCGCGCGATGAGTCCGGCAAGGTTGTCGCACTCGACGTCAAGGCTGGCGACCGCATCCTGTTCGGCAAGTGGTCCGGCACCGAAGTCAAGATCGACGGCGAAGACCTTCTGATCATGAAGGAAGCCGACATTATGGGCATCATCGGCTGATCGGCCGACCTGCTTTCCCGAAATGGCTGACGGGCCTTTTGCCCGAACAACTCGAATTCAGGAGTTAAGAATATGGCATCTAAAGAAATCAAGTTTGGCCGCACCGCGCGCGAAAAGATGCTGCGCGGCGTCGACATTCTCGCCGATGCAGTGAAGGTCACGCTCGGCCCGAAGGGTCGTAACGTCATCATCGACAAGTCCTTCGGCGCTCCGCGCATCACCAAGGACGGCGTTTCGGTCGCCAAGGAAATCGAACTCGAAGACAAGTTCGAAAACATGGGCGCCCAGATGGTCCGCGAAGTTGCTTCGAAGACCAACGACATCGCCGGCGACGGCACCACGACTGCAACCGTTCTTGCCCAGGCGATCGTTCGCGAAGGCAACAAGGCCGTTGCCGCCGGCATGAACCCGATGGACCTGAAGCGCGGCATCGATCTTGCTGTTGCTGACGTCGTGAAGGATCTCCAGGCCAAGGCCAAGAAGATCTCCACCTCGGAAGAAGTTGCACAGGTCGGCACGATTTCGGCCAATGGCGACAAGCAGGTCGGTCTCGACATTGCTGAAGCCATGCAGAAGGTCGGCAACGAAGGCGTCATCACGGTTGAAGAAGCCAAGACCGCCGAAACCGAACTCGAAGTCGTCGAAGGCATGCAGTTCGACCGTGGCTACCTCAGCCCCTACTTCGTGACCAACCCGGAAAAGATGATCGCAGACCTCGAAGATGTCTTCATTCTCCTTCACGAGAAGAAGCTCTCGAACCTGCAGTCGATGCTCCCGGTTCTCGAAGCTGTCGTTCAGACCGGCAAGCCGCTCCTCATCGTCGCTGAAGACGTCGAAGGCGAAGCCCTCGCAACGCTCGTCGTCAACAAACTGCGCGGCGGCCTCAAGATCGCTGCCGTCAAGGCTCCTGGCTTCGGCGACCGCCGCAAGGCCATGCTCGAAGACATCGCCATCCTGACGGGCGGCACTGTCATCTCTGAAGATCTCGGCATCAAGCTCGAATCCGTCACGCTCGACATGCTCGGCCGTGCCAAGAAGGTTTCGATCTCCAAGGAAAACACCACGATCGTCGACGGTTCGGGCGCCAAGACCGACATCGAAGGCCGTGTTGCCCAGATCAAGGCTCAGATCGAAGAAACCACCTCCGACTACGACCGCGAGAAGCTGCAGGAACGTCTTGCCAAGCTCGCTGGCGGCGTTGCCGTCATCCGCGTCGGCGGCTCGACGGAAGTTGAAGTGAAGGAAAAGAAGGACCGCATCGACGACGCGCTCAACGCGACCCGCGCTGCTGTTCAGGAAGGCATCGTCCCCGGCGGCGGTATCGCTCTGCTCCGCTCCTCCACGAAGATCACCGTCAAGGGTGCAAACGACGACCAGGAAGCCGGCATCAACATCGTTCGCCGCGCCCTGCAGTCGCTCGTTCGTCAGATCGCTGAAAACGCAGGTGACGAAGCCTCGATCGTTGTCGGGAAGGTCCTCGACAAGAACGAAGACAACTTCGGCTACAACGCCCAGACATCCGAATATGGCGACATGATCGCCATGGGTATCGTCGACCCGCTCAAGGTCGTTCGCACGGCGCTGCAGAACGCTGCTTCTGTCGCATCGCTGCTGATCACCACCGAAGCCATGATCGCCGAACTGCCGAAGAAGGATGCCCCTGCTGGCATGCCGGGCGGCATGGGCGGCATGGGCGGTATGGACATGATGTGATAGGCCAACGGCCTTTCACAGCATCGTTCATGAAACCGCCCATCATCTAAGATGGTTCAGCGCGTCAAGCGCGCTGAGCTGGCGGAATGGACATGATGTGATTGGCGAAAGCCATCACTGACCACCATTCCGGCATCCGGAACAGGAAGGGCGGCCCTCGGGTCGCCCTTTTCTTTTTCCCCCAAGCGATTCGAAACGCGGCACACTGATTGGCATAGCCGACGAAACGTTTACCCAGTTCCCTCTTGCCGGCCCCGGGCGCGAAGCTTGCGCCAAGCTTGCGCTGCCTGCGTATTTCTGAGCCTGCCAAAATGCGAGAAATCGCAGCGCTGCGGCAGTATTTCCGGCCTGACGTGGAGTGAAAACGCTGGCAGAGCTCTCAAAGATGATCTTCCCATGCCAATTCTGGCGAAATAGGCGGAAGATGCGGGCATCCCAAGAAATGAGGCCGATCCGAATACCCCTTAAAAAGCCGTTGCCGTTTGTCCAAAAGCCCCTATAAATCCGCGCTGCAATTAAAGCGCGCCCGGCGATAATTTTTCGCCAATAGACCAGGCCGGAGTGCGGAAGGCGATGCGTGAACGTTCGGTTTCGAAGGGCTCCGGTTACAGAGGCCCGATGGCCGTGCAATCATCGCCGGAGGTAAGCGCGGGCATCATGCCCGCTGCTGCGTGATCCTGTTTCTTTGTGTTTGCCGAGCGTGCGGCGGAAGAGCCGCATCCGAACTGGGGAACGCCTTGTTTAAGATCGCCAGAGCCAATGCAGCCGTACCCTTGACGCCCGGCTCGCTTGATGACGCCAATCAAAATCACGAGATGTTGGCGCAGTTTTCCGTTTCCGAAGCCTGGACTGGAGATTTTTCGAGCGGGATGCTCCGTCTCGGCGAATGGAGCGCGATGCTGCACGGTCTTGCCGCACAGGAATGCGGACTCTTAAGCCTGATCCGCTGCTACGACGCCAAGGAGCGCAGCCACATATTGGAGCTGTTTGAGCAGGCGGCGACGCTCTGCTCCTCCTTCTGTTTTTCGACGACGATCATCATGCCGAACGGCTTCCGCCAGCCGCTGTTCTGCATGGGCGAGTCGAACGGGCTTGAGCAGAAATACAGCGGCAGCATGGTCGGCGTCTTCATCTTTCCACGCTTCAAGCTGGAAGGGGCAAGCCAGATCACGACAGCGCCGCACGTCCTTTCAGACGCGCAAAGGACGCTGTAGCCCCTTAAATCTGTTCCGATCTAAGGAGTTGTGCGGGAGTTGGCGATAGGCCGGAAGAGCAAAATCAACGGCCGCTCCCGATGTCTTCGAGGGCGGCCTTTCTACTTTCCGGCGATCTGTTGGTTACTCCGGCTTGACCGGGATGTTGAGGCCCCTGGCACTTGCCGGACGGGCGATGCAGCGCTCCAGCCAATCCGAGACGGCGGGGAATTTCGCATATTCGAGCACCTCGCGACCGCCATAGAAGATATCGGCGCCGCGAACCCAGGTGAAGGTGGTGATGTCGGCGATCGTATACTGATCGCCCATGATCCACTGACGACCCTTCAGCCGGCCCTCGAGCACGCCGAGCAACCGTTTGGATTCATCGCGATAGCGCTCCACCGGGTAGGCGTTGTTGGCGACCTTGTCGGCAGCGAATTTGTGGAAATGTCCGAACTGGCCGAACATCGGGCCGATACCCGCCATCTGGAAAAACACCCACTGGATGGTTTCGTAGCGGCCAGCAGCATCAGCAGGGATGAGCTTGCCGGTTTTTTCCGCAAGATAAAGCAGGATGGCGCCGGATTCGAAAAGGCCGATCGGCTTCCCGTCCGGACCGTTTGGATCGATGATCGCCGGAATGCGGCCGTTCGGATTGAGAGATTCGAATTCCGGCGACTTCTGCTCGTTGGCGGCGAAGGAAATATAATGCGGCTCATAGGCGAGAGCGAGCTCTTCGAGGGCGACGGAGACCTTCACCCCATTCGGCGTCTGCAGGGAATAGAGCTGGATGATATCGGAATTTCTAGCCGGCCAGCGCGTCGTGATCGGAAATGCGGAAAGATCTGCCATCGGATTCTCCATGTTGGGCGCCGACCATAAAAGACCGGGCTTGGCAAAGGCAAGCGGGAGACGGCAAGGAGATCGTTCCATATTAGTGAACGAAGTGTCCCCTTTCGTTTATCTTTCCACAACGCAAGAAAAGAGCGACATAGAGGCATCCGAGGTCGAACCGGTGCCGGGGCACCAAGATCTCCAGAGTCATTGAAACGGAGACAACGTCCATGTCGAACAACGTCATTATCCTGATTGCCCGTATTCTTCTTTCCTTCATGTTCATCTTTGCCGGCTTCGGCAAGGTAACTGATCCGGCAGCGACCGCCGGCATGATCGCCGGTGCCGGCCTTCCGGCTTCCACCGCGCTGACCTATCTCGCCGGCCTCTTCGAACTCGCAACCGGTATTGCCGTGCTCGTCGGCTTCCAGGTCCGCATCGTCGGCTGGCTGCTGGCCGTCTTCTGTGTCTTCACCGGCGTCGTCTTCCACCTTGCGCCGGTCAATGTTCCGGATTTCCCGGCTGCGGCCAACGGCTGGATCAACGGCCTGAACTTCGTCAACTTCCTGAAGAACATCACGCTCGCCGGCGCCTATATCATGCTCGCAACCAATGGCGCAGGCGCCTACTCGCTCGACGCCCGCCGTGGTGCCTACGCAGCGGCCTGACACCAGCTATATCCTCCCAGAAACAGAGAAACCCGCCGTCATCCGACGGCGGGTTTTTCTTGTGTCTTAACGGCTAATTTCAGAGGGCGGCGCGCACTGCCTCGATGATCGCCTGCACAGCGGGTTCGCCGGCATGGCTTTCCTTGCGGGCGCGCACGAGGCAGGCCTGCGAATGCAGGATGACGCCGTCCTGGAGCACCTTCAGGTGGTTGGCGCGCAGCGTCGAGCCGGTGGAGGTGATATCGACGATGATATCGGCCGAGCCGGACGCGGGGGCCCCCTCGGTGGCGCCCAGGCTTTCGACGATGCGATAAAGCTGGATGCCGTGCTGGCTCGAAAAGAACTGCTGGGTCAGCCGCCAGTATTTGGTGGCGATGGCAAGGCGCCTGGAGTGGCGGGCGCGGAAATCGGCGGCGACATCGACGAGATCGGCCATGGTGTCGACATCGAGCCAGATCTCCGGCACGGCAACGACGACATCGGCATGGCCGAAGCCGAGCCGGGCGCAGAATTCGACCCGCTTGTCGACCTCGGCAAAACCTTCCCGCATCAGATCCTCGCCGGTGACACCGAAATCGACGGTGCCGTTGCCGATTTCACGGGAGATTTCGGAAGCCGAGAGAAAGGCGATCTCCACATCATCCCAGCCTTCGACGCGGCCGCGGTAGGAGCGATCGTTGCCAACCGCCGAGATCGTCATGCCGGCACGTTCGAAGATCGCCGAAGCGTCCTCCTTCATCCGGCCCTTGGAGGGAAGCGCGATGGTGATGGTCATGCGGCTGCCCTTTCGGTTTCGATACGGTCGAGCCAGAAGGAGAAGCCGACGGCCGGAATGCGGTCCGTTGCGCCGAGGAAAGTCAGGAGCCGATCAAAGCGGCCGCCGCCGGCCAGAACCGCGGTCGAGCCTTCCACCGTCACCTCGAAGACGAGGCCGGTGTAATAATCGAGCGGGCGTCCGAAGGCGGCGCGATAGTCGAGGCAGGAAAGATCGACACCGGCATTGGAAAGTGCTGCGACCCGGCCATTGAAGCGTGCGAGGGCGTTGCCGAGTTTCAGCCCGGCAGCATCGGCGAAACCGGCAAGGGCCGCGGACGCATTGACGAGCGGCACGTCAAGCGACAGAAACTCTTCCAGCACGTGGAAGGCCGCGTCGTCGAGGCGCGTTTCGGACAGGATGAGCTTTTCCTTGAGCCTTCGGGCGATCTCCAGGGCCGAGCGGCCGGCATTCGTCGAATAGCCGGTCTTCTGCATCTCCCGCTCGAGATGGGCGACCAGCGCCTGCTCGTCGCCCGATGCGACAAGCCTGGCAATATCGTCGTCCAACCCGGTGACGAATTGCGGGCTGACGAGGCTGGCAAGCAGCGCTTCCAATTGCGTCATATTGCCGAAGGCGTGGATGAGGCGCTTCTGCCAGCCGAGCGGCAGGCCGAGCGCCTGGACGACCGCCTCGAACACCGCCTGGTCGCCCAGCGTCACCGCCAGGCGGCGGCCCGGCAGCAGGCGGGCGAGAATGCCGGTGGCATCGCCGATGGCGCGGGCGTCGGCGTTTGACAGGTCGATATCGCCGAGATCCTCAATGCCGGCCTGATAGAATTCATTGGCGCCGTCGCGACGCTGGCGGAAAACCTCGCCGAGGTAGGCGTAGCGCTTCGGCGTGCCGGTCGCCGTCTCGATGTGGCGCAGACAGACGGGGATGGTGAACTCGGGACGCAGGCAGAGGCTGGCGCCGGTTTCGCTCTCCGTCATGAAGATGCGGCGGCGCAGATCCTCGCCGGCGATATCAAGGAAAGGTTCGGCCGGCTGAATGACAGGCGTGTCGATGCGCTCGGCATTGCGCGCGACAAATTCGGCAAGCAGGTCGTTGGAGAATTCGGGGAGGTTGATCAGAGGCATGCGGGCCTCCGAACGATAGGCAAAGAGCGTGTCGGAAATGCCTCAGACATTGCCGCCCGCCCTCTTCCGATCCTCGGCCTGCGCAGCAAGGATTTCACGCACCTTGGCGACGAGGTCGGCTTCCGGCGCCGTCTCCTGCGCCACGCGCGCTTCGCGCCAGCTGGCATTGTCTTCGATCTCGCCGGAGAGCCGCTTGCCTTCGATCAGATCCTTAATCTGCACGACGCCTTCGGCGCGCTCGTCGCCGCCCTGGATGATGGCGACAGGGCAGCCGCGGCGATCGGCATATTTCAGCTGGTTGCCGAACTTCTTCCAATTGCCCTGGAACATCTCGGCGCGGATGCCGGCGGCGCGCAGTTCCTGCGTCATCTTCTGATATCGGCCCATCGCCTCGACATCGCCGTCCATGACGGTCACCAGCACCGGCTCGATAATCTCACTGGCGCCGAGCTTGCCGAGGTTCTTCAGCGCCGTCATCAGCCTGGAGACGCCGATCGAAAAGCCTGTCGCCGGAACCGGCTGACCCATGAAGCGCGAGACGAGGCCATCATAACGGCCGCCGCCGCCGACCGAACCGAAGACGACCTTTTCGCCCTTTTCGTTGGTGACGTCGAAGCTCAGTTCGGCCTCATAGACCGGGCCGGTATAATATTCGAGGCCGCGGACGACGGAGGGGTCGATCTTGATGCGGTCAGGGCCATAGCCGGCGCTGGTGACGAGTGCCGCGATGAAATTCAGCTCCTCGACGCCTTCGCCACCCCTGGAGGTTCCCGCCACGAGCTCGAAGAGGCGGGCGGCACTTTCGGCATAGACCTTGATGCCGACGAAGAACAGCACCTTGTCGATCTGCTCCTGGTTAAGCCCGGCGCCCTTGGTGAAGTCGCCGGATTCATCCTTGCGGCCGGGGCCGAGCAGCAATGCCACGCCTTCCGGGCCGAACTTGTCGAGCTTGTCGATGGCGCGCAGCACGTTCAGCCGCTGGCCGGCCTTGTCGTCGCCGCCGAGACCGATGGCCTCGAGCACGCCGTCCAGGACCTTCCGGTTATTGACGCGGATGACATAGTCGCCGCGCTTGATGCCCAGGGCTTCCAGCGTATCGGCCATCATCATGCACATTTCGGCATCGGCCTGGACGCCGGGCGCGCCGACGGTATCGGCATCGAACTGCATGAACTGACGGAAGCGGCCGGGGCCGGGCTTCTCGTTGCGGAAGACGTAACCGGCGCGATAGGTGCGGTAGGGCAGCTGGATCTCGTTGAAATTCTCGGCGACATGACGGGCGAGCGGCGCCGTCAGGTCGTAACGCAGCGACATCCATTGTTCGTCATCGTCCTGCAGCGAGAACACGCCCTCGTTTGGCCGGTCGCTGTCAGGCAGGAACTTGCCGAGCGCATCGGTATATTCGAACAGCGGCGTTTCGAGCGGATCGAAACCATAATGCTCATAGACTCCCCTGATCTTTGCCGTCATCTCGTTGACGGCGCGGATATCGCCGGCCGTCCGGTCGACGAAGCCGCGCGGCAGGCGGGCCTTGAGCTTTTGTGGTTTCTTCTGCTTGTCGTTCATTTCCGGGAATTCCACTGACTGTGACAGTGGCGGTTTCCTAGCGGATTGGGCGGGGAGCGGCAAGGGCGAAGGGTCTTGATGTGGCTGCGAGAATCGATTCAACGAAGAGGCATCCATCAGAAATGCGGATATGCTCATGATCACTGAGGCGCTTCTCTATGCCGCAACCTTGCCGCTGACCGGCAAGCCGCATCGAAAGTTCATCCGCTATTCCGTCAATCTCTGGTCGCGCGCCGGGCGCTGCGCCGGGGATTGGGCCGAACATGAGGAGATGAGCCGGAAGGCAATCCTGGCGGCGACCGCCGATCTCAGGCAGAAGCGGACCGCCGTCGTGCTCGGTTCCGGTCTGTTGCGCGATGTACCGATCAGGGTGCTGGCGCGAGATTTCGACACCGTCGTGCTGGTCGATCTCGTTCATCTCGCCTCGGTGCGCCTGTGGCTGTCGGGCAAGGGCTATCGCAATGTCCGGCTGATCGAGCGCGATCTCTCCGGCTACGATGAACTTGCCGCCGGCCGCGAGCCCGAACCGCTCGGTTTCCTGCGCGCTGTGCCCTATCTCGATCTAGTGGTTTCCGCCAACCTCTTGTCACAGATCGGTCGCGGTGTGAAACGGCGCCGTGAAGCTGACGCCGGGCGAATGCCTGAAGACACGGTGGAAAGGCTGATCGCGGCACATCTGGCCGGGCTTTCCGGGCTTTCCTGCCGCAGTTGCCTGGTGACCGATATCGCCTATGCCGTCATCGACCGCAACGGCAAGACACATGAGGAGGCCGACCTGCTGCATGGCGTTTTGCCGCCACCGGCAAAAGCTAGCTAATTGAAAGTGCTACAGCGTCCTTTGCGCGTCTGAAAAGACGCGCGGCGCTGCAGTGATCAGGATGTGATCGCCGGTCGGCTTGGCTTGCACCCGGCCTTCGCCTATAAAACAGTATGCGCATGCTCGCCCTCATCACGATGTTTCTCGGCTGGCTGGTCTACAGCGCCATGTCCGCATGGGCGGGCTGTCCGACATGTGCGTCGATGAACGCACCGGTCGCCGTCGAAACCGGCAGTATGCACCATGAGATATCAGGCATGAATATGCCTGGGGGGGCTGATGAGGCCGATCCGTTGAAAGACCCGTGCGCCACCGGTAATTCCGCGCATATGCCGCTTTGCGCCGCCTGTCTGCTGCTGCCACCGGCGGTGATGGTCATGGCCAGCGGAAAGTCCATCTTCGGCTATCCCGTCCCGGCGCTTGCCCGCGCCCTCGATGACAACAAACCGACACCGCAGTCGCCGCCTCCCCGACTGTCCTGACACCACAGCAATCCATGCCAATCGGGTGGCCCAGCTGCCCGGCAAACCTATTGTCAGACAGAGGAAGGAACTCTCATGTCTTTGAAAATCATCGCCCTCACTGCAATGCTCGCCATCATTGCCGCTCCTGTCCTTGCCGAAGACATGCCCATGGATATGAGCAAGCCGATGGGCAACCACGATGCGGCAAGCCACGCCTTCAGCGACGCCAACGCTAAGATGCACAAGGATATGATGATCGAGTATAGCGGCGATGCCGATGCGGATTTCGTCCGCGGCATGATCCCGCACCATCAGGGCGCGATCGATATGGCCAGGATCGAGCTGCAATATGGAAAAGATCCCGCTATCCGCAAGCTCGCCGAAGCCGTCATCAAGGCGCAGGAAGCCGAGATCACCGAGATGAACGCCTGGCTCAAAGCCTACGGCAAATAATCGATCGTTGATGAAATGGGGAACGCCGGAAATGTCCGGCGTTCCCCAGGACTTATGTTGGCGAGGTCAGTCCTCCGGCTCGAAATCGGCCGGGCGGCGGCCGGCGCCCTGTCGCGCCAGCATCCAGCCCGGATATTCCGGAGCAAGCGCGCTCACCTCGTCGAGCTTCTTCATATCGTCACCATCGAGCTTCAGCTTGACGGCGGCAAGGTTCTGGTCGAGCTGATCGACCCGCTTGGCGCCGATGATGACTGTGGTGACGAAGGGCTTGGCGAGGATATAGGCGAGCGCCACGGTGGCGACGCTTACGCCGTGCTTTTCGGCGACTTCGCGCATGACGGCGACGCAGGCCCAGGCCTTGTCCTTGTCGACGGGCGGGAAGTCGAAACTGGCGCGGCGGCCTTCGCCGTTGCCGGGCGCGCCGGGACCGTATTTGCCGGAGAGCAGACCGCCGGCGAGCGGCGACCAGACCATCAGACCGAGCTTTTCCTCCTGTATCATCGGCACGATGTCACGCTCGAGATCGCGGCCGGCGATGGAGTAATAGGCCTGCACGGTTTCAAAACGGGCAAAGCCGCGGCGTTCGGAGAGGCCAAGCGCCTTGGAAATGCGCCAAGCCTGCCAGTTGGAGACGCCGATATAACGCACAAGACCACGGGAAACGAGATCGTCAAGAGCGCGCAGCGTCTCCTCGATCGGCGTCACCGTATCGGTCGCGTGGATCTGATAGAGGTCGATATGATCGGTCTGCAGGCGTTTGAGGCTCGCCTCGACGGAATCCATGATGTGACCGCGCGAGGCGCCACGGTCATTCGGCTTGTCGCCCATGACGCCGTAGACCTTGGTGGCGATGACGACGTCCTTGCGGGGGATGTCGAGGTTCTTCAGCGCCTGGCCGAGCAGCCTTTCGGACTCGCCGGATGAATAGACGTCGGCCGTGTCGATGAAATTGACGCCTGATGCAAGCGAGCGCTCGACGATCCGGTCGGCGGCATTCTGGTCGACGTCGGCGATGGCGCCCCACATACTGCCTTGTTTGGCTTCGCCGAAGGTCATCGTGCCCAGGCAGATTTCCGAGACGAAAAGTCCCGTATTTCCGAGTTGATTGTAACGCATGGTCGAAATATTCCTTTGTGTCTGCCGCAAGAGGGGCTTGCGAACTGCTGAACTTCATTTTTTGATTATTGGCCTGCATATGACAGGCACAGCCGTGGCTGGCTGCAAGGTGAGGCGATTTTCATGTAGTGCGGCGGCGGCGCTTTTCAACGCCGACGCGCGGCGCTGTAAAGGCGGATGCCCTTGTCTCGACACAGGCATCCGATAGATTGCCGGCCATATTTTAAGAACAGGATGATTTTAGGCCGGGTCGGCCTAAAATCTGAATCCTGTTCTAAGTTAAAGAGTGAGAGCATGATGTCGTCCGAAAACCGCTCACACTTTTCGGCATCATGCTCTAGGGTGCGCATATGGCGACGCGACCACTGACCACGATCGGCTTCGATGCCGATGATACACTCTGGCAGAACGAACAATATTACCGACTGACGGAAGCGCATTTCACCGGGCTTCTTGCCGATTTCGCCGAAGGACCGAAGATTTCCGAACGGCTGCTGGAAGCCGAGAAGCGCAACCTTCGCCACTACGGCTTCGGCATCAAGGGTTTCACGCTGTCGATGATCGAGACAGCGATCGAAATCACCGAGGGCAAGATTCCGGCCGGCGTGATCGCCAAGATCCTCGATACCGGCCGCGAGCTCCTCTCTCATCCCGTCGAAACCATGCCGCATGTGCGCGACACGCTGGAAGCGCTTGCCGGCAAATACCTGCTCGTGATGATCACCAAGGGCGATCTCTTCGATCAGGAGCGCAAGCTTGCCCAATCCGGGCTCGGCGACTTCTTCGACGCCATCGAGATCGTCTCCGACAAGACGGCCGTCACCTATCGCCGCATCTTCGCCAAGGTCGGCGACGGGCCGGAGCGGGCGATGATGGTCGGCAATTCGCTGAAATCGGACATCGTGCCGGCAATCGCCGCCGGCAGCTACGGCGTTTTCGTGCCGCACGAACTGACCTGGGTGCTCGAACATGTGGACGAGCCGAAAGAGGCGCCGCGTTTCCGCAAGATCGACCACCTCGGCGAATTGCGCGACCTGATCGACCGGCTCTCATAAGCTGCCAAGTTGCGCTTGTAGCTCTTGGCTCACTGCTTGGCAGGCGCCTTTGGAAACAGCGACGGGCGCTCCGGCTCGGCGGCCGGTTTCGGCTGCTGCGGGGCAGCCGCCAACGGCTCGATCAGGATGCTGAAGGGAGCGCCGAGGCCACGGCGCGGCGAGACCTTGGAATAATAGGGGCGCAGCAGCCAGGTGGCGTTCTCCTTGACCGTTGTCTCGAAGCTCATGCCGTCCTCGTCGGTGCCGAAGAAGGCCTCGTCATCCGGTTTCGACAGGTCGAAAATCGCCAGGAAGGCAAATTTGCTCTTACTGGAAAAACTGATCCTCATATGCTGGCCGGCGTGCACCGGCAGCGTATAGACATGGCTATTGCCGAACTTCGTCCAGCCCTTCAACTGCATGGTGACGGCCGGGAACTGCAGCTTCTCCAGCTTCTCGCCGGGATCGAGCTGCGGCGTCTGCGCCATGGCGGAGGCCGTCAGGAGGAAAAGGGCAGCGGCGGCGATTATTGTTCTCACGGATAGATCTTTCATGGGCGGACCAGAGCGGTGCGCATCGCCTCGACCTCGGGCCGGCAGAAGCAACCTTCCAGATGATCGTTGACGAGACCCATCGCCTGCATGAAAGCATAAACTGTGGTCGGGCCGACAAAGGTCCAGCCGCGTTTCTTCAAATCCTTCGAAATGACCACGGATGTCGGCGTCGTCGGATTGGCAACAATATGCTCGCGGTCGACCACCGCCGGCCGCTCGTTATGGCCGGGTTCGTAGCGCCAGAAATAATGGGCGAGCGAGCCGAATTCGTCCCTAAGCTCGATCGCACGCTTGGCATTGTTGATGGTCGAGACGATCTTGCCGCGATGGCGGATGATGCCGGCATCGGCAAGGCAGCGAGCGACATCCCCTTCGCCGAAGAGGGCGACCTTGTGGAAATCGAAACCTGCGAAGGCGGCGCGGAAATTCTCCCGCTTGCGCAGGATCGTCAGCCAGGAAAGGCCGGACTGGAAACCTTCCAGGCAGATCTTCTCGAAGAGGCGGATGTCATCGGTGACAGGGCGGCCCCATTCCTCGTCATGATACCGCAGATAATCGGGCAGATTGGCGTGCCAGTGGCAACGACTCCTGCCGTCCTCGCCGATGATGATGCCTGTCGCGCTCATGATCCTTCATTCTGCGGCGGTCCGCTTCGTTCTCCGGTCTTTTCCGCCTTTACCATTTGCAAACCGTCTTTCCAAACCGAACGGTAACCCTGACGAAAAGTTTATCCCAACGGTCGGCTTTTCATGAATCGATCTTTACCATTCGCTGGCGGATTGGGTGGCAGCGTCTTTGCCGGGCGGAACATCTCCGCCCGGGCGGACATGTCCCGCCAGCGCATTTTCGGTCATTTGTAGAGAGTTCGTCCGATGATGAAACAGCTTGTTCTTGCCGCAGCCCTCTTCGGCATTTTCTCCACGGCCGCCCTTGCAGACGACCGCTACGCCACTCGCCCGCCCGTCGTGCTCAGCCCCGATCTGACCGCGCCCTGGATCAACCAGCTGGGCGGCGGCACCGTTCGTCCCGTCGTCTATCAGCGGCCGGTCGTCCGCCAGCAGCAGCGCGGCCTTTTCCAGCGTCGCGTGCTGCGCCAGGCGCCGCAGGCCGCACCGCAGACCGTTTCGGCGATCAATCCCGGCATCCCGTCGATCCGCCATCCGATCGAACCGCAATACCTGCCGCAGATGGTCGACTACGACACGCAGGAAAAGCCGGGCACGATCGTCATCGATACCAACAACCGCTTCCTCTATCTGGTGATGCAAGGCGGCAAGGCGCGCCGCTATGGCGTCGGCGTCGGCAAGCCGGGCTTCGAATGGGCGGGCGCCCACAAGATCACCCGCAAGACCGAATGGCCGGACTGGACGCCGCCTTCCGAGATGATCAGCCGCGAAGCCGCCAAGGGTCATTACCTGCCGGCGCGCATGGACGGCGGCGCGGAAAACCCGCTCGGCGCGCGCGCCATGTATCTCGGCTCGACGCTTTACCGCATCCACGGCACCAACGCGCCCTGGTCGATCGGCAGCGCCGTCTCCTCCGGCTGCATTCGCCTGCGCAACGAAGACGTCATCGACCTCTACGACCGCGTCAGTGTGGGAACCCGCGTCATCGTCATGTAACGGCAGCGCAATACTTACAGCGCCGCGCGTCTTTTCGAGAGCCGCAAAGGGCGCTGTGACCCTTTAAATTGCTGCATAATTTTTCCTTAAGTCGATTCCGATTTGAGGATCAATTATGCAGCAGGGGCCGCAAGAACATCCGGCTCCCCTTCTCCAAAATTGCTGTATCCGGCCACGCCGATCTTGAATCGGGCAGAAGTTCATGTAGCTTCGGGCGGATTTGCTTGAGGGGAATCGATAATGATCAAACTAATGCCGGGTCTGGCTGCTGCCGGACTTGTCCTGTCCTTGATGTCTACGTCCGCCTTTGCTGCACCCGCAGGCTCCGCGTCCGACAATGCACGACGCCCGGCGCAGATCGTGCGCGTGGCGCAGATGCCGAAATACGTGAAGCCGCAGTTCAAGCGCAAAAAAGTGCGCCTGGTAACGACGGAAGCCGCCGGCACCGTCATCATCGATACCAACAACAAATATCTCTACCTCGTCGAGGGCAACAACCGCGCCACCCGCTATGGCATCGGCGTCGGCCGCGACGGCTTCGGCTGGTCGGGGGTGGTCAAGATCGGCCGCAAGGCTGAATGGCCCGCTTGGACGCCGCCGGCAGAGATGCGCCGCCGCGAAGCCGCCAAAGGACACATGATTCCTGCTTTCCAGGAAGGCGGCGAGGACAATCCGCTCGGCGCCCGCGCCATGTATCTCTACCAGGGTGGCCGCGACACGATCTTCCGTATTCACGGCACCAATCAGCCCTGGACGATCGGCCTCAACATGTCTTCCGGCTGCATCCGGATGATGAACGAGGATGTGACGCATCTCTACGACCGCGCGCCTGTCGGCACCAAGGTGATCGTCATCGGCCCCGGCAACCGGCAGGGCAATGTGGCGTTTGAGGACCGGGGCATCGACGTGCTGCGCACGATGTTTGGCGGCTGAGCAACACTTTCAAAAAAACGAAAGGCGCTTTTTGACGCGCCTTTTATTTTGCTTAGACTTTCAGGCCGAAAGCTGGCAAACCTGCCTAAGAGTCGACACATTTGCAATATCGGGGCTATTCAATGACATATGCGCTGCGTTCCTCCGCTTCCGTACTTGCGGGCATCGCGTTTTTCACAATCTGTTCGGCAGTTTCCGCCTCGGCGGAAGATCTGCAATTCTCAATCTACGGCGGCTACCAGACCGCGCCGCACAGCGGCGTCGATCTTTCCGACGGCACGCACTTCACCGCCGGCTGGGAAGGCAAGTCCTTCGGCAGCCCGCCTTATTACGGCGGCCGCGTCACCTGGTGGCTCGAGAACTTCAACAAGCCGAACTGGGGTATCTCGCTCGATTATACCCATGACAAGGTCTATGCCGACGACGATACGCTGGCCAAGACCGGCTGGTCGCATTTCGAATTCACCGACGGCCTGAACCTGATCACGGTGAACGGTCTCTACCGCTTCCAGGATCCGACCCGCCGCTGGACCCCCTATCTCGGCGCCGGTATCGGCGTGAACATTCCGCATGTCGAAGTGATTCGCCCCGAGGGCAAGACCTGGGCTTATGAATTCGGCGGCGTGACGCTGCAGGCCCAGGCCGGCGTCGACTTCAAGGTGACCGAGCGCTGGTCGACCTTCGTCGAATACAAGGGCACCTATTCGCGCATCGACGTTCCGATCGACAGCGGCGTTGACCTGAAGACCAACATCTTCACGAATGCCGTCAACGTCGGCGTATCGTTCCACTGGTAAATAAATTTCGGCTGCGGTGCTATTTCGTGCCGCAGCTGACCTTGCCCTCGACGGCATAGGGTTTTTCACCGCCTTCGATCGTCAGGGAATAGGTGCCGCTGAAATTTGCCGACGGCTTGCCGCGCTCACCGGCGACGACCACCAGATCCAGCGTTGCTCCGTCGGTATCGTCGCCGCCGCCGTCAAAGACCTCCATAAGCAGTTCGCCGTCGCGCGACCAGTGGTTGGTCAGGTGCTGCGATTCGAAAACACGCTTTCCGAATACTGTCGATTGGGCCTCATCCTTGACGATCAACGCGCCGCGGAAATGGTTCAGCTTGTGGCCGGCATCGCTTTCGAAACCGCTTTCGAGCGTGAAGCGTGCTTCCTTGTCATCGGCGGAACAGAAATAACGGCTATTTGCATGGGCGGTGCCTGCCGCACCGAGCAGTCCCGCAAGCACAATCATTCCCCGCCACATCGTCTAAACTCCCGAGACCGGCCCGACGGGCCTTCGCAAGCTTCAGCCTAACGGCAAACCTGTTAATTTTTCCGGCACAGCGCCGCCATAGGCCCAATCGAGCAGTTCGACCGTGTGCAGGATTGGCATGCCGGTGCCGGTGGCGATCTGGGTGATGCAGCCGATATTGCCGGTGGCGATGACATCGGCCTTGGTGGCCTCGATATTTTTGACCTTGCGTGCCTTCAGCGCAGCCGAGATCTCCGGCTGCATGATGTTGTAGGTGCCGGCAGAGCCGCAGCAAAGATGGCCTTCGGCGGGATCGCGCACAGTAAAGCCCGCCGCTTTCAGCAATTGCTTCGGCGCAAGCGTGATCCGTTGCCCGTGCTGCATGGAACAGGCGGAATGATAGGCGACCGTGACGCCGTTCGGCATATGCGCCGGCAGGTCGAGGGTTGCGAGATATTCGGTGACGTCCTTGGCGAGCGCCGAGACCCTGGCCGCCTTTGCAGCATAGGCGGGGTCGAGGCGCAGCATGTGGCCGTAGTCCTTGATCGTCGTGCCGCAGCCCGAGGCGGTGATGATGATCGCGTCGAGGCCCTGCCCCTCGATCTCGCGCGTCCAGATATCGACATTGGCGCGCGCGCTGGCGAGCGCCTGTTCGGCGCGGCCCATGTGATGGACCAGCGAGCCGCAACAGACCTCGCCTTCCGGCACCACGACCTCGACGCCGAGCCGCGTCAACAGCCGGATCGCCGCCGCGTTGATGCCGGGATCGAGCACCGGCTGGGCGCAGCCGGAAAGGATCGCCACTCGGCCGCGCCGTTCCGTTTCGGGCCGGTGCGTGCCGGGTTTTGCGAAGTCCGAAGCGGCGGGGATGCGGCGCGGCGCAAGTCCCAGCATGGCTGCGAAGGGTTTCAGCGCGCCACCGCGCATCAGGCCGGCGAAGGGCCGGCCGAGACGGGCGAGATTGAGCGCCAGGCGGAAACGGCCGGGATAGGGCAGCACGGCGGCAAGGATGGCGCGTGTCAGCCGGTTCATGAACGGGCGCTTGTAGGTCTTTTCGATATGGGCGCGGGCGTGATCGACCAGATGCATGTAATCGACGCCGGAGGGACAGGTAGTGACGCAGGCAAGGCAGGAGAGACAGCGGTCGATATGGGTGACGACCTCGGTATCGGCGGGGCGGCCGTTTTCCAGCATGTCCTTGATCAGGTAGATGCGGCCGCGCGGGCTGTCGAGCTCATTGCCGAGCGTCACATAGGTGGGACAGGTGGCGGTGCAGAAACCGCAATGGACACATTTGCGCAGGATCTGCTCGGATTCGGCGACATCGGGATCGAGGAGCTGGGTCAGGGTGAAGTTGGTTTGCATCTAGCGGAATCCCCCACGGGTATTGGAGGTTTTGCTGGAGATAGGCAGACACGGATCCATCTTGTCCCTCACCCCATCTTCCCCGGATTGAATATGCCGGCCGGATCGAACTTTTCCTTCACCCGCCGTGACAGCATCACCACCGCCTCGGGCTCGGGATGGAAGGCTGATGTGACCGCCCTCGCCTCAGCAGATGCACGGATCAGCGTCGCGTGGCCGCCGCCGAGCGCCTTGATATAGCGACGAACCAGTTCGGCTTCTGGGCCTGACTCCATGCGCATCCAGACGAGACCACCCTGCCAGTCGTAGAAGGCGTCGACGGCGGCTTCGAGGCGGAGTGCTGCGACCAGCTGATGGCCGGTGCCGGGGGCGACCGAGACGCGCCAGACCGGCCGCGCCGTGCCGTCGGCATAAGGCAGCACGTCACGGATTTCCTGCCAGAGCTTCTGGCTTTCCGGCTGCTCCAGCCGCGTGACAGTGGCGAAGGCCGACATTGCCGTCGCAAGCTTTTCGATGCGCACGTCGACCGAGCCCGGCAGGCCTTCGATGCGCAAAGCGGTCGCTTCGCCCTCGGGCAATTTGCCGGCGAGGAATTTCCACGTCACCGTCAAGGGCAGGTGCGCGGCACCCGAGACTTCGACCGGCAGGGCCATCGCCGCCGCCATGGCGTTTGCCGCCTCGGCGTCGTTGAGGCCCGATAGCACCACCGTCCGCTCCGTCTTCGGGCGCGGCGGCACACGGAAGGTGACTTCGGTGAGGAAACCCAGCGTGCCATGCGAGCCGGCGACCAGCTTTACGAGATCGAGGCCGGCGACATTCTTCATCACCCGGCCGCCGGCCTTGATGATCTCACCCTTGCCGTTGACGAAGCGCAGCCCCAGCAGGCTGTCGCGGGCAGCACCCGCGATCAGCCGACGCGGACCGGAGACATTGGCGGCGAAGACGCCGCCGATGGTCGGCTCGCCGGATGTGCCCATAACAGGGCGATGATCCATCGGCTCGAAGGCGAGCATCTGGCCGCTCTCCTGAAGTGCCGCCTCGACCTCGGCAAGTGGCGTGCCGGATCGAACAGTCATGACCATTTCGCCGGGATTATAGGCGACGATGCCGAAAAGCCCGGTTGAGCGCAGCCGGTCCTCGGCGGCAACGGCATTGCCGAAGCCCGAGCGGGTCTCGCCGCCGCAGATCGCCAGCGGCCGGCCGCTCTCCGCATGGGCGCGGACGATCACTGCTGCCTCTTCCTCGCTCGTCGGCATCAGATCGATCATGCGGCCGGGCGCCCTTCGAGCGGGAAGACCTTCGACGGATTGAGGAGCCAGCCGGGATCGAAGGCGGCACGCGCCGCCATCTGCTGGACGAGATCGGCCTCGGAATATTGGTGGCGCATCAGGTCGCGCTTCTCGATGCCGACGCCATGTTCGCCGGTAAGGCAGCCGCCGGCGTCGACGCAGAGCCGAAGGATATCGTTGCCGGCCGCCTCGGCACGGGCGGCATCCTCGGGATCATTGGCGTTGAAGAGGATCAGCGGGTGCATATTGCCGTCGCCGGCATGGAAGACGTTGGCGACGCGCAGGCCGTAATGATCGACGATCTCGGCAGTCCTCTTCAGCACATGGGAGAGCTGGCTGAGCGGCACGGTGCCATCCATGCAGATATAGTCGGCGATGCGGCCGGTGGCGCCAAAGGCGGATTTGCGGCCCTTCCAGATCAATGCCGCCTCGGTCGCCGACTGGCATTCGCGCACGGTCTTCACAGCGTGTCGCCGGGCGATCTCGACGATGTCCTTCAGCGTCGCGTCCATCTCCGCTTCCGACCCCTCGACCTCGACGATCAAAAGCGCGCCGACGTCGAGGGGGTATCCGGCATGGGCGAAGGCCTCGCAGATCTCGATCGCCGGCTTGTCCATGAATTCGATCGCCACCGGGATAATGCCAGCGGCAATGACATCGGCAACGCAGGCGCCGGCCTCTTCCGAGTTCTCGAAGCCGAAGAGCACGGGGCGCGCGCCTTCCGGCTTGGCGATCAACCGCACCGTCGCCTCGGTGACGATGCCGAGCTGGCCTTCATGGCCGCAGACGAGGCCGAGCAGATCGTAGCCTGCCGCATCCAGCGCCTTGCCGCCAAGCTCGATCACCGTGCCGTCGACCAGCACCATCCTGACGCCGAGCAGATTGTTGGTGGTGACGCCATATTTCAGACAGTGAGCGCCGCCGGAATTCATGCCGATATTGCCGCCGATGGTGCAGGCAAGCTGCGAACTCGGATCAGGCGCATAGAAAAAGCCGTCCGCGGAGACGGATTCGGAGATATTGAGATTGGTCACGCCGGCCTGGACCACGGCGACGCGGTTCGGCAGATCGATTTCGAGGATGCTGTTCATCTTCGACAGGCCGAGCACGACGGCATCCTCCTGCGGGATGGCGCCGCCGGAGAGCGAGGTGCCGGCGCCGCGCGGCACGACGGGAATGCCGTAGCGATGGCAATAACGCATGACGGCCGAAACCTCAGCCGTGGTGCGCGGCAGGGCAACGGCGAGCGGCAGGCGACGATAGGACACAAAGGCGTCGGTCTCGAACGGTACCAGCTCGCGCGCCTCATGCACCAGGCATTCCGGCGGCAGAAGATCGGTCAGATCGGCAACGATCTGGGCTCGGCGCGCCAGCACGTCGGCGCGGGGGCTGAGAAACGAAATGGCGTCGGACATGGCGCTCTCCCTGGCCCTGACGAGGGGGAATGGCAGCGGGAAGATGACAGCGGAAACCGGCCGCGAACCTCCCTGCCGCCGATAGACCGGCTTAGCACTTTCCCGAAAGTGGCGCAAATGCTAAGCACTTATGCCAAAAGGGGAAAAAGTCACAAAACCTTATGACCAATCTGGGTGATCTCGAAATCTTTGCCAAGGTCGTTTCAACGGGAAGCATGTCGCTCGCCGGCCGCGCGCTCGGCTTTTCCCCAGCCGTCGTCTCCAAACGAATCAAGCGGCTGGAGGATCGGCTGGGCACCCGGCTTCTGCAGCGCACGACGCGGCAAATTTCGCTGACGGAAGCCGGACAGGGCTTCTACGACCGCGTTCTCGGCATTCTCGCCGGGCTGGAGGAGGCAGAATTCTACATTTCCGGCCGCTCGGCGCAGATGCACGGCACGCTGAAGATCTCGGCCCCGACCTCCTTCGGGCGCATGCATATCGCGCCGCATCTGAAAGATTTCATGGAGGCGCATCCGGAGCTTGCGATCAACCTGGTGCTGACCGACGAATTCAGCGACATCGTCGGCGGCGGCTTCGATCTGGCGATCCGCATCGCCGAACTCACCGATTCGAGCCTCGTCGCCCGCCGTCTGGCGCCGGTACGCCGGCTGCTCTGCGCCTCGCCGAACTACCTTGCAGCGCATGGCGAGCCGAAGCATATCGACGAGCTGAAACACCACCGCTGCCTGCCGGCCCACAATAACGACACCTGGCGGCTGAACGGGCCGGACGGGGCGCTGAGTCTCAGGCCGGAAGGCATGCTGATCACCAATTCCAGCGAGGTGATCCGCGAGGCTGTCATCGCCGGCCTCGGGATCGCGCTGCGCTCCACCTGGGATATCGGCGAAGAGCTCAAGGCAGGCCGGCTGGTGCAGGTGCTGCCGGCCTATGAGGGCTC
Source organism: Rhizobium sp. P1_B8 (assembly GCF_056406515.1). Taxonomy (NCBI): domain Bacteria; kingdom Pseudomonadati; phylum Pseudomonadota; class Alphaproteobacteria; order Hyphomicrobiales; family Rhizobiaceae; genus Rhizobium; species Rhizobium sp. P1_B8. Next base: position 23,868 of record NZ_JBFTZZ010000033.1, on the reverse strand, counting down.
GCACAATGTCGCGCTGTCGGCCGTCTATCCCAGCCGGCAGTTCCTGCCGGCCAAGGTGCGGCTGTTCATCGACTATCTGGCAGAGCTTTACGGCCCCGTCCCCTATTGGGAGCGCTGATGGCAGCGCCGGTTCAGCGCGCCAATCTCTCGATGACGAGATCCAGCAGGGCGCGCAGTCGCGCCAGGCGCTTCATGTCGCGGTGATAGCCGACCCAGGTGTCGCGGCCGGGTGGCGGTTCACCGAGATCGACCAGTTCGATGGCGGCATGCGAATCGCCGAGCGGCCGCGGCAGGACGGCGAGCCCGGCTCCATTGGCACAGAGCGCCGCCTGCACGTCGCGGCTGTTGCTGCGCATGACGATGTCGGCCCGCGGCAACAGGCGTTGCAGCCAGCCGACATCCGGCATGTCGCCAAAAGCCTCGTCCATGGTGATGAGGCGGGCGCCCGTGCCGTCGCCGGCTTCGGGGTGCTGCGCGCCGCGTCTGATGTAAAGGCCGTATTCGATATGGATGAGCTTGCGCGATATGATCTCCGCTTCCGTGAAAGGTCGGATGCGGAATACGAGGTCGGCTTCGCGTCGCGACAGGTTGAGAAGCCGGCTGTCGGTCAGCAATTCGATCTCTACCTTCGGATGGACTTGTGAGAATTCCGCCAGCACCGGCGAAAGCACATGCGCGCCGAACCAGTCGGATGAGGATAGCCTGAGAAATCCATCGAGCTGACGGCTGCCGCCGGCAAGGACGCGCTCCATGGCGAGCGCCTCCTCCTCGATGCGTTCAGCGCCGGCGAACACCGCTGTGCCTTCGTCGGTCAGCACGAAGCCATCGGCCGTGCGCTGAAAAAGCGTCTGGCCGAGAGAGGCTTCAAGGACACGCAGCCGCCTGCCCATCGTCGGCTGCGTCAGCCCGAGGCTGCGGGCTGCTGCCCCCAGCGTGCCGAACCGGGCGATGGCCAGAAACAGCTTGAGGTCGCTCCATTCCATCGCTCGCATCCGTCAAACAAAAATGCATGGGCTTCAGTCGTTATCTTTCATTTTCATTCGCGTTTCAATGAACCATCTTACTTCCGGAACAACTTGTTGCGGGCGCCCTACGGACGCCACGATGCGAACGAAGGAGACCGCCATGTCTGTACAATCAATGATGAAAGCGCTGCTGGCCGAAATGCCGAATTCGCCATTGCGCATCGCCGATATTGCAAAGCCGGTGCCCGGCGAAGGCCAGGTTCTGGTGCGCATTAAGGCAAGCGGCGTCAATCCGCTCGATCTCAAGATCCGGGCCGGCAATGCGGCTCATGCCCGCCATCCGCTTCCCGCCATTGTCGGCATCGATATGGCCGGTGTTGTCGAAGAGATCGGAACTGGCGTCAGCGGTTTCCGCCGCGGCGACGCGGTCTACGGCATGACCGGCGGGGTCGGCGGCATTCAGGGATCGCTTGCCGAATTTGCAGCCGTCGACGCCGCGCTGCTGGCACCAAAGCCGCAGAATCTGTCGATGCGCGAGGCAGCCGCCCTGCCGCTGATCTCAATTACCGCCTGGGAGGGACTTGTCGACCGCGCCGGGGTCAAGGCCGGCCAGAGGGTTCTCGTGATTGGCGGCGGCGGTGTCGGCCATATCGTCGCGCAGATCGCCAAGGCTGCCGGAGCCGAGGTCTATGTGGTCGACGGCGCTTCGAAAGCGGATTATCTCGCCGGCCTTGGCGCAACACCGATCGATCGTGGCGCGGAAACGGTGGATGGTTACGTCGCAAGACACACCGGCGGCAAGGGTTTCGATCTGGTCTACGATACGGTCGGCGGCCAGGGGCTCGATACGGCATTCCGAGCCGTCAGCCAGTTCGGCCATGTCGTGAGCTGCCTTGGCTGGGGAAGCCATGCGCTGGCGCCGCTGTCCTTCAAGGCCGCCACTTATTCCGGCGTCTTCACGCTGCTGCCGCTTCTGACCGCCGAAGGACGCGCCCATCATGGTGAGATCATGCGGGAGATGACGAAGCTCGTCGAAGCCGGCAAGGTGATGCCGAAGCTCGACCCGCGCCGCTTCACCCTTGCCGATACAGATGAGGCGCATCGGCTGATCGAAGACCGGCAGGCAGACGGGAAGCTCGTCGTCGAGATCGACTGACCTTAATCCGTCGGCGGAATTAGCGCGCCAAATCGAGATAGGCGTTCGCCACCAGGGCATCGATATCAGCGGGCACAGGCACGAGGCAAGATTGGGGACCGGCTTCGCCCTTGGCGATACGTTCCAGACAGCGGGCCTGAAGGGTGAAGCCGAGATCCATCGACTCGACGGTATTGCCGAGCGGCCGCGGGCCGGCGAGATTGGCCATGTGGCCGCCACCCAGCACATGGAAGGAGCGGCCGTCGCTCAGATGGAAGGTCTCGATATGGTCGGCCTCGTAGCGGTCGATGCCGGTGACATCGGGATGGCGGCGGAAGGCTTCGACATCGATCTCATGCGGGAAATGGCCGCCATTCATCAGGATCGCGCCGTCCTTGACGAGCGGCAGGTCGGCTGCCGTCACGATACCGGCAAAACCTGTGACGGTGACGATGATATCGGCCGAGCGGATCGCCGCGTCGCGCAGCGGCGTGACGAAACCATCGAGATGGGCTTCGAGCGTCGTCACCGGATCGATATCGACGACACCGACGGTGGAAAAGCCATTGCGGAAACAGGTGGCCGTGCCCTTGCCGCAGGCACCGTAGCCGAACACCGTCACGCGTTTGCCGTTGGTGGAGCGATTGGTGAAGCGCAGATAACTTTCGAACAGACTCTGGCCGACGGCATGCCTGTTTTCGGCGAACTGCTTGATCGGGCTGTCGTTGATGACGAGGATCGGCATGTTCAGCCGCGCGCGCAGCGGCAGCAGGCGCGTACGGCCCGAGGTGGTCTCCTCGGTGCCGCCGCGGAGATTGGCGTAGGGTTTTTCCGCCGCGATGGCGAAGAGATCACCGCCATTGTCGAGGAGCAGATCCGGCTTTTCGGCAATGACCGCTTCGAGGTTCTGATGGTGAGCGGCCGGATCCGTCGTCTGCGTCGCGAAAACCGTGATGCCCTGCGAGCGCAGGAACTCGACTGTCGAAGGCTGGGTGCTGTTGAGATTGCCCGTGCAGACAAGACGCGCGCCGCCGGCGCGAAGCGTCGTCAGCAGCGCCACCGTCTTCGGCTCCAGATGAATGCCGGTGCCGATCGACAGGCCCTCGAAAGGACGCGTCCGCTCGAATTCGGCGGCCGTCGCCTTGAGCAGCCGGCAGCTGTTGCCGATCCAGTCGATGCGGGTTGCGCTCTTTTCCATCATCTCTCTTCCCAATTCCGTGTTCGTGCGGTTTCTGGGGTTTGCGCATTTCCGGACGCAAAACCGCTGCACACTTTTGCTGGAATTGCTTTAGCGGAGCGACGAGGCGGCCGATATGGAAGTAATTCTGGCGAAGGGGCAGAAAATCTGCTCTTTCAGGCCGGTGTCCCGCAACGAAGCAGCCAACCGGACAGGGCCGCGAAGGCTGGCCGTTTCGCATCCGGCATGCGGCAGCAGAAGCTGTAACCCGATGGCCTGGAAATGAAGCCGTAGGGCGCGACCAGATGCCCGCGCTTGAGATCGTCCTCGATCGAGGCACGCGGGGCAAGTGCGATGCCCAGCCCGGAGCGGGCGGCAGCCAGGGCCAGCAGCAGATCCTCGAATTCTTGGGCGCGGGAAAAGACGACCGGCGGCGTGCCGCTTTCGGCAAACCATTCGTCCCAGAGCATCGGAACGCTGCGGCTGGCGAGCATCGTCAGCGCGCCCATCGCCACCGGGTCGCGCGATAGTGTCGCGGCAAGCGAAGGCGTGGCGACCGGGCCGAACTCGTCCTCCATGAATCGCAGGGCGGTGATGCCCGCGGCAGGACGATATTCGCCGCCCATGATCACAGCGTCCAATTCTGGGTGCATCTGCAACGGTTCGACGATGGTCATCGGCACGATGTCGACCGCCGTGTCGCCGAGACTTGCCTGCATCGCTGCGACACGCGGCATCAGCCACCAGACTGCGAAGGCGGAGGGCACGCCGAGACGGATGCGGTTCGCCGCAGTCCCGTCGAGCTCAAAAGCAGCACGCTGCAGGATGTCGAAAGCCGCACCCGAAGCTTCGGCAAAAGCCCGGGCCTGCAGGGTCGGGACGAGCCTGCGGCCGTCACGTATGAAGAGCTTGCGGCCGAAGTGATTCTCCAGCGTGGCGATCTGCTGGCGTACGGCGCCGCGCACCACATTCAGCTCTTCGGCAGCCTTCAGAATGCTGCCATGACGGCAGACGGCCTCGAAGGCGCGGATGGCATTGAGCGATGGAAGACGCATGAGGACGACATTCACCAGATCATAGTGGATCACTAAATCTCGCCATTGAACGAAAGGCAAGATCACGCCATATTGTACAGCTGTGCAATGTGACGCATTCGAGACAGGGTGTGACGGATTTTCCGAACCTGTCCCACCTCGATTTCCCCTATGAACGGCGATCAAATCGCGTTTCGAGTCGTGCTGCGCCTTTTTGAATTGCGTAAGCTTTCCGTGATATACGTATATGAGTGATTCCTAACGACGACTGTGAAGGTGACCCGACCATTGACTCTTTTCGCCCGACTGGCTTCCGATGTGCAACTGATGTTCCGGCGCCCGCCGCGACAGCAATATGGTGCACTCTGCTACCGGGTAAGGAAGAAGAGCGGCGAGGTCGAGGTGCTGTTGATGACGAGCCGCGACACCGGCCGCTGGGTCATTCCCAAAGGCTGGCCGATGACGCGCAAATGCGCCCATGAGGTCGCGATGCAGGAGGCCTTCGAGGAAGCCGGCGTCCGCGGCGTAGTCGAAACGGAAACGCTTGGCGCCTACAGCTATTCGAAGGTGCTCCGCGACGGGGTGCAGGTGATCTGCAAGGTGCAGGTCTATGCGCTCGAAGTCACCGACATGGCAAAGAACTTCAAGGAAAAAGGCGAGCGCCGCATTGAATGGGTCTCGTTCGACGAGGCGGCCGGGCGTGTGCGTGAACCGGAGCTCCGGCACCTCTTGCTCGCCTTCAAGCGGACGATGACCGACCGGCTTTCGGCCGGAGCGGCAAAGCAAATTCCGGCGGAATGAATCCTGCCATCTTGCACTGCTAAGAAAGCAGCGTAGAAGCAGAGTCATCCTCAGGAAAAAGAATGCCGCCACGTCCCGCAGTCCTCACGAAACGTACGCTCGACAAGGACCTCGACAAGATCACCCATGCCGAGGACGTGGCGAAGCATGTTTTGCGACGGCTGGTGGCGCCTGGCCTCGGATTAATTTTCGTCGGTCTCGCCATGCTCTTTGCCGGCGTCTATGTGTTCGACCGGCCGGGAGCGATGCTCGTCGTGGCAGCGGCGGCCCTTGCCGGCTACATGGCGATGAACATCGGCGCCAATGATGTGACCAATAATGTCGGTGCTGCCGTCGGCGCGCGCGCCATGACGATGGGCCAGGCACTGGTCATCGCTGCGATTTTTGAAGTTCTTGGCGCCACGGTCGCCGGCGGCGAGGTCGTCAAGACGATTTCCGCAAACATCGTCGACGCCGTCCAGGTGCCGCCGGTGCTGCTTGGCTGGATCATGATGGCGGCGCTGATGGCGGCGGCCCTCTGGATCAATCTCGCAACCTGGATGAACGCGCCGGTTTCCACCACCCATGCGATCGTCGGCGCGGTGATCGGGGCCGGCATCTCAGCGGTCGGGCCGGAGCCGGTGAACTGGCGGGTGATGCTGGAGATCACCTCGAGCTGGATCACCTCCCCGCTGATTGGCGGGCTGATTGCAGCCGGGCTGCTTTATCTCGTCAAGACCCTCATTATCTATCGCGATGACAAGGTCGCGGCGGCCCAACGCTGGGTGCCGGTGCTGGTCGCGGTGATGGCCGGCGGCTTCATGGCCTATATGGTGCTGCAGCTGTCGCCCACGGGCAGGTTCCCGCCGCTGACCGTCCTCCTCATCGGGATCGGCATCGGGCTGGTAAGCTGGCTTGCCGCCCGACCACTCGTTCTCGCCCAAGCGCGGGCTCTCGAAAACCGCAATAGCTCGTTGCGGACGCTGTTTCGGCTGCCGCTCATCGGCTCTGCGGCGCTGCTGTCCTTCGCGCATGGCGCAAACGACGTTTCGAACGCGGTCGGGCCGCTGTCGGCGATCGTCCATTCGGTCGGCATTGGCGGCGGCGGTGGCATCGGGCATCCGCCGCTCTGGGTGATGCTGATCGGCGCCTTTGGCATCTCCGTCGGTCTGCTGCTCTTCGGGCCGCGCCTCATCCGCCTGGTCGGCGAGGAGATCACCAAGCTCAATCCGATGCGGGCCTATTGTGTCGCGCTGTCGACCGCCTTTACCGTCATCGTCGCCTCCTGGCTCGGCCTGCCGGTCAGCACCACACATATCGCCGTCGGCTCGGTCTTCGGTGTCGGATTCTTTCGTGAATGGTACACGCGCCATTCGAAGCGCCGCATTGCCTATATCAGGCGCAAGGCCGAGAGCTTTGATATCGACGAGCCGGAGGAGCCTAATATCCACGAGACGCGACGGCGCTATCTCGTGCGCCGCTCGCATTTCATGACGATCGTCGCCGCCTGGATCGTTACAGTGCCGCTTTCGGCAGCGCTTGCGGCAATGATTTATTGGGTTATGTTCGCGCTCTTCGTCTGAGGTCTCGAGTTTTCGAATGCGCGCCAATTTCCGTATACAACGGCTTTTCGTCGAGGCGCCGCTTTCCAGCGGTGCCATCGTGGAGGCAAATGCCGATCAGTTCAACTATCTCGCCAATGTGCTGAGGATGGAGGAAGGTGGGGCGATCCTGCTCTTCAACGGCCGCGACGGCGAGTGGAAGGCTAGCCTCTCCTTCCCCACGCGCAAACGCATTCAGCTGACGGCCACCGAAGAGACGCGGCCGCAGCCGCAGCCCTGCGACCTGCATTATCTCTTTGCGCCGCTCAAGGTCGGCCGCATGGATTACCTCGTGCAGAAGGCGGTCGAAATGGGGGCGGGCCTGCTGCAGCCGGTGATGACCCAACACGTCCAGGGCAAGATCACCAATCTCGACAAGCTGCGCGCCAATGCCGTCGAAGCGGCGGAGCAGTGCGGAATTCTCGGCATTCCCGATGTCGCCGAGCCGGTCAGGCTTCTCGACCTGCTCGACCGCTGGCCAAGCGAGCGCCGCATCATCTATTGCGACGAGGGCGATGCCGGGCAAAACCCGCTGCCGGTGCTGTCAGCGATCAGGGAAAGACATCTCGCTCTGCTCGTCGGGCCGGAAGGCGGCTTTTCGGAAGAGGAACGGGCGCGGCTTCGAAGCCTCGATTTCGTCACCGCCATTCCGCTCGGACCGCGCATCCTTCGGGCCGATACGGCAGCCGTTGCGGCCTTGGCGGTGGTCCAGGCGGCGATCGGCGACTGGAACTAAGGTCGAAAACGGGTTGACATGGAAATCGCTGTTATTTTTTTGATGCGTCGTTGAAACAATTTCACTTGCAACATGGGTGGCTTGGGTCCTAATCACCCTTCCAACTGCCCGGCCCCCTGGGCGCCTTTTTGAATACAGGTATCCCGCATGGCCCGCGACACTACCGACCAGACACCGCTCTCTTCGGTCCAGGATTTGACCGACTATATCGCCGCGGGCAACAAGCCGCGGGAGCGCTTCCGGATCGGCACCGAACACGAGAAATTCGCCTTCTTCCGCGCCGACAACAGCCCGGTTCCCTATTTCGGCGATGCCAGCATTTCGGCCCTTTTGAGCGGCCTGCAGAAAAAAAGTGGCTGGGAGCCGATCACCGACGGCGGCAACATCATCGGCCTTGCTGAGCAGCACGGTATGGGCGCGATTTCGATCGAGCCCGGCGGCCAGTTCGAACTCTCCGGCGCACCGCTGGAGACGATCCACGAGACCTGCAAGGAATCGAACCAGCATCTGGCGACGCTGCGTGAAATCGCCGAGCCGATGGGTATCCGCTTCCTCGGCATCGGCGGCAGTCCGAAATGGACCTATGCGGAAACCCCGCAGATGCCGAAATCACGCTACGAGATCATGACCCGCTATATGCCGAAGGTCGGCACCCAGGGTCTCGACATGATGTACCGCACCTGCACGATCCAGGTGAACCTCGACTTCTCCTCGGAAGCCGACATGCGCCAGAAAATGCGCGTCTCGATGAAGCTACAGTCGCTGGCGACCGCTCTGTTTGCATCCTCGCCCTTCACCGAGGGCAAGCCGAACGGGCTGCTCTCCTGGCGCGGCGATATCTGGCGCGACGTCGACAACCGGCGCGCAGGCCTGCTCGACTTCACCTTCCGCGACGACTTCGGCTTCCGCGACTATGCCGAATGGGCGCTCGACGCGCCGATGTATTTCATCGTCCGCGACGGCCACTATCACGACTGTACCCATGTCACCTTCCGCCAGTTCATGAACGGCGCATTGAAGGGCGAGGTCGCCGATCCGGCGCCGACGATGGGTGACTGGACGAACCATCTTTCGACACTTTTCCCCGACGTGCGGCTGAAGCGCTTCCTCGAAATGCGCGGCGCCGACGGCGGCCCGTGGCGACGCATCTGTGCGCTGCCGGCCTTCTGGGTCGGCCTGCTCTACGACGAAGCGGCACTCGAGGCCGCCGACGAGCTGACGAAGGATTGGAGCTTTGCTGAGATCGGCGCCCTGCGCAATGCCGTTCCTGCCGAAGGGCTGAAGGCGCAATTTCGCGGACATCCGCTCTTCGACATGGCGCGCGAGGTGGTCGGCATATCAAGGGTTGGTCTCAAGGCGCGCGGCAAGCTCAACCGGGAAGGCCAGGACGAGAGCATCTTCCTGGCGCCGCTCGACGAGGTGCTCGCCAAGAAGGCGACGCTCGCCGAGGATCTGCTTTCGCTCTATCACGGCCGCTGGCACGGTTCCGTGGAGCCGGTCTTCGAGGACTATCAGTACTGAGTCCGACCCAAAGCGGTTCCGGTTTTACCGGAATCGCTCTGACAGCCCCCTATTTTCGACTGGCTCCGAGCGGCGGAAATGAGGGCCGGCAACGTGGTGCTCCGCCGACCGGCGGCTGGAGCCTTGGTCGCATGCTCTCGATAAATTCCTCCCTAAGTTCTTATGGCAAAAAGCAGTTTGCGCATTGCCATTTCCGGTTATAGTGGCGTTACAACGCGTCACGACCCGGGGAAAGGAACTTCCATGCTGCCACTCTTCGACATGATGATGCAGGCGCAGAACGGCGCGGCGATGGAGGCGATCGCCCGGCAGTTCAACCTCGCGCAGGAACAGGCGACGAAGGCGATGGCGGCGCTGATGCCGGCCTTTTCCGCCGGGCTGAAACGCAGCACCAGCAATCCCTATGATTTCGTCGGGCTGATGCAGGCGGTCTCCTCCGGCAATTACGCGCGATATTTCGAGGATATGAGCCGGGCTTTCACGCCGGAGGGTATTTCCGACGGCAACAACATCCTTGCCCAACTCTTCGGCTCGAAGGAGGTTTCGCGCGCAGTCGCCGCCCAGGCGGCACAGATAACCGGGATCGGCCAAGATATCTACAAACGGATGCTGCCGGTGCTGGCCGATACGCTGATGGGCGGGCTCTTCAAGCAGACGACCGGCCAGATGGCCTCGCCGGTCAACCCCTTCGTCAACACCGCGATGAACGAGACCATCCAGAAATGGCTGGAAAGCACCGGCTTTGCGCCGAAGCCGAAGACGGCCCCAGAGCCCAGCATCTTCGACAATCCCTTCACGCAGGCGATGCAGCTGATGTTTTCGGTGCCGAAGCCGGAAGCGACATCTCAGCCGAACCCCTTCCTCGACAATCCCTTCGCCAAGGCCTTCCAGGAGATGATGGGCGGGCTTGGCCAGCAGCCGGCGGCCCAGACTAAGACCAAGGCACCGGAGGCGCCGAAGGAAGAGGCGAAGATCAATACCGACAACTATACCGAAATGCTGAACGCCATGTTCGACAGCGGGCTGGAGGTGCAGAAGAACTATCAGAGGAACCTGGAAGCGATCTTCGAAACCTATCGGCCGAAGTCCTCCTCTGAGACGAGCGAATAACCCCCAAAGTCGGAATCGATTTTCGGAAGGAATTCGCGCAAATCCAAAATATTGCAGCGTCCTTTGCGCGTCTGGAAAGATGCACAAAGGACGCTGCAGGGCATAAAAAAACCCGGAGATGGCTTGGGAAAGCCGATCACCGGGTCAAGCGGCAGGGCTAATTGGCTATCACCCTGCGGGGAAACTCGACGCTCCTACTCTTCGTGGGAGCGGAAGAGCGACAGGCGCCAGCGATTGCGCGCCGAGCGCGTCAGATGTTCCGACGGGTCCTCGAAGAAGGTCGACGCCAAGAACGCAGAGGTCAGGTCGGCCCTGCTAAGGCCGATATCCCTCAGCTGAGTGTCGTTCAGATCGTGTAGACCGTTGATCTCCATGCGATTGCGGAACACGCGAAAGAGGGAGGTCAACGGTGTGAAGCCTGCTGCCAGACGCTGGGAAAACGTCGGGGTGAGCTTGCCGCAGTCGAGTTCTATTGTTCTGTCTGTCATCCGCATGGGACTCTCCTTTCTTTCGATTTTCTTTTAGGCGCGCAACAACCCACCCTTCCCGCGAGGTCGCACGGGAAGGAGCAAGGCTGAATTGGGCTCGGACAGGCAGGGTGTCTGTCCTTCACTTTGCTTGATTTGCATCCCGAAGATGCCAAAGACCTATTGATCAGTCCAACGAATGTTTCTAATGATTATCATCAGCTATCTTTATGGGTGACAACATGTCCGCGCCTCTTGATCTCGACCAATTGCAGACTTTCATCGCCATCGTCGATTCCGGCAGCTTCACCAAGGCCGCCGACCGGGTCTACAAGACCCAATCGGCCGTCTCCATGCAGATGCGCCGTCTCGAGGAACGCATCGGCAAGCAGCTGTTCATCAAGGACGGGCGCGGCAACCGGCTGACGGTCGAGGGCGAAAAGCTGCTCAACTATGCCCGGCGCATCATCCGCCTCAACAACGAGGCGATCGCGGCCTTCGACGACAACAGGCTGGAGGGGATGCTGCGGATCGGCACGCCGGACGACTATGCCGACCGCTACATGCCCGAAATCATCGGCCGCTTCGCCAAGACGCATCCGAATGTCGAGCTCTATATCGTCTGCGAGCCCTCGGTGGATCTTGCCGAACGCATGCATAAGGGCGAGCTCGACATTGCGCTCGTCACCCACAATCCGCGCGAACGCATGTCCGATGTGGTGCGAACCGAACCGCTCTGCTGGGTGGGCTCGGCCAACCATCCGATCCGCGACGACGCGCCGGTGCCGCTTGCCGTCGGCCGGCGCGACTGCCAGTGGCGCCAGCTCGCCTGCTCGGCGCTCGATGCTGTGGGACGCGAGCACCAGATCCTATTCACCAGCTGGTCCTGCACCGTCGTTGCCGCCGCCGTGCTTGCCGGCATGGCGGTTTCGGTGATGCCGGAATCGGCGCTGCGAACGGGCATGAAGGTGCTGAGCCAGGCGGACGGCTTCCCGGCGCTGCCGCCGGTGCAGATCGGCATCATGAAGCGACCTGGCGTTTCGCTCTCACTGATGAACGCGATCACGGCGCATATCACCGCCTGCCTCGACAACATCACGCCCACTGTCGTCGACGACACGCTCGAAGCGGATGTCAAATCCGCTCAGGCGCGCCTTTATCCGCGGCTGAAGGCGGCCAATATGGTCCCAAGCTGGTAAGAACTCTCAGGCGGCGCGCGACACGGTCGTGGTGAAAAGGGAGGCGCGGATGACGCGCTTCCACTCATCGAGCATACGCCGCGCTAGGGCCTCCTCGCTCACGGCGGCAAGCCGGATGACGGCGCCGATCAGGTGGCTGAACAGGTAAGTACGCGCGTACATTTCATCGTCACAAAGGTCGGGAGCCAGCCGACGCACGGCGTCATGGAAGATGCCGGCGACGCGACCACTATGCTCGATATTCAGCTGCAAGAGATCCTGGTCGGTCTCTGTTCCCATCCAGACGCCGAGATAGACGGGATCGTTGTGGTAGGAATCGTAATACCAGTCGATGGTGGCGCAGACGACATCCAGCGCCTGATCAAGTGACTGTACGCCGGTGAACATCGCCGCCATCTTCGCCTGGATCGCCGAGGCGTGCTGGTCGAACAGGGCTTTGACGATCGCCGCCTTCTCCGGGAAATACTGGTAGACCGAACCGATCGGCACCTTGGCGGCGGCGGCGAGCTCGGTCATCCGCATGGCACTGACGCCCTTTTCGGCGATGATCTTGGCGGCGGCGGTGAGAATGAGGTCCAGCCTCTGGATGCTGCGCTCCTGCTTCGGCTTCCTTCGCAGGCCTATCCGATCCATGCTTTCCGCGCCCATGTCGTTCCCATTCTTTTTGTTCGCGGCGGAAGGCATGTGCCAAATCACCGCGTCGGGTCGATATGACATGCAGGTCTTCATCCGCCGTAAATGGAAACGTTCGCATTTTAACGGCCGGGAAAAGCGTGTGTAATCGCGATTTTAGGCTGCGGTTTTATCGGCTCACAACCCGATTCAAGCGATCTGGTCCGCATGATGGTTGATGGGCCAACTCGCCTGCCGCTTCACCCCATCGCCATCCAAATGGCGAGCCAGACCCACATGGCGGCCAGAGCCAAATAACCGGCGGCGAAGATCGGGCTGCGATAACGCAAGTCGTTGCTGGTGACATGGATGGCGGCGTGGGCGTAGCGCAGGGCGACGAAGGCCCAGGCGAGGCCGAGGGCGACGAGATTGTCGGCCTCGGTGACATAGAGAAGAATGCAGCAGGCGTAGAACAGCACAGGCAGTTCGAACTGGTTGGCGAGGCAGTTCTTCACAACAAGGCTTTCGGCCGGCTCGTCACGATTTTCGCGATAATCCGATTTCGCGATGGTGCCGGCGCGGACCATTTTTGCGCGCCGAAGCCCAAGAAGCGCATAAAGACCATAGACCAGGGCCACATGGGCGAGGAGTGGCCAGAAGATTTGATAACCGGTCATGTGTGGCCGTTTCCTTTCCGCTTCCGATTTCGACGCGAGCATTAGTCGAAAGACGATCGGGATACCAGCATCGGCGGCCCGCCATCAGAAAATTGGCGGGCCGCCGGATTTCATCACACCTGCGCGGCGCCGCCGTCGGCGAAGAGTTCGGTACCGGTGACGAAGCTCGAATCGTCGGAAGCGAGAAAGAGTGCGGCGGCGGCGATCTCTTCGGCGCGGCCGACCCGCCCCATTGGCACCTGCGTTGCGAGATAATCGAGCAGGCTCTGCTGTTGCTCCTCATCCTTGCCAGCGAGTTCGACGAGACCGGTTGTCTTTGTAGGACCGGGGCTCAGCGTATTGATACGAATGCCGCGATCCTTGAGATCGAGGATCCAGTTGCGAGCGAAGCTTCGTAGCGCGGCCTTCGAGGCGGCGTAGACGCTGAAGGCCGGAGTACCGGTCGAGCCCGCCGTCGATCCCGTCAAGATAACCGATGAGCCCTGACCGAGCAGCGGCAGCGCCTTTTGCACGGTGAAAAGAACACCTTTCACATTTCTGTCGAACGTGTCGTCATACTGCTCTTCGGTAATTTCGCCGAGTGGCAGCATCGAACCACCGCCGGCATTGACGAACAACACATCTATCCGGCCGGCTTCGGCTTTCACGCGTTCATAGAGCCGGTCAAGGTCCGCCAGCTTTGCCGAGTCCGCCTGGATGCCAACAACCTTACCCCCTATCTCCGCAACGGCCGCGTCGAGCACGTCCCTGCGCCGGCCGGTCACGAAAAGCTGGGCGCCTTCGGCGGCGAAACGCTTGGCAGTCGCAAGACCGATGCCCGACGTTGCGCCAGTAATCACTGCAATCTTTCCACTCAACCTCTGTGTCATTGTCGTCTCCTGTTGTTCGACCAAGGCTGAGATATGGACGCGACGAACGTTTCGAAATAGAAAGAAATGAAAGCTATTATTACAGGAATGAAATGACGAAATTTCCGGATTTCGAAGGCCTCGCAATGTTCGCCAAGGTCGCCGAAGAGCGTTCTTTCGCCCGCGCCGCTAGGACGCTCGGTGTGTCGGTGCCTACCGTTTCGCGGGCTGTCAGCCGGCTGGAGGAGAGACTTGGCGCACGGCTCTTCAACCGCACCTCGCGGCAACTGGCGCTGACCGATTTCGGCTTGCGATTGGTCGACAGTGCCTCGCGGCTCTATGCGGAGGCAGAGGCTGCGGAAAATGCAGCGCGCGAGCTGTCCAGCCAACCGCGGGGGCTCATCCGGCTTGCCGTGCCGATGGCCTTCGGCACACGCTGGCTGGCGCCGATCCTGCCCGACTTTTTCGACCTCTATCCCGATATTTCTATCGACCTGCATATGAGCGACGCCACCGTCGACCTAGTGGGAGACGGTTTCGATGCTGCCCTGAGAATTGCCGTTCTGCCGGATTCCTCATTGGTCGCCCGGAGGCTGACAGCGGTCGCTCCGTTCATTCTCGCTGCACCTGCGTACCTCGATAGATACGGCACGCCGCGACATCCGCGCGAGCTTAAGGCTGACCATTGCCTAGGGTACGCCTATCGGCCGCGCCAGGACGTCTGGCGCTTTCGCAATAAGGCAGGCGAAGAGGAAGTTGTCGTGCCGGCCGGTCCGTTGCGCTCCACCAATTCGCAAGCCTTGATTCCGATGGCGCTGCACGGCCTTGGAATTGTAGAGTTGCCGGAATTCATGGCGCATGAATATCTCGCCGATGGCAGGTTGAAAGCGATCCTCGCCGACTGGACGCTGCCGAGCGGAGCACTCTATTTCGTCACGCCCTCTGCCCGGGCTCGGCCTGCGAAGGTGGAGGTGCTCTCGGATTTCATGGTGGCGCGGCTTTCAAATCCGACGTGGCGGTGGACAGGCTGATAGCACCCTTAGTCTTGGCGCGGTGAGAGCCAGCTGGCGATGGCGAGCCGGGCGATGAGGATGAAGCAGATAGCAAGGCTTGCGAATTTCAGCCGCGTCATCCACGGCAGCAGCTGTGTTGCAAGGCCTGAGGGCGTACCATCGCCGAAGGCGATCAGGCTCGAGATGTTCTCGCCGTAATCGGCGATGCCGTAGATGAACGGCAGCAGGTAGACCGCCTTGCCGACGAGCGGATGCGCCGATCGGCCGAACCATGCGCCGCCGGAACCGAGCTTGAGGAAGGCGAGGAACAGCAGCGCTGTCAGCAATGCCGGAAAGATCAGCTCCGGCCCGAAATACATGGCGCGCAACAACCGGGTCGCCGTCTCGTTCTCATCGAGCAGCTTCTGCATGTGGAAGACCGCCGACTCGTCGTAACCGGCGAAATAAGTATCGAGCACCGCCTGGCCGGTTTCGTGCTTGAACGGAACGACGAAGCCGAAGGTCGTCCAGGCGAGGACGGCAAGACAGAGGGCTGCGAGCAGCGCGACGATCCAGAGAGGAATCCGGCTGCCCGCCTTCATGATCAGAGGCCGGCGCCCGGATAGTTCGGGCTCTCGCGGGTGATCGTCACGTCATGGGCGTGGCTTTCGCGAAGACCCGCACCGGAGATGCGCACGAAAGTGGCGCGGTCCTGGAAATCCTTGAGGTCCTTGCCGCCCACATATCCCATGGCCGCTTTCAGGCCGCCGGCGAGCTGGTGGATAACACCCGAAACCGGCCCCTTGTACGGCACCTGACCTTCGATGCCCTCAGGCACAAGCTTCAGCGTGTCTCGCACCTCGGCCTGGAAGTAACGGTCAGCCGAGCCGCGGGCCATGGCGCCGACGGAGCCCATGCCACGATAGGCCTTGAAGGAGCGTCCCTGGTAGAGATAGACCTCGCCCGGGCTCTCATCGGTACCGGCAAGCAGCGAGCCGATCATGACGGCGGAAGCGCCGGCGGCAATCGCCTTGGCAAGATCGCCGGAGAACTTGATGCCGCCATCGGCGATGACGGGCACGTCCTGATCATTCGCGGCCTGCACTGCCGACATGATGGCGGCGAGCTGCGGCACACCGACGCCGGCGACGATGCGCGTCGTGCAGATCGAACCCGGACCGATACCGACCTTGACGGCATCGGCGCCGGCATCGATCAGCGCCCTGGTGCCGTCATAGGTGGCGACGTTGCCTGCCATGATCCGCACCGAGTTGGAAAGCTTTTTGACGCGGCTGACGGCATCGAGGACGCGCTGTGAATGGCCATGGGCGGTATCGACGACCAGAAGGTCGACGCCGGCCTCGATCAGCCGCTCGGCGCGCTCGAAGCCATCATCGCCGACGCTGATGGCGGCGGCAGCGCGAAGCCTGCCCTGCGCATCCTTGGAAGCGTTCGGGTTCAGCTGCGACTTCTCGATATCCTTGACGGTGATGAGGCCGACGCAACGGCCTTCGGTATCGACCACCAGCAGCTTCTCGATGCGATGCGAATGCAGCAGGCGCTTGGCCTCCTGTTGATCGACGTTTTCCTTGACGGTGACCAGTTTGTCCTTGGTCATCAGCTCATGGATCTTCTGTTCCTGATCGGTAGCGAAGCGGACGTCGCGGTTGGTCAGGATCCCGACGAGGCGGCCGGACTTCTCCACGACAGGGATGCCGGAAATGCTGTAGGATTTCATGAGCCCGAGCGCATCGGCAAGCGTCGCATCGGGGCCGATCGTCACCGGGTTGACGACCATGCCGCTTTCGAATTTCTTCACTTGCCGGACCTGCTCGGCCTGCTCGATCGGCGTCAGGTTGCGATGAATGACGCCAAGGCCGCCGGCCTGGGCCATGGCGATCGCCAGGCGGCTCTCGGTGACGGTATCCATGGCTGATGAGATGATCGGGATGTTGAGTTCGAAATCCCGGGCGATGCGGGTGGAGATATTCGTCTGGCCCGGCATGACCTCGGAATGTCCCGGTTGCAGCAGCACGTCGTCGAAGGTAAGCGCGTCTGCGCCGGTTGCCGTTTCAATGATGCGTGCCATGGCCAAATTCCTTCATTTAATAAAAATGCGACCCTGTCCGGAAACGAATCGTCCGCCCCGGCGGTCTGCATGGGTTGCTTGGAAGTTGGCGAGGGCTGGTAACACGTCTATGACAGGAAGGAAATAGCAAAAAGCCCGGCATGTCCGCCGGGCTCGTCATGGGTGCCATGCGCCAAGAGCATTGCAGGAAAAGCGCCAGCGCATCGGCCCGAAAATCGGAATGGATTTTCGGAAAGCTCGATGCGAGGATTGAAAGTGTTACAGCGTCCTTTGCGCGTCTGAAAAGACGCGCGGCGCTGTAAGCGCTCTTCCGTTCGGAATTGCATAAAAACAAGAAGTTAGAGCGGTCCAGCGCTTCCGTGAAAGGCTGAACCGGTACGGATCAGATGTTGAACTGATAGGTCTTCGGCACGAAGCGATAACCGCCATCCTGCCTTTCGACGAAGCCGACCGCCGGGAACGGCATGTGATAGCCAAGGAAGGCGATCTTCTCGCTCGCAATCATCTCGAAGACCTTGCGGCGGGTGGCCGCCGCCTGCGTCTTGTCCATGTCGAAGCGCACCTCCCAATCCGGCCGCAGCAGCGACAGGATATAGTGATTGGCGGTATCGCCGGTGAGCACAAGGCGCTTGCCCTCGGATTCGACGTGGAACACCATATGCCCCGGTGAGTGGCCGGCCGCCAGCATCGCCGTTATGCCGGGCGCGAAACTGTCCCCTTCCTTAATGAAAGTGGTCTTTTCGGCGAGCGGCACCACATTGGCAAGCACCGCCTTGTGGCCACCCTCGGCCGGCGTGCCCTCACGTGCCTTGTCCGACCAGAAATCATATTCGGCCCGGCCGACGACATAGCGGGCATTCTTGAAGGCCGCCGCGCCGTCTTCCATCAGGCCGCCAATATGATCCCCGTGCAGATGGGTCAGCGCCACGAGCGTGACGTCGTCGGCCGAATATCCCGCCGCCTTCAGGCCTTCGGTCAGTTGACCGGCCCCACGTGCCCGGCCGCTGGCGCCGAAGCCGGTATCGACGAGGATGACATCCGAACCGGTATCGATAAGGGCCGGCGTATAGCCATTCATGAACTTGTCGGCCGGCAGGAAGTTTGCGGTCAGCAACGCCTTGACGGTTTCGGGGTCCTGATTGGTGCCGAAGGTTTCATAGGGCTTTTCGACAATGCTGGTGCCATCGCGGACGACGGTGAACTTATAGGAACCGAGCTTGAATTGATTGACCTCGGGCAAAGGCGTTCCATCCATATGATTGCTGTCTCCAGTTGCGGCCGCTTCGGCCCTCTCCCGGCGCCGCCAGCAGGCCAAGGCCTGCGGCAAAAAGGGTGCGCCGCTTTATTCCCGACGAAATTGTCATATGTCCATCCTTCATGAGGTGCAGCTGTGTGACCGCGCGGCCCCCAGTGTCGATTCCGACCGGATTTCTTGCCCCGGCCAAGTAAACATATGTCAATCTTGACACACGACGTTGATGCGCAAGCCGTCTCACGCAGACGTGAAGCAAACGTGTCGTCGACCGGGATTTGGGGATTGGCATAACCCACAGCTGGGACTAAACAGCACGGGCCTTTCCAGCTTCAATCCGCTGCCCCATCAAGGCTCCCGCCTATGAATCGCATCGTCCCGCTGATCCTTGCCGTCGCCCTTTTCATGGAACAGATGGACTCGACCGTCATTGCGACGGCGCTGCCGGCGATCGCTAGTGATTTGCATGTCGGGCCGATCACGCTGAAGCTCGCGCTGACCTCCTACATGGTGGCGCTGGCAGTGTTCATCCCCGTCAGCGGCTGGATGGCCGACAGGTTCGGCGCCAAGAAGATCTTCCGGCTTGCCATCTCCGTCTTCGTCATCGGCTCGATCTTCTGCGCAATCTCGTCCAACCTCGTGGAATTCGTGTTTGCCCGCTTCCTGCAGGGCATGGGCGGCGCGATGATGACCCCGGTCGGCCGTCTCGTGCTGGTGCGCACCACGAAGCGCAGCGATCTGGTCTCGGCCATGGCGCTGCTTACCATCCCCGCACTTGTCGGCCCGCTCACCGGACCGCCGCTCGGCGGCTTCATCACCACCTATTTCAGCTGGCACTGGATCTTCCTGATCAACGTGCCGGTCGGCATCATCGGCATCTGGCTTGCGACGATCTTCCTGCCGGAGGTGGAAGCGACGGCGCCGCCGCGGCTCGATTTCACCGGTTTCGTGCTGACCTCGCTATCGGCTGCGGGCGTCGTCTTCGGCCTGTCGGTAGTCAGTCTGCCGGCCCTGCCCCCGATCATCGGCGTCACCGCCACCTTGATCGGCCTCAGCTGCGGCCTCCTCTACGTGCGCCATGCCAAGCGTCACCCGGCGCCGATCCTCAACCTCAACCTGTTCAAGAACCCAACGTTCCGCGCCTCGACCTTGGGCGGCACGCTGTTTCGCATTTGCGTTGGCGCCATGCCCTTCCTGACGCCGTTGATGCTGCAGCTCGGCTTCGGGCTGACGCCGTTCCAATCCGGTCTCATCACCTTTGCCGGCGCGATCGGGGCGATCACCACCAAGTTCATGGCGAAGCGGGTCTTTGCCGCCGCCGGCTTCCGCACCACGCTTCTCGGCGCCGCCGGGGTAACGACCCTGGTGACTGTCATCACCGGCCTGTTCACGCCGTCGACGCCGCATCTCGTCATCATCGGCGTGCTGCTGCTCGGCGGCTTTTCCCGCTCCTTCATGTTCACCGGCGTCAATGCGCTTGCCTTCGCCGATATCGATGATGCCGAAGCCAGCCAGGCGACATCGATGAGCTCGGTGATGCAGCAGGTCAGCCTGGCGCTCGGTGTTGCGGTCGCCGCCGCGATCCTGGAGAGCTCGATCTACATCAGCGGCGAAGCGCTACAGGTGGCCGATTTCCACCTTGCCTTCTACATCATCGCCGGACTGACGGTCATTGCGACCATTCCCTTCATCCGGATGGACCGCAATGCCGGCGCACTCGTTTCCGGCCACCGCTTGAAAACGATGACGGCAGCAACTGTTGAAGCCGAACAGCACGCGGTGAAATAGAGCATGTCGCGGAAAAGCGCGCAGCGGTTTTGCGGTAACGACATGCGTGGAAACAAAGACTGAAGCGCGAGGAGCGAATCTGAAAGATTGCGACGGTTTAGGTCACCGTTACTGCGGGTTTTCGCAGACGGCAGAAAGCTTGTTGCCGTCGAGGTCACGGACATAGGCGGCATAGAAATGGGCATGGTAGGAGCGCAGGCCGGGTTCACCCTCATCCACGGCGCCTGCCGCGATCGCCGCCGCATGGAAGGCGTCGACATCGGCCCGTGTTTCGGCCGCAAGTGCCACCATGGCGCCATTGCCCGAGGTCGCCCGGCGGCGATTGAAGGGCGTCACCACCCAGAAGCGGCAGCGCGTATCGCCCTCGGCGGCATAGCCGATTTCCTCTTCGGAAGAACGCTGTCGGCGATAACCGAGCACAGGCAGCACGGCATCATAAAAATGCCCTGCACGATAAAGGTCGTTGGTTCCGAGCGTGACGTAAAGAAGCATGGGATCAGCGGTTCAAATCCTGACAGCGCCGCGCGCCCTTTCAGATATGCAAAGGACGCGGCAACGCTTTCCATTGCTGCATATCTCATCCTTAAATCGACAGCGTTTTAAGGAGCTATGCAGTCGATCGCCATCATCCGTCAGGACCGGCACGAAGATCAAGCTTCTTCAGCGTCGCCTTCGGCCTTGCGCCCCTTGAACCCCTTGGCCAGCAGGAACATCTCGACCGATTCGGCGCGCGACGAGTTCGGCTTGACATGGACGACCTGGCGGAAGTTCTGCTTTAGCATGGCGAGCAGCTCACGCTCGGTGCCACCCTGGAAGGTCTTGGTGAGAAAATGTCCGCCTTCCTGGAGCACTTCGACGGCGAAATGTGCCGCGACTTCGCAGAGATGCATGGTGCGCAGATGGTCGGTGCGGTGGTGGCCAGTGGTTGGCGCCGCCATGTCTGAGATGACAAGATCGGGCGTGCCGCCGACGGCCTCCAGCAGCTTTTCCGGCGCACTGGGATCGAGGAAATCGAGCTGCAGGATCTTGACCCCCGGCAGCTGGGTCATCTCAAGGAAATCGATCGCGGCCACACGAATATCATCATCCGTCGAGCCGGTGACCTTGGCTGCGATCTGCGACCAGCTGCCCGGCGCAGCGCCGAGATCGATGATGCGCTTGGCGCCGCGCAGGATATGATGTTTCTCGTCGATCTCCAGCAGCTTGAAGGCAGCACGGGCGCGATAGCCTTCGAGCTGGGCGCGCTGCACATAGGGATCGTTGAGGTGGCGCTCCAGCCATTGGCGGGAGGAGGCCTTCATCTTCTTGTTTTTGACGCGCTGGCCGAGCTTGCGGCCGGTGCGGTTTCCCGCGATCGGTGCCTTGGTCATGCCTTCTTCCTATCTCGCGCGCTGGCCGCGGCGGTTACGGTTGCGCCGCCACACGCCGTCATCGGCCATCATGTCTGTGAGCAGGCCTTCCCTCAAGCCACGATCGGCAACACGCATGCGCGGGCTTGGCCAGCGGCGGCGGATCGCCTCGAGAATGGCGCAGCCGGCCAGCACCAGATCGGCCCGATCCGGCCCGATGCAGGGATTGGCGGCGCGGCTTGCGAAATCCCAGGAGAGAAGCTTTGCCTGCATGGCGGAGACCTCATCATCCGACAGCCAGATGCCGTCGACCTTGCGCCGGTCATAACGCGGCAGGTCGAGATGGACGCCGGCAAGCGTCGTCACCGTGCCAGACGTGCCGATCAGGTGGAAGTCGCCGGTCTGGGCGACCTCGATCTCCGGGCAATCGAAGTGTCCGAGCATGCCTTCGACTTCGCGCACCATGCCTTCGAAAGCCTCCGGCGTGACGTCGTGCCCGCCATGGCGCTCCGACAGCGTGACGACGCCGACCGGCAGCGAGGTCCAGTGGGTGATGTGATTGGCGAGGCGGCTGAAGCGATTGTCGCCGATACGGATGACGGCAATCTCCGACGAACCGCCGCCGATATCGAACAGCACGACGGAGCGCGTCTCGCGACCGACCAACGAGGAGCAGCCGGAGACGGCAAGCCGCGCTTCGGTTTCGCGATCGATGATTTCGAGCGTGAGGCCGGTTTCGGCAACGACGCGGCTGAGGAATTCCTCACCATTGACGGCCTGGCGGCAGGCTTCGGTGGCGATCAGCCGCATGCGGCGGATCTCCCGGTTCCTGAGCTTGGAGGCGCAGATCCTCAAGGCCTCGATCGCCCGCTCCATCGCCTCGTCGGACAGACGGCCGCTGGCCGCAAGGCCTTCGCCGAGGCGCACGATGCGGGAAAAAGCATCGACAACGCGAAATTGTCCCGGACGGGTCGGCTGGGCAATGAGGAGACGGCAATTGTTGGTGCCGAGATCGAGAGCGGCATAGAGCTCCTCCGGCCAAGCATGCTCGCCGGCCTGGCGATCCCCCTGGTGACCGGGATTGATATGGCTTTCCTGGCGGCCCCTGCGGTTGGCGCTCGCACCATTCACTGTTTCACGCAGCTCGGCACCGAGCGCCGTCTCTTCCGCGCGGCGTTCCTGTTGCGAGACACCTGATGGTTTTGCCGATGTCAGAGGCCGGCCCTGAAGACCGCGCTTGCCGCGATGCTTGCGGCGGTTGCGACGGCTGGGCGCCGAATCGCCATCGGACCGGGCGGCATGTTCTGCCGCTCCGGCCTGTTCCATCACATGAGGTTGAAGTGAACCATCCTGCGCAGCACCATGGCCGCCACGACGGCGGCGCTTGCGCTTGCGGGCCGGATTACCGGCTGCATCTTCCATCGGGCGCGCTGGCTGTCCGGCACCGCCGGAAGGCTCATGCGAAGCGGGATGAGCCGCGTTGCGGGATTGCCCGCCACGTTTGCCCTTGCGGCGCCTGGACTTCTTGCCGTCCTTGCGCCCTGCCGCCGACGCCCCGTCAAATTGCGGCTTTGCGCCGCCTTCGGGGTCTTCCACGTTGTTTTTCCACCGCGCCGCGCAAGTCTTGAGATATGCAGCAGGCGCTCATTCGATTTTTGCGTTGCGGCAAGAATATCAGCGCCCGCCGAAATCGCCAAATTCTTTTTTGGACGGGGGTTTGCGGGTGGTTTCACCTTTCCGCAGCAGCACCGAATTTTTTCAAAACGGCTATTTGCAATCCGCCCGCTTTTGGTTATAAGCGCCGCACAGCAGCCAAGCCATGCTTCGGCGGCAACTGCTGGGGAATAGTTCAATGGTAGAACGACGGACTCTGACTCCGTTAATCTTGGTTCGAGTCCAGGTTCCCCAGCCAAAAATTTTTCTCAGTCAACGCGGCGACCGGAAATAGGGCAGCAAACTTGCCCATGTGATGTTGCGGGTGCTTGCAATGCAGTTCCCTGCAATTCCGCACGTTCGATAGCAAGATCGCGCCTCCCACGGATTATGGCCAGAAGCGCCTTCTATAGCGCGACCAACTGCGATTCTGCTGGCAACGGCCGCGACCTCAGAGTCGAGCCCGTCTGAACAAACGAACCTGATCAGGCGACGCCGATCCGCAGCAGGTCGTGGAAATGCACCAGCCCGACCGGCCGGCGGTCATCATCGATGACGATCAGCGCGCCGATGTGATGCTGGTTGAGCAGTGCCAGGGCCGCGGTCGCCAGCACCGTCGGCTTCACCGTCTTCGGCGTCCGCGTCATGATGTCGTCGACATCAAGCTCGGCCAGATTGCGTGTGAGATTGCGCGCCATGTCGCCCTCGGTGACGATGCCGCAGAGCCGCCCATCTTCATCCAGCACCCCGACGCAGCCGAAATGCTTGCGCGACAGCACGGTGATCGCCTCCGGCATCGGTGTGCCTTTGGCAACGAGCGGCAGCCGCTCGCCGGTATGCATGACATCGGCGACATGCATCAGGCTCGCACCCAGCTTGCCCC
>NZ_JBFTZZ010000032.1:0-66283 GCF_056406515.1 Rhizobium sp. P1_B8 | reverse complement strand
GTGCGAACGCTTTCGGGTCGGTCCATGCCCTGAAAACCAGATCGCATGGGGCATCAAACCTTCGTACAAGAACCAGGTCGCGGGCGTTGTCGGTGTCGGTCTCTGGATTAGTCATTTTCGTATCCTTGTACCTTGGACAGATAGTCATCAAGACGATCAAAGCTTTGATCCCAGAAGCGTCTGTAATCGGCGATCCAATCAGCAATTGTCTTCAACGCAGCCGGCTCGAGGACGCGGGGACGCGAATTCGCTTCACGGCCGGAGCGGATCAATCCGGCCTGTTCCAGGACCTTCAGATGCTTAGAAATGGCAGGCTGAGACAACTCGAAGGGATCTGCGAGTTCGGACACGGTCGCCTTGCCGCGAGCAAGCCGCTCAAGGATAGCTCTCCTTGTTGGATCTGAGAGCGCGGAGAAAATCGCATCGAGGCTGCTATCCATGCATCACCATTTGGCTATATAGCCGTATAGATATATTGCTGGTCGCGAGATGTCAAAGGCAATCTGGACGAATAGCGATGTCAGTTGAGAAGGAGCCACAGCGATTGCTGATGGAGTGCTTGAGCTTCTTCGCAAATTTGTCCCTGCGGTCGCTGCGCCCTGATGAACGGTGAGGATGTCCATCCCCGACGGCGATGACGACAATCAGGTATCGACTCCTTGGTTCGTCGTGGGGCCACGCTGACTACGAGCTGAAGCGATCCCAATTAGCGGTAGGTCGCGGCGAACGTGGTAGTCTTGGCCCTTCAAAGGTGAACGTTTCGGACCAAGGTCTTGTGATCCTCCGAAGAAATTCTTAGGTCACCCATAGGTCGTTGCATTCTGCGAATCCCTGACTAAGAGACCGACATGATCCTTACCCTCTCAGGCGTCAGAAAATCCTACACCACGGCCGAGGGGCTAATCGAAATACTAAAGGGGGTCGACCTTCAGGTGGCCTCTGGCGACAGCGTGGCGCTTACGGGAGAGTCCGGCAGTGGCAAGAGTACGCTGCTGCACCTGGCTGGCTGCCTGGATCGCGCGGATAGTGGATCCATCGTCATGAACGGACGGGACATCCGGCAGCTCAATGAGAATGAATGCGCTCATTACCGTAGAACCCAGGTGGGCTTGGTTTTTCAACAGTTTAATCTCATCCCTTCGCTGACGGTCGCCGCCAATATCTCATTCCACGCAAAGCTCGCCGATCGATTTGACCCTGTTTGGGAGATGGAGCTGATTGGCAAATTGGGGCTGCGTGATTACATCACCCGCTACCCCGAGCAACTATCTGGAGGTCAGCAACAGCGCGTTGCGATTGGGCGAACCTTGGCCGCGCGGCCGCCACTCATTCTCGCGGACGAGCCAACGGGCAACCTGGATGAGCAGACCGGAGACAGGGTCCTAGATCTTATGGTCAGCCTGTCACGGACCGCGGGGTCCGCTCTTCTGCTTGTGACTCACTCCGCAAGGCTTGCAGGCCGTCTGGATCGAATAGTGGTTCTTCGCGGCGGGAAGATTGACGAATGAACCTCGTCGCCTTCGCAGCGCTGCTGTCGCACTGGCGCCGAAAGCCGCTTCAGCTCCTCACCTTGGTCATGGGAATCACGCTCGCAACGGCGCTTTGGTCCGGCGTCCAAGCAATCAATGCCGAGGCTAGGGCAAGTTACGCACGGGCATCATCGGTTCTCGAGCAAGGAAGCCTTCGACAGATCGTTGCCAATGACGATGGTGGTATTGCGACCACAGTGTATGGAAGCCTTCGCCGAGCAGGCCTGGACGTTTCGCCTGTCATCGAGGGCAACTATCGCTTTGGGCCGGTGCGGATAAGAATGGTCGGCATCGAGCCGCTGACCATGCCCGGGGATAGCTCGGGCGTGACCATCGCAAACGGTGCGGAGCTCTCCGGCTTCTTTTCCACCACTGGGCTTCTCTTGGTATCGGCCGCGACTGCCGAGCGGCTTCGTGGCAACACGGACATGGCCGTCAAAGTCGACGGCAACGTCCCAGACGGCGCTGCCTTCTTGGACATCTCCGTAGCGGACAAATTGCTTGAAAAACATGGGAAGATCGACCGTCTGGTCATAGCTCCCGATGAGCGGGTTACAGTTCAAGCTCTCGAACAAATAGCGCCGGGGCTGACCATTCGCGAACCGGCCGACCAGCCGGATGTCTCTCGCCTCACGGACAGCTTCCACCTTAACCTGAGCGCTTTCGGGTTTCTGTCGTTCGTCGTCGGTCTGTTCATTGTTTACTCCACAACAGGCCTGACCTTCGAGCAGCGTCGCGGTACCTTTCGAACACTGCGATCTCTTGGTGTTTCCCTTCGGACTCTGGCCGTCATGCTCGTGGTTGAACTGTCGATACTGGCCTTGGTTTCCGGCGTTCTCGGGGTTATTCTCGGCTACATCATCGCCTGGCTCTTGATGCCGGGTGTCGCTGCCACCTTACGGAACTTGTATGGGGCGAATGTGTCGGGCTCGCTGTCAATTCGGCCCGAATGGTGGCTAGCGGGACTGGCGATCGCTCTTGGAGGGACCGGCGTTTCCTCGGCACAGAGCCTTTGGCGCGTCTGGAAACTGCCGATCCTCGCAGCGGCTCAACCAAGGGCGTGGGCGAGAGCATCAGCGCGCTCGCTGGTTTATCAGGCTGGAGCTGGCGGGTCGTTGCTAATATTGGCAGCCCTGCTTGCAATAGCCGGGTCCGGCCTTGTCGCGGGCTTTGCAGTACTCGCGTGCCTGCTTCTCGGAGCGGCACTGATACTGCCAGGGCTTATTGCCGTTGCCCTGATCACGGCTCAACATTTCGCAAGAAGCGCTCTTATGGAATGGTTCTGGGCAGATACCCGTATACAGCTGCCGGGGCTGTCACTGGCCCTGATGGCCCTTCTTCTAGCATTGTCGGCAAACATTGGTGTCGGCACGATGGTTTCCAGTTTCCGATTGACGTTTATCGGATGGCTGGATCAACGCTTGGCCGCAGAGCTATACGTGACCGCCAAGGATGACGACCAGTCCGAGCGACTGCGGACCTGGCTTCAGCGGCACGCCACAGCAGTCCTTCCGATCTGGAGCGTCGACGGTGAGGTCTCAGGTGAGCAGGTCCAGATTTTTGGCGTCGCAGATGATCCGACCTATCGGGAGCACTGGCCTCTGATCGCTTCCGATAAGGACGTGTGGGGAACGGTTGCTAACGGGCAGGGCGCTCTCGTCAACGAGCAGATGTGGCGTCGTGGTCAAGCTAAGATCGGCCAGCCTTTGGTTATGCCGGGTGGGTGGACTGCTACCGTAGTTGGCGTTTATTCAGACTACGGAAACCCCATCGGGCAGGTAATTGTTGGCATCGATACCTTGGTTGATCATTACCCGAATGTGTCGAAGGTCCGATACGGCGTCCGCGTGCCTCCCGAGCAAGCCCAGGACCTGAAACGTCAGCTGGTCGCGGAATTGGGTCTGCCTGAGACAGCGATCGTCGACCAGGCTTCACTCAAGCGACAGTCGCGAGCCATCTTCGACCAGACATTTAAGGTGACAGGTGCACTGAACGTCCTCACGCTGGCGGTGGCGGGATTTGCCATGTTCTCAAGCCTCCTGACCCTCTCTGGAATTCGGCTTCCGCAGCTTGCACCAGTCTGGGCGATCGGTGTGCGGCGTCGAGATCTAGCTCTATACGAAATTGCCCGGACACTGGCGCTGTGGCTCGTGACATTTCTGGCGGCGATTCCGGTCGGTCTTACTCTGGCATGGGTGCTGCTTTCGATTGTGAACGTGGAGGCTTTCGGGTGGCGCTTGCCGATGGTGGTCTTTCCGATCGACTGGCTCTGGCTGGGAGCGATTGCGCTGCTGGCGGCGTTCTTGTCGGTGCTGGTGCCGGTCAGGCGCCTGGCCACGATTAATCCTGCAGACCTGCTTAGGATTTTCGCGAATGAACGTTAGAAAAGTTTCATCCGCTTTTGTCGCAGTGGCTATGGTCTCTCTGGCTGAACAGGCGTCGGGGCAGGGGTTCGCCGGACTGGGATCGGATGCACAGGGCTTTTCGATCCCGGAGCGTGGACGCGATCTCTCGTTTCCTGCCGATCATGGCGCTCATCCGGATTATCGGATTGAGTGGTGGTATGTCACCGCCAACCTCAAGGGTGAGGATGGCAAGCGGTATGGGGCGCAGTGGACATTGTTTCGATCCGCTCTGGCTCCGGAAGAAAGGCCAGGCTTCGCAGATCCCCAGCTATGGATCGGGCATGCGGCGATTACCACCCAGTCTCACCAGTTCGTCGCCGAGCGCTTGGGCCGGGGCGGCGTTGGACAGGCAGGCGTCGAGGCCACGCCGTTTCGGGCATGGATCGACGACTGGCAGATGACTGGTTCCACTGAGAGCGCCTTTGACCTTAGGGATCTTTCGGTGACTGCGAGCGGGACGGATTTCAGCTTTGGCTTGAACCTTGGCGCCGACGGCCCGCTCGTGCTGCAGGGTG
Organism: Rhizobium sp. P1_B8; assembly: GCF_056406515.1. Taxonomy (NCBI): domain Bacteria; kingdom Pseudomonadati; phylum Pseudomonadota; class Alphaproteobacteria; order Hyphomicrobiales; family Rhizobiaceae; genus Rhizobium; species Rhizobium sp. P1_B8. Next base: position 61,834 of record NZ_JBFTZZ010000032.1, on the reverse strand, counting down.
AAAACGGGTTTTCTGTGAAGTCATCAGGCGGGCAGGCGAGCTACTACTACTCGCAACCGTTCTACAAGGTCTCCGGCGCAATCACGATCTCCGGATCCCCGGTGAAGGTCACCGGGAGAGCGTGGCTGGATCGGGAGTGGTCGTCTCAGCCGCTCGCCTCAAACCAGACGGGCTGGGACTGGTTCTCATTACATTTCGACTCTGGCGAGAAGCTTATGGCCTTTCGCCTTCGCGATGATAAGGACGGGTTCATCTCCGCGAACTGGATATCCTCGGACGGGCGAACGACACCCCTGTCGAAAGAAGAGGTTCAACTGGAGCCTTTGCGGAAGGCAACAGTCAAGGGGCGAGAGATACCGGTGGAATGGCGAATACGCGTTCCAGGTAAGTCGCTCGATATAAGAACCAAACCGTTGAATGACCAGTCCTGGATGGCGACATCGACGCCATACTGGGAGGGGCCGATAGATCTCAGGGGTTCAATGTCAGGCGTCGGATATCTCGAAATGACAGGATACTAGTCGTGGGGCGGACTCTTATGGACGCACAACGTCGTACGGCAATGTGACCGCGGTATTGGACAAAAGGCTCGGCCGAAATCAGGCTTGGGTGCTAAGGCGACCTGAACATGTACGATATAATGCTTCTTTTCCTTGCTGGCTTGTTAGCAGGCAGCATGAATGCGTTGGCGGGCGGCGGGTCGTTCGTATCCCTGCCGGCGCTGATATCGGTCGGAGTGCCGTCGGTAGCCGCAAACGCGACAAGCACCTTAGCCCTGTTCCCCGGCGGTATGGCGAGCTCGTGGGTCTACCGTGATGGGGTTAGGAGTGTGTGCGGCGTCAATGTCGTGCCCATTGCTGTCGTGACGGTGATGGGTGGTGTGGCCGGAAGCATTCTATTGCTGCTAACCCCTTCGAGGATTTTCGATGGTATCCTGCCATGGCTTTTGCTGGTGGCGACATTGATGCTCGCTGCAGGTCCGAGGCTCAGCGCCCAGTTGCAGACGCAGGCACGTCCGAGTGTTCTGGCGTTCGCAACGGTTCAGTTCTTTCTCGGTCTTTATGGCGGCTATTTTGGCGGCGCGGTGGGTCTCATGATGCTTGCGGCGTGGAGCGCGCTCGGGGGCGGGGACATCAAGAGCCTGAATCCGACAAGAATGGTGATGGTAACCGCCGCCAACGCAGTCGCCGTCATCGTCTTCGTACTTGCCGGGGCAATCGTATGGCAGGAGTGCATTCCCATGACGATTGGAGCCATTATCGGCGGGTGGATCGGAGCGCATATCGGACGAAGGCTGCCATCATCGGTGGTTCGGCTGCTAACTCTCGCGGTGGCCTTTTTAACGACGGCGGTGTTCTTTTCGCGAGCTTACCTTTGAGCGGAGGTACTGTGCCCCTCAGGCTCTCAGTCAATAATTTGCAATTGAAGGAGCCGAAGCCCCGCAAAATGCTCAAGGGGCTCGACGAATGGGTCGCGGGAAAGCGTCGATCCAGCGGATTTGATTGAGAACACGCGAACGATCGTCATTGCCGCCGAATATTGGCGGCACGCAGATGAGCTTGTGCCCAGTGTTCGCCTTTCCAAATGCGCGGATTTGCTGGTTCGTGGGCGAGAGGCGCGATCCCGGGCTGCTGGATCACTCAACTAGCGCCCGCAATGCGGCGGGCGCGTTCTCGAAGGCGTAGGGATTGAGGAACTGGCGTCGCCAGTTTCTTGTCTAGCGGTGAAAGCCGGGCTTCCGATCGAAAGCGATCAGCGCCCATGTCCAGAACGAACCGAAAGGGAGGCTCTGGGGATATCAACCCGCAACGTCGCAGGAAATAGATACACCCGTTTGTGGTATAAGGCCTTGAAGGAAAAGGCCATGACCAGGAAAAACGCCACCGATACCCATACCCGCGCCGTTAACTTGAGGGTTCGTGAGGACGTTCGCGTCCTGATCGACCGCGCCGCCAAGGCCCACGGGAAAACCCGTTCGGATTTCATGATCGACGCATCGCGCCGTGCCGCAGAAGACGCGCTTCTCGATCAGACATTGGTGCGGGTCGATCCTGACAGCTACAAACACTATCTCGCCGTCCTCGACCAGCCGCCAGATAGCGAAGGCTTCGAACGGTTGATGAAAGCTCCCAAACCCTGGCAGCCGTAATGTTGTCTGCACCGACGCTTCTCTGCGAAGCGCACGATCTCCAGCGATTCGACAGCGGGCACGACAGCCTTGATGAATGGCTGCGCCGCAGGGCGCGGGCCAATCAGGTCAGCGGCGCATCGCGAACCAATGTGGGCTGCGAGGGCGAGCGCTTTGTCGGTTATTACTGCCTCTCATCGGGAGCGCTGGCGGTTGCGGACGCTCCGGGAGCGATCCGGCGCAACATGCCCGACCCGGTTCCCATGGCAGTCCTTGGCCGTCTGGCCATCGATTGCAACTGGCAGGGAAAAGGAATCGGAGCCGCGCTGTTGCAAGACGCCGTGCTGCGTACTGGAAAGGCAGCCCATATCATGGGTATTCGCGGCCTTCTGGTTCACGCGATCTCCGATGAGGCCAAGGCCTTCTATGAGCATTTTGGATTTGCAGCGTCGCCTGCGAATCCTATGGCCTTGGTGTTATCATTGAAAACTCAAGTAGGCCTGATCGGTGAAAACAGTCGCTCGTCTGACAACCCAACGACGGTCGGCTCGATCGAGCTGCCAGGCCGACAAGCAACCGATTCTGGACGAGTTCGTCGCTGGCAGAGGTGATCGATCTTATGCCTGCAATCATCAAGCGGATCTGCCCAAGGACGAGGAGCTCACTCCCATCAGAAAGAACGTCGCATGATCTCAGTCAGCAGCATGCACCTGAACGCCGCGGCAGAGCAGTCCCCAAGTCGGGCTTCGTTGGGCCTCCTGGGCGTCAGCTTGCGTCATCGGATCGTCGCCGTCGTCTGGCTCGGGGCCATCAGGCGGCGGAGTCTCTCCAGGATCTCGCTCAGGTTCGGGATTGCCGATCGGCGGCGCTGGCGGCGGAACGATAGGCTCGTTGGGTACGGACATGATTTCCTCCATACTGGAAAACTCGCCTGTCCTTCCGTTTATTCAAGAGTGGTGCCGTGATGAGATGCTTTTCTCGAGCAGCGAACCGACCGCCGCCGGCGGTCTCGGGCCATGGCCCACTCCTTGATAAGGAAGGGCAAGGGTACAAACGTCAAAAAAGCCTGCGCCCTCGCGGAGAAGACGGACAAGGCGATCCGACGGTGACGGCATCGGCCGCTCCATACCTGGCTCGGCGATCGACATATCCGTGCCGGCTTTGGACGGTGAAACATGGCGACGTGGCAGTGCTGGAGCCGGTCCGGCAGGGGCAATCGCGGCCATCCTCGGATTAAGCGGTATCGATGATGTCGGCGTTGCGGAGTAATTCGGGGCGTTCGACTCGCGAGCATGTCGGCGGCCATGTTGGCTTCAGCACGGGTAAATGAGGCTGGCGCATTTCCCCGCCAACAGGTGCCTATGCTGACGTTGGCGATGCTGAGGCGACTGAAGCGCCTTTAAGACATGGTCTCCTTTTCATGATGCGGCCTTCGAAACGAGCTTTGGCAGAAGATCACGGAACAGTTCTTGCACGGTTACTAATATATTTACCGTGGGAGAACTAAAGTCATGAAATGGCACACATCCGCAGAGTTTACCCCTCTTATGCTCGTTGTAAGCGGGTCGGAAAAATACAAGCTTGTCGCGACCCTTTTCCAGGCTGCCGAAATGTTGACGGCTAGCTGGCCGATCGACGATGGAGAAGAATATCTTATAGCGATCAGAGCGTGCCGGAGCGCAATTCATGGGGAAATTCCGGCTCAGGATGCGCGAGCAGCGCTTATCCGTGCCGCCGATGAAGCTGGTATTCCGGTGATCACCGTTCACTGAGCACTTTCAGCCCGCGCTCGGCCACCAGTTCTTTTTAGCCTCTCTTTGGCGACAAGCGCCAGCTTCCTTTCCTTCATGCACTTCGATTGCGATCCTATCTCCGGCGTGTCGACGCGATGCCACAGACTAAGGGAACACCCTCCCCCAGCAATCGCATGTTCCGCTCGTCGCATTTTACCGTGCCGCCGTCGCCGACGGTCAGCGATGAGCGGATGATCAGCCCTGCAATCATTGAATGATACTCCCACGCCCAGCCGCCTCGAGCTTCCGCCTTGGTGCCTGTTCTTATGGGTACGTTTTACGCGTGACGTCTCTTACCGATTCAGTATCGCAGCAGATTTACACATGATTTGGCCCGCCCTTGCAGGATGAGGCAGGTTGTCAGCCGCCTGCCGTTCCGCCTCTGAAGCGAAGGTGGCCACTGAATTGTCATTATGAATCCTCATTAATCTCTCTCTGTGAACCAAGTGCGTTCGCGTTCCACTGAAATTTTCAATAAGCAAACGCTACAACTTCCTCGCACGGCTCTCCATGGACCGAAGATCGGGGCGTTGTTGGGATTCTTCAAACCCGTGAAACGGGGGCGCAAGGGCGCCAGAAGCGGAGTGGCCTTTGTTCATCGGAGGTTCATTCAGCAGGTGTAAGCGTTTGTGGTGTACGGCGAATAAACCAAGGGGAGTGTCATGGGGCTTTTCGATGGTTTAGGCAGTATCGTCAGCGACGTCTTGAACGGTAGGCCAGTCAATCTTCTGGCGGTCGCCGAAGATGTTTTCCAGAATGCCGGCGGACTCGATGGCGTTCTCACGCAACTCAACCAAAGCGGGCTTGGCCATCAGGTAGCCTCCTGGATAGGCTCGGGCGATAATATCCCGATCACCGCGGACCAAATTCGCGCAGCGCTCTCGTCGGAGCAGCTACAGGGCCTCGCCTCCAAACTCGGCATCGATATCAGCAAGGTACCGGAGCTGCTCGCGGAGCACCTTCCGACGGCCGTAGATCAGGCAAGCCCCAATGGAACCCTCCCGTCGTCAGCGTCCTAACGCCGAGGCGGAAGCGAAGACTGAAACGTTAACATCATCGACGGAGGCCAATCATATGTCACACAAACTGCTTCTATCTGCTGCCGGCTCGCTGGTTGCTGCTTTTATCATGTCGTCGCCGGCGCATGCGTTGACGATGAAGGAGTGCAGCACAAAGTATCAGGCTGCCAAGGCCGACGGTTCCGCCAAGGACGTGAAGTGGAACGACTTCCGCGCAAAGTTCTGCGGCGCGGACGCTGCTGCTGCCGACAAGGCTGATGAGGCGGACGTTACCGCCACGAGCGAGAAGGAACCGGCAAAGCCGACGACTGCGGCGCCGAAGAGCGTCAAGTTCCCGAAGGCGATCGACAAGAAATATTCGAGTGAGACGCCCGGTAAGGCCCGCCTGCACACCTGCGTCGACTCCTACCATGCCGCCAAGGATGCCGGCACGCTCGGCGACCTTAAGTGGATCCAGAAGGGCGGCGGCTATTGGAGCCTCTGCAACACCAGCATCAAGGCCGCTGGCTGATCGAATCCAGTCTCCAGCAACAGGAAAGGCCGCATCCCTAGCGGCCTTTTTCTTTCGCCAAACCGAGGTGCGAGGGATCACCGCGGGCCATAGCCGATGACGATGTTGGCGTGCACGCTCATCGTCTTTTACGGCTTCGCCGATCGGCTGCTCACGCGCGATCTTGATGTGCTGGGTTATGGCGAACCGGACGCCGAGCCGGACAAACCGCGGGGCGAATATTTTCCGTCGGCACTGTCGATTTTCGCATCAGCCGATCGTCCTTGTCATGATGTGCTGGCACCCCGGTCGTGGCTTCAGCACGTTCTCAGGCAACAGAAGGAGCTATTGTCATGGATAATCAGCATCTGGCACCCGCCGCAGTGCTTGCGGCCAAGAACGGCGTCCGGTTTCCCAACGAGAGCGAGGCGTATCGCAGCGCCCGCGACGCGCTGCTGGCCGAAGAGATCGAGTTGCGCCGGCACATCGAGCGTGTGGCAAGACAGCGCCGGGCGCTGCCGCCGGGCGGCGAGGTGACGAAAGACTACCGCTTCGAGGGCAGCGATGGGCCAATATCCTTCAGCGAGCTCTTCGCCGACAAGGAGACGCTGATCGTCTACAGCTACATGTTCGGCCCGCAACGCGAGCGTCCATGCCCGATGTGCACCTCGCTTCTGTCGGCCTGGGATGGCGAAGTGCCTGACATCCAGCAGCGCGCAGCGCTTGCCGTCGTCGCCCGCTCGCCGATCGAAAAGCTGCTCGCCTTCAAGAAAGAACGCGGCTGGCATCACCTGCCGCTCTATTCCGATATGACGGACGACTATAGTCGCGACTATCACGCAATCGGCACGGATGGTGGCGATGGTGCCGCCTTCAACGTTTTCACGCGACGTGACGGCACCATCCGCCATTTCTGGAGCCAGGAGATGGGCGAGGTGACGGCTGATCCGGGCGAGGATCCGCGCGGCGCGCCCGACCTGATGCCGCTTTGGACCATTATCGATTCGACGCCCGAAGGCCGGCCGGCGGACTGGTATCCGAAGCTGTCATATTAATAGCCGGCGTCGTCCGTCGTCAGCCGGTGGAGCGGTTTCTGGAGGCTTCGACCCATTCGATGCTGGTGACCGCGGCATCCGGCAGCGGCGACGGATCGATGTCGTAGACATAGCCGCTGAGCATGTCGGCGGCGCGTTCCGTTGCCTTTATCTTCGCCTCGGTTTCCGCGACCGCCTTGGAGATTGCTTCGATGCGGGCGCGAAACATGTGGGCGAGCACATCGCGGCCGGACTGTTTTTCGAGCCGTTCGAGATGCAGTCCGACGCGCGAGGCGTGGCGCTCCAGCTCGCTCTTGCTGAAACGCGCCTTGCGCAGTTCTTCGGAAAGGCTGTCCTGCATGACGGCGACAGGATCGAAACTTCCCGGTGCGCGCTCGTCGAGCACTGCATCGGTGACGAGTTTCTCGATCATCACGAGCGCCTGCAATTCGGCCGCATCGGCGAATTCAACGTCGTAGCCGGTATCGTCGTAGACCTTGCGCCGGACCGGATCGAGAAGCAGCCCATAGGCTTTCTGCAGATTGGCAAAGGCTTCCGAATCACCACCCGAATCGGGGTGGGCAACCTTTGCCAGGCGCCGATAGGCGGCCTTCAATTGCGCCTCGTCCGCTTCGCGTTCAACGCCGAGAATATCGTATGGATCCGTCACGCCTGCTCCCTTGCTCCCCGGCACGTTGCGGGCAGTCTAGGTCTTCTTCTGCATCAGAAGGGCGAAGTTTAGACCGAAACGAGGATTGACGTCCATGGCCCGAGATGGCGATGGTTTATGCACATGCCTCGCCAAATCCTCGATTGTTTAATATTTTCAATTCGTTGTTCGGCAATCAGCCTGTGGTGATCGAAGCGAGATAACATCTGGCTTCGCCATCGATTTCCAGCACGGTTGCGGCCGCGTCCTCGATCAGCAGTGCATCGCCGGCCGCAAGCGCGCCGGTCTCGCCGTCCCGCCGGAATGACAATGCGCCCTGATGACAGAGGAACAGGCATGTCGAGGGCGGTAGCGGCACGGTCTTGCCACCATCGACGTCGATGCGGATCAACCTGTGGGCGAGCCAGACACGGCGTGTCATGACGTTGAGATCGGTGATTGATCCATCCTGGAGCCTGGCCGTGACGGGGACATCCGCCGGGAAGGCTAGCGGATCGCTTGCCGTTGTCAGCGGCACTGCCGCTCTGCCTTCCACTTCGAGCACCATGCCGTTGCCATCAAGGATCGCCAGCGTGCGGTCGATGCCGGGAAAGATCGAAAACGGGCCGTCCTCTGCGACCGTCGCCATGCTGACGCGCCAGTCGAAGTCGTCGATCGAAGCGTCAGCTGGAAAGACGGCGATCTCCACCGTCTCTCCCTTGCCGTTTTTCCAGGGCATGCGTTTATGATCGCCGGCGCGCAGGATCCTCACTGGGTTCAGTTCCCGAGAATGCCGGGCAGGCGCAGGCCCTTTTCCTTCGCGCAGTCGATGGCGATCTCGTAGCCGGCATCGGCGTGGCGCATGACGCCGGTCGCCGGATCGTTCCAGAGCACACGCTCGAGACGCCTTGCAGCATCGTCCGTGCCGTCGGCGCAAATGACCATGCCGGAGTGCTGCGAGAAGCCCATGCCGACTCCGCCGCCGTGATGCAGCGACACCCAGGTCGCACCCGATGCCGTGTTGAGCAGGGCATTGAGAAGCGGCCAGTCGGAAACGGCGTCGGAGCCGTCCTTCATCGCTTCGGTCTCGCGGTTCGGCGAGGCGACGGAACCAGAGTCCAGATGGTCGCGGCCGATGACGATCGGGGCGGAGAGTTCGCCCGTTCTCACCATCTCGTTGAAGGCGAGGCCGAGCTTGTGGCGGTCGCCTAGACCTACCCAGCAGATGCGTGCCGGCAGGCCCTGGAAGGCGATGCGCTCCCTGGCCATGTCGAGCCAGTTGTGCAGGTGCTTGTTGTCGGGCAGCAGCTCCTTCACCTTGGCATCGGTCTTGTAGATATCCTCCGGATCGCCGGAAAGGGCCGCCCAGCGGAAGGGGCCGATGCCGCGGCAAAACAGCGGACGGATATAGGCCGGCACGAAGCCCGGGAAGGCGAAGGCGTTTTCGAGGCCTTCGTCCTTGGCGACCTGGCGGATATTGTTGCCATAATCGAGTGTCGGCACGCCGGCATTCCAGAAGGCGATCATCGCTTCGACATGCTCGCGCATCGAGGCGCGCGCTGCTTTTTCCACTGCCTTCGGATCGCTTTCGCGCTTTGCCTTCCACTCACCCATCGTCCAGCCCTTCGGCAGGTAGCCGTTGATCGGGTCGTGGGCCGAGGTCTGGTCGGTGACGATATCGGGGCGGATGCCGCGGCGGACCATCTCCGGCAGGATTTCGGCAGCATTTCCAAGCAGGCCGACGGACTTCGCCTCGCCGGCCTTGGTCCAGCGGTCGATCATCTCAAGCGCTTCATCGAGCGTCTCGGCCTTGGCGTCGACATAGCGGGTGCGCAGGCGGAAATCGATCGAATCGGGATTGCATTCGACGGCCAGGCAGCAGGCGCCGGCCATGACGGCGGCGAGCGGCTGGGCGCCGCCCATGCCGCCGAGGCCGCCGGTCAGGATCCATTTGCCCTTGAGATTGCCGCCGTAGTGCTGGCGGCCGGCCTCGACGAAGGTCTCGTAGGTGCCCTGCACGATGCCCTGCGTGCCGATATAGATCCACGAGCCGGCCGTCATCTGGCCGTACATCGCAAGGCCCTTCTTATCCAGCTCGTTGAAATGATCCCAGGTCGCCCAATGCGGTACGAGGTTGGAATTGGCGATCAGCACGCGCGGCGCATCCTTGTGGGTGCGGAATACGGCCACCGGCTTGCCGGATTGGACGATCAGGGTTTCTTCTTCCGTCAGCGTCTTCAGCGTCGCGACGATGCGGTCGAAATCCTCCCAGGTGCGGGCGGCGCGGCCGATGCCGCCATAAACGACGAGCTCGTTCGGATTTTCGGCGACGTCAGGGTCGAGATTGTTCATCAGCATGCGCAGCGGCGCTTCGGTCATCCAGCTCTTGGCATTGAGATCGTTGCCGCGGGGCGCGCGGATTTCACGGATATTGTGGCGTGGATTGTTCATGGCGGTTCCCCTGTCGAGTGATCGTTATCGTTTCAGGCCTGGTGCAATCTGTTCGATGCGCACCAGAATGTTTTTAAGATGGACGCGAAGTCTGTCTGCCTTGGCGGCATCGTAGGCGAAGGGCGTCGCCTCGGTTTGGAGATGCGTCGATTGCGCGAGCTCCATCTGGATCGCGTGCACACCAGTGTCGGGCCGACCATAGTGGCGTGTCGTCCAGCCGCCCTTGAAGCGACCGTTGAGCACACTGTCGTAACCTTCGGCGGCTTCGACGACGGTGAGCGTCGCCTGCTCGATGGCGCTGTCGCACGTCTTGCTCATGTCGGTGCCGATATTGAAATCCGGCAACTTGCCTTCGAAGAGGAAGGGGATGTGGGAGCGGATCGAGTGGCAGTCGTAGAGAATTGCGACGCCATGGATGGCTCTCACGCGCTCGATCTCGGCGGCGAGTGCGGCATGATAGGGAGCATGGAAGTCCCGCAGCCGCGCCGCGATGTCGGCTTCGTCAGGCGCCTGCCCATCCTTCCAAATCGCCTTTCCGTCGAAATCCGTCTGCGGAATGAGGCCGGTGGTGTTCTGGCCGGGATAGAGGCTGACGCCCTGGGGATCGCGGTTGGCGTCGATCACATAGCGGTGGAAGGTGGCGCGCACCACCGTGACGTTGTCCAGCAGGCCGTCATAGAGCCTGTGGATATGCCAGTCGGTGTCGGCCAGCATCCTGCCATTGTCGTTGAGCCGGTCGGCAATCTCAGCCGGCACGTCGGTGCCGGTATGGGGGAAGCCGAGGATGACGGGGGAGGTGCCTTGGCGAATTTCGCATGGGGAGGAGACTTTTTCCGTCACCATCATCTCAGCCCTCCAATACCGGCAATATGCCAGATGAAACCGAGGCGTTCAGTGCGCCCGTTGCCACCAGTTCGGCGGCGGCGGCGAGGTCGTTTGCCATGTAGCGATCGGCGTCGAGGCTCGGCGCTTTGCTGCGGATAGCGGCGATCGCCTTGCCAAGCTCCGGGCTCGTGGATAGCGGCGCGCGCAGTTCAACGCCTTGGGCGGCGGTCAGCGCCTCGATGCCGATGATGCCGAACAGGTTCTCGGTCATGGCAAGCAGGCGGCGGGCGCCATGGCAGGCCATCGAGACATGGTCTTCTTGGTTGGCCGACGTAGGTGTCGAATCGACCGAGGCCGGGTGCGACATCTGCTTGTTTTCCGACATCAGCGCCGCCGACGTCACCTCGGCGATCATCAGGCCGGAATTCAAGCCCGGCTTCTTGGCGAGGAAGGCCGGCAGGCCGTAGGAGAGTGTGGGATCGACCAGCAGCGCGATGCGGCGCTGCGAAATCGCGCCGATCTCGCAGACGGCGAGCGCGATCTGGTCGGCGGCGAAGGCGACGGGTTCGGCGTGGAAATTACCGCCGGAGACGACGGAATTGTCCGAGAGAACCAGCGGATTGTCGGTGACCGCATTGGCCTCGATTTCAAGGGTGCGGGCAACCGAGCGCAACAGATCGAGGCAGGCGCCGTCGACCTGCGGCTGGCAGCGGATGCAATAGGGATCCTGCACGCGCTCGTCGCCCTCGATGTGGCTCTGGCGAATGATGGAGTTTTCCAGCAGCGCGCGAAGCGCGGCTGCCGTGTCGATCTGGCCCTCATGGCCACGCAATGTGTGAATATCCGGATGGAAGGGCGCCGAAGAGCCCATGGCGGCATCGGTGGACATGGCGCCGGTGATAAGAGCTGCCTGTGCGGCACGATGGGCGCGAAACAGGCCGGCCAGCGCCAGCGCCGTCGAGGTCTGGGTGCCGTTGATCAGCGCCAGGCCCTCCTTGGCGGCGAGCACGACCGGTCTGAGACCAGCCCTTTCGAGGGCTTGCGCACCCGAGAGGCGTTCGCCGGCGAAGAAGGCTTCGGCCTCGCCCATCATCACTGCCGCCATATGGGCGAGCGGGGCGAGATCGCCGGAGGCGCCGACCGAGCCCTTTTCCGGGATCAGCGGGATGACGCCCTTTTCCAGCATGCCTTCGATCAGCCGCACCAGCTCCAGCCGCACGCCGGAGGCGCCGCGCCCGAGCGAGACCAGCTTCAGCGCCATGATCAGCCGCACGATATTCTCAGGCAGCGGCGCGCCGACACCGCAGCAATGCGACAGGATGAGATTGCGCTGCAAGGTGGTCACATCGGCGCTGTCGATCTTGATCGAGGCGAGTTTGCCGAAGCCGGTATTGATGCCGTAGACCGGCGCATTGCCGGCGGCGATCTCGGCGATACGGGCAGCGGCCTTGGCGATCCCCGCATCGAAGGCGGGATCGAGCCTTGCCGGTGCGCCCGTCCAGTAGATGATTTCCAGATCTTTGAGTGAGACGGAACCCGGGTGGAGCGTGATGGTCATCGACCGTTCCTTTCGCCCTTGAAGACGCGTGTGTGAAGCGGATTGAAGCCGATGCGGTAGACGAGCTCGGCAAGGCTTTCGATATTCCAGATGGCGAGATCGGCGGATTTGCCGGGTTCGAGCGTTCCTGTCTTGTCGAGCAGACCGAGCGCGCGCGCACCTTCGCGGGTGGCGCCGGCGATGCATTCCTCGACGGTCAGGCCGAAAAGTGTGGCCGACATATTCATGGTGAGCAGCATCGAAGTGAGCGGCGAGGTGCCGGGATTGCAATCAGTGGCGATCGCGATCGGCACGCCTGCCCGCCGCAACGCCTCAACCGGCGGCTTCTGCTTTTCATGGATCGCATAGAAGGCGCCGGGCAGCAGCACGGCGACGGTGCCGGCTGCGGCCATCGCCGCAACGCCATCTTCATCGAGATATTCGAGGTGATCGGCTGAAAGCGCGCCATAGGACGCGGCGAGCTTGGCGCCGCCAAGATTGGAGAGCTGCTCGGCATGCAGCTTGACAGGCAGGCCGAGCGCCTTGGCCTTGTCGAAGACGCGCGCGATCTCGGTCGTGGAAAAGGCGATGCCCTCGCAAAAGCCGTCGACGGCATCGGCAAGACCGAGGTTATGCATGTCGTCGAGACCTGGCAGGACGACATCATCGAGATAATCGCCGTTGCGCCCCTTATATTCCACAGGCGTCGCATGGGCGCCGAGATAGCTGGTGGCGACGCGGACCGGTCTGATATGGCCGAGCAGGCGGGCGCTCTGGAGCATCTTCACTTCACCGGTTCGGTTCAACCCGTAACCGGACTTGACCTCGATCGTCGTGACACCTTCGGCAAGCAGCGTGTCGAGCCGCGGCAGAGCCGCGGCGACGAGTTCCTCGACCGACAGCGCATTGGTCGCCTTCACCGAGGAGACGATGCCGCCACCGGCACGCGCGACCTCCTCATAGGTGGCGCCTGCAAGGCGCATTTCGAACTCGCGGGCGCGGTTGCCGCCGTGAACGATATGGGTGTGGCAGTCGACGAGGCCGGGCGTTACCCAGCGGCCTTCCAGATCGACGATTTCGGAGTGTTCGATGGCCGATGCCGGCAGGTCGCTTTCGGCGCCGGCAAAGGCGATGCGGCCGTTTTCGATCATGACGGCGCCCTTTTCGACGATGCCGAGCCCTTCTTTATCGGGCGCAAGCGTGGCCAGCCGCGCATTGCGCCAAAGCGCCGGACGGGCGTCGGCGGACGAGGTTTCCTCTGAAAAATTGTTCCCGGTCATCAGCTTTGCGCCTTTCCTTATGTCAAAACATGTATATACATAATCGACAGGTGACAAGAGAAATTTTGTGCGCTTTTCTGGAAAAGAAAGATCGGCGGCACGGCAAAAGGAGAGGGAAGGCCATGGCCACACTTCACGCAGATACGGCGCTGACCCCGCAAGGCTGGCAGAAGGATGTGCGGCTGACGCTCGAAGCCGGGCGCATCGCACGGGTCGAAATCGGAACTTCTCCCGGGCCCGGCGACGAACGCCACGCTCTGCTCGTTCCTGCCATGGCGAACCTGCACAGCCATGCTTTCCAGCGGGCGATGGCCGGCCTTGCCGAAGTGCGCGGCCCGGCCAATGACAGCTTCTGGAGCTGGCGCACTGTCATGTACAAATTTGCCCTGGCGATGACGCCGGCGCATGTCGAGGCGGTGGCGGCCAAGCTTTATGCGGAAATGCTGGAGGCCGGTTTTTCCCGCGTCGGCGAGTTCCACTATCTCCACCACGACAGGGATGGCGGCACTTACGCCAATATCGCCGAGCTTGCCGAGCGCATCGGGGCGGCGAGTGAAGAGACCGGTATTGGCCTGACGCTGCTGCCGGTCTTTTATGCCCATTCCGGCTTCGGCGGTGCTGCCCCCATCGACGGTCAGCGGCGTTTCATCAATTCGCTCGAAAGCTTCGAAAGGCTGATGGAGGGATGCCGGGCGGTGACCCGCCGGCTCGACGGCGCCGAGCTCGGGCTGGCGCCGCACAGCCTGCGCGCCGCGACACCGGACGAGCTTATGAGGCTCGTGCCGATGGCGGGCGAGGGTCCCATCCATATCCATGTCGCCGAGCAGGTGAAGGAGGTCGAGGACTGCATCGCCTGGTCCGGCGCGCGGCCCGTGGAGTGGCTGCTCGATCATGCGCCGGTGGATGAGCGCTGGTGCCTGATCCATGCGACCCACATGACCGAGGACGAAACGCGGCGGATGGCAAAAAGCGGCGCGATCGCCGGCCTCTGCCCGATCACCGAAGCCAATCTCGGCGATGGCGCCTTTGCCGCACCGCTCTTCCTCGAAGAGGGCGGGCGTTACGGCATCGGCTCGGATTCCAACGTGCTGATCTCCCTGCCGGAGGAACTGCGCCAGCTCGAATATTCGCAGCGCCTGGCGCTTCGCGCCCGCAACGTCGTCGCAGCGCCCGGCGGTTCGACGGCGCTTTCGCTGTTTACACATGCGCTTGCCGGCGGTGGCGCCGCGCTGAAGTCGCCGGCCGGGCTCGTCGAGGGCCATCACGCCGATATCGTTTCGCTCGATACGACGGCCATTCCCTATCTCACAGGCGACCAGATCCTCGATCACTGGCTGTTTGCAGGCGGCATGTCCGTCGATTGCGTCTGGGCGCATGGCCGCAAGCAGGTGGAGGGCGGCCGCCATCTCAGGCGCGATGCCATCGACCGGCGTTTCCTCGCTGTCATGGGCGAACTGCTTGCTGCCTGAAAAAGAGCTTTTCCTGTCCAGACATTCGAATTAGAGCAGTTCCAGCAAAAATGTGTAGCGGTTTTGCGTTCGGGATTGCGTAAAAACAAAGAGATAGCGGGAGACCAATCGGAACGTGGCGATGAACCAAAGCAGGGATCCCACCTTGCATCAGCGCATCCTCAGCGACATCGAGGGCCGTATCGTCTCGGGCGATTGGCCGCCGGGGCACCGCATTCCCTTCGAGGTCGATCTCGCCACGCAGTATGACTGCTCGCGCATGACGGTGAACAAGGTGCTGACCCAGCTCGCCAAGGCCGGCCTTATCGAGCGCCGCAAGAAATCCGGCAGCTTCGTCACCCAGCCGCAGGCGCAATCGGCTGTTCTCGAAATCCACGACATCAAGGCCGAGGTGCAGTCGCTGAACCTGCCCTATTCCTATGCGGTATCGAAAAAGACGAGCCGCAAGGCCAAGGCAGAAGACAGTCGAAGGCTGGAACTGCCTATGGCGTCCTCGGTCGTCGAGGTCGTCTGCATCCACAATGCCGGCATGCGGCCCTTTTGCCTGGAGGAGCGGCTGATCAGCCTTGCTACGGTTCCTGAAGCCGCCGATGCCGACTTCCAGACGATGGCGCCGGGTCCCTGGCTGCTCAACCAGGTGCCGTGGAGCACTGCAGAACACCGGATCCACGCCGTCTCGGCCAATGCCGAAGTGGCCGCCGTCTTAGACATAGCGCGCAATACCGCCTGCCTCGTGGTCGAACGCCGGACCTGGAGTGGCGCCGGCCCGGTAACGCATGTACGCTTCACCTATCCGGGTGATCGTCACGCGCTGGTGGCGCGTTTCACGCCGGCATCCTAATTAACCCGATCTAACCGGCCGTTGCCGCTGCATCCGTCGAAACCCAGCCCATGCCGCGGGCGGAACCGCCGGGCATGGTGGCCAGCATCATCACCGTCCGCCTTCCCCGGCGATCCGGTAGTGTTGGCCATCACGGAGTATCAGCTCCTCGGCGCTGTCGTCCGGAACGTCCGCCGTCAGCCGGTCGATCCGCAAGGTTCCATCCTCGATGCTGCCATGCGGGATCGTGCCGTTGCGCGCCGCTTGCGCCAGCCGCTTCAGTCCATCGGCGAGGCGCGTCTTGCGGTTACATGCTTCGGATCGAGCGGCACGGCCAGTTTTGCATTAGCCTGTGCCGTAATCATCGGCACCAACACCTGCTTCAGGTCACCGTAGCGGCGAGAGGGGTCGAGCCAGACGTCGCCGGAGCGGAAAGCATCGCGCAAGTGGAACAGAACCGCTACCTCCCAGAGGCGGTTGTCATCTTGGCCCTGGGCTTGCAAATGACGGTGCCACTTCGAAGCTGAAGAACGTTGTGGGAACACGGCGGCAGTGGATGCGGAAGTGCATTTCTATCCTTGCGTATCGATGGAGAAAATCGCCTCGTGATCTATGTTCTTCCGGCAGGGACAGCCTTCAATCACCACCGGAGAAGCAGATGTCGGGATGTAAGCATGTCGCAGGTGTGCGATCCGTGACGCCAAGGACGCTTGGTTGCGAAGAATGCCTGGAGATTGGCCAGGAATGGGTGCATCTTCGCCTGTGCCGGGAATGCGGCCATGTCGGATGCTGCGATCAATCCATAGGCAAGCATGCGACGGCGCATTTTCACGCCTCGGGACATCCGATTATCGAGGGCTATGACCCGCCCGAAGGCTGGGGCTGGTGCTATCTCGACCAGATCATGGTGGAGCTTCCCGATCAGACGCCGCAGCGCGGCCCGATCCCAAGCTTTTATTGAGGGCTTCGACATGACCGCCGATAATCTGGAATCCCGCCGCTATCAGATGTTTCCGGTGCTGAGCGCCGCGCAGGTTCAGATGGCGAGGCGCTTTGCCAGCGGCGTGCCGCATACATTTGCTCCCGGTGAGGTTGTCTACCAGATCGGTGACCGGAATGCGCCGGCATGGCTGGTCCTTTCCGGCCGCCTGGATGCTTTCCGGCATGACGGACTGTCGACGCCGGAAGTCTTGATCACCAGCCATGGCGAGGGGCAGTTTTCAGGAGAGGTCAGCCAGCTCTCCGGAAGGCCGCTGCTAGCCGGCGGGCGTGCGGGGCCGGAAGGATGTGTGGCGCTGGCCTTCGATGCTGCCCATCTGAAGGCGCTGATCATTGGTTCGGCCGAGATCGGCGAGATCATCATGCGCGCCTATATCCTGCGGCGCGTGGAACTGATTCAGTTCGGCGGCGCCGGCTCGATCCTGATAGGCCATCCCGGCGAGCGCGATCTCACGCGGCTGCAGGGCTTTCTGTCCCGGAGCGGCTATCCGCATGTCGTGCTCGATGCCGCCTCCGACCATGAGGGCCGGGCATTAGTAGAGAGGCTCGGCATCCTGCCTGTCGATCTGCCGCTGATGGTCTGCCCGAATGGCACCGTCCTCAAACACCCAACCGATGCGGAAGCCGCCTGCTGCCTCGGCATCATGCCGGAGCTCGATCCGGCCATCCTCTATGATGTGGCGATCGTAGGCGCCGGACCTTCGGGACTGGCGGCTGCCGTCTATGCCGCGTCCGAAGGGCTGCGCGTCATCGTCATCGATGCGCGGGCGATCGGCGGGCAGGCCGGCAGTTCCTCGCGCATCGAAAACTATCTTGGCTTTCCAACCGGAATTTCGGGCCAAGCGCTCGCCGGCCGCGCCTTCAACCAGGCGCTCAAGTTCGGCGCGGAGATCGCCCTGCCGCTCGATGTCAGCGAGCTGGTCCCGGCGGCGGCAGGCCGGCGGGCAATCGACCCGATGACGTTGCGCCTCGATGGAGACAGGACGGTGAAGGCGCGAACCGTCGTCATCGCCTCGGGTGCCCGATACCGCAGGCCTACCATTCCCGACATCGCCCGTTTCGAAGGAGCGGGAATTTCCTATTGGGCCTCGGCAATCGAGGCAAAGCTCTGTGAAAACGACGATATTGCGCTTGTCGGCGGCGGCAATTCGGCCGGCCAGGCTGTCGCCTTTCTGGCGCCGCGGGTCCGGCGCCTGCATCTCCTGATCCGCCGAAGCCTGGTGGAGACCATGTCCACCTATCTGATCGAACGCATAGCTGCGCTGCCGAATGTGGAGATGCATGTGGGATGCGAACTGACGGCGCTCTCCGAAGAGCAGAATGGCCGCCTGACGGCCACCGTCACGAATTTTCAGCAGCGGAGCGAGACAAATTACGACCTTCGCAAGGTCTTCATGTTCATCGGCGCAGATCCCAATACCGACTGGATCAAGTGCCGCATCAAGACCGATGACAAGGGCTTCATCAGGACCGGCACGGGATTTACACCCGATGTCGAGATGGAGCTTCGGCGGCCCTCGCTCGCGCTTGAAACCAGTCTGCCGAACGTCTTTGCGATCGGCGACGTGCGCGCCGGGTCGACGAAGCGGGTTGCGGCGGCGGTGGGCGAGGGTGCTGCCGTCGTCAGCGATATTCATGCCGCGCTGAGACAGTCCGCGCTCATGAAATAGGCTGCATTCCTTTAAGCGGGTGGGGCGACTTTTCATTGGTGCAGCGCATGGGCGGGCTACGCCAATTCGCATATCTGGTTTCCGTCTTGCCTTATGCGCTCACCTGGCGGGCAAGCCAGTCTTCGTAGCTGACGGAGCCGAGGCGTGCGGATTTACCTGTCGTCGGTGACTGGTCGTTGAGGGCGATGCCGAAATAGCGAGTGTGGACGTCAGGAACGATCTTGCGCGGGTCCTTGGTGATGCGCACGAAGCGGCGGATTCAGTTCGTCGAGCGGCAGGGCTTCCGGACCGCCGACTTCGACAATGCCGTTGACGGGTGCCGCGACTGCCGCGTCAGCGACGGCTGCGGAGACATCGCCGGACCATATGGGCTGGATCAGGGCGGGAGAAACGCGGATTTCCTCGCCTTTCGTCGCCTCCTGCGCGATGCCGCCGACAGGGTTTTGCTGATCTATCGAATACCGCGCGTGGGTTACCATCATAGAAACCCAGCTTGATCTGGGGGCTTCGTATATCGCATCGCGTGGTTGGAAACTTTGCGGGACATTTGTCGGTAAGCGGCGCTAGTTTTGAAACACGGCCCCGGCCCCAGTCCACAGGAGAGCCGCCGATCATAAAGCAAAGTTAAAAGTTCAGGGTTGAAATCAACGCCTCGGACGCTCTGCTTTTCGACCGTCTGGGAGCATGAGCCGGTCAAGGCGTAACCCCCAGGCCGCTGCCATCAGGCTTGGATTATTCCTTCGGCGGCCCGCCCCGCCGCTCCAGCGCCGTCTTGCGGATGGTCTCCGCGATCTCCGGACTGCTGCTCGACAACAGCTGGAAATCCACGGCGTAGAGCGACAGCAGCGATACCTCGGTTGCTGCGCTGACCGTCGCTGAGCGAGGTTCGCCACTGATTAGCGCCATCTCGCCAAAGAAGTTTCCGGCACCGAGTTCCACCGGATGGTCGGGTGTCGCCACGGTGACCCGCCCCTCGACAATGAAGAACATCTGATCGCCAACATCGCCCTTGCGGCAGATCACGGCACCCGAGGGGACAATGCGCGTTCGCAGCGCCCGAACGATCTCTATCAGTGCAGCGGAACCAAGCTTCTGGAACAGGGGTACGGCAGCGACCAACTGCCAATTGCGAACGAAGTCTTGGCGGCGAACCTCTTCGTAGAAGCCGGTGGCGAGGATGCCGGCCCAAAGTGCAAAAATACCGATCCCGCTCATCATCACCAATCCGGCCAGAACGCGACCTGCGAGGGTCTGCGGGATCTCGTCGCCGTAGCCGGTCGTCGACAGCGTCACGACCGCCCACCACATCGCCTGCGGAATGCTGCCGAACCTATCGGGCTGGACGTCTCGCTCGATGATATAACCGGCCAACGCAGCACCAAAAAGAACGATGCCGAACACCGATGTCACGCCAAGCAGATTGCGCGATTCATTCGCAACCACCTTTGCCAGCAGCCTGAAGAAGGTCGAGTCGCGCAACGGCTTGAGAAGCCAAATGGCGCAATAGAGGTTTCGATCACGGGACCCGACGAACAAGAATGCAGCAGCCGGAACTAGAACCGCGAGAAAATCGATCACGAGGGCCGGCATCCCGCCCGACAAGCGGTCTCGCCGTGAAAGCAATGTGCCGCTCAATTGGAGGACATAGGCCAGCCAAATTGCCGCAAGTAGCAGCTCAAAGACAAGCCTCTCCTGTCCAGTAAGGCCCTGCGTCGTCAGTGCGGCAACGACCAGGAGACCGATTGCAGCGAACAGCGCGTTGAGCGGCGTCGAAATCTTTGAGAACGGCACTGCCGACATTACCTACTCCCAACCACCCGGCATTCGTCGACAATAGATACCTTCCGGCCACACGCAAGGGAACCGGGGACTGATGCAGGTGCCGCCCGAGATCCCGCGACTCACGAGGGCAAGGGCGCCAGCCCTATTCCGATCTCGAGCAAGACTATCCGTCGGGCTTCAACTAGGCATGCCCGGGGCCCGACGCAACAAGGAGAAGAAGATCCGACCTCCGTCGAAACGGACAATCATTGGCGTGCGGCGGTTGTCTCGGCACTGACTCGGCCCACGCCTTGTCCATGCGTTATTGCCTAGCTTGTAAAAAGTCTCCTCCGCTTATTTTCACACGCCGTGATAAGTCTCCGCCAAGGACGCTGTTTCCTCGGTCAAGCAGTGCGGCCGCTGCCGTTTACACCCGCTCCTGGCGACGGCGCGGCCTACATGGTCCCATATACAACATCACGGGTGTTTTCATTCCTCGAACATCTTGCCACTACGGGCTTCCAAGCGATAGCGGTGGCCTGGATAGACGAGACGTGCGGTCGAGACCACCTGCTTTGCCGACCATGTGCGGCGGCGGATTGTCAGGCACGGTTCGGTCTTCATGATGGTCAGTAGCTTGCATTCCCATGCCTGCGGCATCGCCGCCTCGACGACGTGTTCGGAGCCGCTCAGCGGGGCCGCAGCCGTCAGATAAGCGTTCGGCGTCAGCGTCGAAAAATCCTGGTCGAGATATTCAGGCGCGGCCTCCGGGTGGACGAAGCGGTCCTCGATCTGCACGGGAACGCCGTTTTCGCTGTGGACGATCAGCGAATGGAAAACCGCAGCGCCAATCGCAAGTTCCAGCGCGTCGGCAACCTCTGGAGAGGCGGTTTCCTGGGCGAGAACAACGACGGAGGCCTCGTGGACATGACCGCGTTCGGCGATTTCCTCGGCGATGTTGCGGACCTCGAACAGTGCCGAATAACCCTTGCGCTCGGCAACGAAGGAGCCGACGCCCTGGATACGGACGAGTTCGCCTTCGTTGGCAAGTTCGCGCAGCGCCCGATTGGCGGTCATCTTGCTGACGCCGAGCTCGACGACCAGCTCGTTTTCCGAGGGCACGCGATATTTCGGCGGCCATTCGCCGCTGTGGATGCGGTCGAGGATCACCTGCTTGACGCCGGCATAGAGCGGGGTGCTATCATTTTCCGCCAGTTCGCGCTTCATCTCGCCGGGACGCTTCATTGCCTATTCCTTTTGCACGAATGGAATTCGCTACATAATTCGACTTTCCTCTTGCATATCACAAAATATCTCATATGGTACCATATACAACCTCCCATTCGGTCCTTGAAACAGAAATAGGACAGGAAAGGGCAAGCCGGCGAAGATCGGCCGTGGTGCCGCAAGGTCTGTTTCAACTCCAGAGGAGAATTCACACATGAAATTCAGCGCAATCCTGCTTTGTGGCGTGGCGGCTCTTTCCGCCTTCGCCGCACCTGCCTTTTCCAAAGACTGGACGAAGGCGACCATTACCCTCGAAGGCGCCTATGCGCCCTGGAACCTCACCAATGCCGACGGCACGCTCGGCGGCTTCGAACCGGAACTCGCCAAGGTGCTGTGCGAACGCGCCAAGATCGAATGCACGCTGGTCGCCTCCGACTGGGACGGCATGATCCCGGCGCTCAACGCCGGCAAGTTCGACGTCATCATGGATGCACTGTCGATCACCGATGAGCGCAAGCAGGTCATCGACTTTACGGTTCCCTATGCCGCCACGCCTGCCGCCTTTGCTACCGCCAAGGACAGCCCGCTGGCAAAGGCCGCCGGCACCGGCACTACGATCAAGATGACGCCCGGCCAGACCGGCGTGAAAGAGATCGACGCGCTGAAGGCCGCCTTCAAGGGCAAGACGATCGGCATCCAGGCGGCGACCGTCTACGCCAAGTTCGTCTATGACAATTTCGGCGATATTGCCGAGATCCGCGAATACAAGACCGGTGCCGACCGCGACCTCGACCTGCAGAACGGCCGCATCGACCTCGGCTTCGACGATGCCGTCTATTTCAACAATGCTTTTGCGTCCGCCAACGGCGCGCTCGACTTCACCGGCCCCGAGATCGCCGGTTCGATCTGGGGCGAGGGCGAAGGCCTGGGTGTCCGCAAGGCCGACACGGACCTGCGCGACAAGTTCAGCGAAGCGATCAAGTCCGCACTTGCCGACGGCACCGTCAAGAACCTCTCGATGAAGTGGTTCAAGGTCGACGTCAGCCCGCAATAAGCGTTTCGGCCTTTCGGCCGCAAACACCGGTCTCCGGCTTTATCGCCGGAGACCGCATGCTATTGTCAATCCGCAAAACACTGCCACGGACGGGGAACGGACGATATGGCAAGCTTGGAACTTCTCGGCTTCGGCTCGACGGGATGGGGCGCGTTGCTTATTGCCGCCGCCTTGATGACGCTGGCTGTCACGGCGACGGCACTGGCGATCGGCGCAGTGCTCGGCGCGATTGTCGCAGCTGCGAAACTCTCCGGCAATCTTGTCCTCGTCACGCTCGGCAACGTCTATACGACCGTCTTTCGCGGCGTGCCCGAACTGCTGATCATCTATCTCATCTATTTCGGCGGTTCGTCGGCCGTCACCTCTATCGGCCAGGCAATGGGTTACGAGGGGTTCCTCGGCTTGCCCTCCTTTGTCGCAGGCGCGCTTGCCGTCGGCATCATCTCCGGCGCCTACCAGGCGGAGGTCTTCCGCGGCTCTTTCCTCGCCATCTCCAAAGGTGAGCTTGAGGCCGCCTCGGCGATCGGCATGCATCGCGGCATGCGCCTTCGCCGCATCATCATGCCGCAGGTGTTTCGCCTCGCCATTCCCGGCCTCGGTAACGTCTGGCAGCTCAGTCTCAAGGATTCGGCGCTGATCTCCGTCACCGGTCTTGCCGAGCTGATGCGCACCAGCCAGGTGGCGGCGGGCTCGACCCGGCAATATTTCCTGTTCTTCATTGCCGGCGGCTGCCTCTATCTGCTCCTGACCAGCCTTTCGGACCGCATCTTCAACGGGGCGGAGCGCCGCGCCAATCGCAGCATGCCGGCATCCGCCATGGGCCAGGCGTAAGGAGGCGACCATGGATTTCACCTTCATCGCCTCGACCATGGTCACCCTGCTCAAGGCCGTACCGACGACGCTCATCCTGTTTTCCCTGTCGATCGTCTCCGGCGGCCTGCTGGCGCTTGTCATCGTCTGGATGCGGACCAGCGGCAACTCAGTGCTTTCGGGCTTCGCCAAGGGCTATATTTTCGTCTTCCGGGGCTCGCCGCTGCTGATCCAGATGTTCCTGGTATTCTACGGCCTCGGCCAGTTCGGCGTCATCCGCTATTCCTTCCTCTGGCCGTTCCTGCGCGAGCCGATGGTTTGCGCCGTGCTGTCGCTGGCGCTCTGCACCGCCGGCTACACGGCGGAGATCTTCCGCGGCGGCATTCGCGCCGTCTCGCCGAAGGAGATCGAAGCGGCACGCTCGATCGGCATGTCCGGCTTCCTGCTGGTGCGCCGTATCCTGGCGCCGATCGCCTTTCGCCACGCGCTGCCGGCCTATTCCACCGAGATCGTGCTGATGATGAAGTCGACGGCGCTCGCAAGCCTCGTCACCGTCTGGGAAGTCACCGGGGTGGCGCAGCGGCTGATCTCGCAGACCTACCGCACGATGGAAGTCTTTCTCTGTGCGGCGATCATCTATCTCGTCCTCAACTTCATCATCCTGCAGGGCATGGCTCTGCTCGAATATTCGCTGTCCCGACATCGCCGTGCCATTCCGCAGGCGCTGAAGGCGTAAGCGACCTAGAACAGGATGATTTTAGGCCGGGTCGGCCTAAAATCTGAATCCTGTTCTAAATTAATAGTTAGAGCATGATGTTGTCCGAAAACCGCTCACACTTTTCGGCATCATGCTCGTGACCCGATTGGAGCACTCATGCCAGGCGTAACCCGACTATCGGTCCGCAATATCCGCAAGAGCTTCGGTACGCACGAAGTATTGCGCGGCATTTCCCTCGATGCGGAAGACGGCGATGTGATCTCGCTGCTCGGCGCCTCCGGCTCCGGCAAGTCGACCTTTCTGCGTTGCATTAACATGCTCGAAACTGCCAGCGACGGCGAGATCTGGGTCGACGGTGAGGAGATCCGCATGGTGCATAAGGGCGGGCGAAGCAAGCCGGCCAGCCAGAAGCAGGTGGACCATATCCGCTCCGAACTCGGCATGGTGTTCCAGTCCTTCAATCTCTGGTCCCATATGACGATCCTGCAGAACGTCATCGAAGGGCCGATCCATGTGCTGAAGCGACCGCGAGCCGACTGCATCGCCGAGGCCGAAGCGCTGCTCGAAAAGGTGGGCATTGCCGATAAGCGCCATGCCTATCCGGCCCATCTCTCCGGTGGCCAGCAGCAGCGCGCCGCAATCGCCCGTGCGCTGGCGATGAAGCCGAAGGTGATGCTCTTTGACGAACCGACCTCGGCGCTTGATCCCGAGCTCGTCGGCGAAGTGCTGCGCGTCATGCGCGCGCTTGCCGAGGAAGGCATGACCATGCTCGTCGTCACCCATGAGATGAGCTTTGCCCGCAACGTCTCGAACCGCGTGGTCTTCATGCGCGAAGGCCTGATCGAAAGCAGCGGCAAGCCGGACGACATGTTTACCGGCGGCGCAACGCCCGCGTTTCGCCAATTCATCGGCCATTTCGGAAGCGGTCAATGACAATCACCATCGAGTCCGTGCTGACCTGGCGCGATGTCGCGCGCGTCGGGACCGGAGAAGCGCTGGCGCTGTCGCCCACCGCCCTGGCGCGCGTCGAGCAGGCAAGCCGCATCGTCGCGCGCATCGTCGAGACGGGCGTGCGTGCCTATGGCGTCAATACCGGCGTCGGGGCACTCGCCGATACGGTGGTCGATCGTGCCTCGCAGAGCCTGTTGTCGCGCAGCATCGTGCTCAGCCATGCTTGCGGCGTCGGTCCGTTGCTGGCCGCCCGCGAGGTGCGCGCCATCATCGCGGCTGAGATCGCCAATTTCGCCCATGGTCATTCCGGCGTGCGGCGCGAGATCGTCCAGCATCTTGCGGCCCTGCTGGAACATGATTGCATTCCCGACGTGCCGTCCAAGGGTTCTGCCGGTTACCTCGTCCATAACGCCCATATTGCCCTTGTTCTGATCGGCGAAGGCAGCGCTCACCGGGACGGCCGGCGCATGAGCGGTCGCGAGGCGCTTGCTGCGATCGGCCTCGAACCGCTGGTGCTCGGCGCCAAGGAAGGCTTGAGCCTGGTCAACGGCACGGCCTGCGCCACCGGCCTGGCCGCAGTGGCGCTTTCGCGCGCCGAGCGGCTGCTCGACTGGGCCGATGCGATCGCCGCGCTGACGCTGGAAGCGGCAGGCTGCCAGATCGCCGCCTTCGACGGGGCGGTGCTGGCGCTGCGCCCATCGGCGGGAATAGAGAAAGTCGGAGCGAGCCTGCGCGCGCGGCTTCAGGGCAGCGGTCTTGTCGCCGCCGCCTTCGGCCGGCGCACGCAGGATGCGCTCAGCCTTCGTTCGGTGCCGCATGCCCATGGCGCTGCCCGCGATGTCTTCGACAATTCCGCCCGCGTCGTCGATCAGGAACTTGCTTCGGTGACGGACAATCCGGCTGTCTCAGGCACGCCGGAACACCCGATCGTCTCCTCCGAGGCCCATGCGGTTGCCCCGGCGCTCGGGCAGGCGGCCGATAGCCTGGCCATTGCGCTGGCGCAGATCGGCGCAATCAGCGAACGGCGCATGGATCGGCTCGTCAATCCGCTGGTAAGTGGTCTGCCGCCCTTTTTGGCGAGCGATGCCGGCAGCCATTCCGGCTTCATGATTGCTCAGTATACCGCTGCCGCGCTCAGCAACGAGAACCGCCGCCTTGCCGCACCCGCGGCCATGGACGGCGGGCTGACCTCAGGCCTGCAGGAGGATTTCCTCGCGCATCCGACGGCTGCCGCCGGCAAGCTGCTCGCCGTCATCGACAACGCCGAATATATCCTGGCAATCGAGCTGATGGCCGCTGCCCAGGCGCATGATTTCCTGGCGGCGACGGCGCCGCGGGCCGCAGGGACAGACGTGGTCTACAAGGCCGTGCGGGAGCATGTTTCCCACTATAGTGACGAACGGCCGCTCAACGGCGATATCGAAGCCGTCCGCAGCCTGATCCGCGATACTTCGCCGCCGCTATAATCGACTGTCAGAACGGTTTGCTTGTTTCGGAATTCTGCTTCGGCCTTTCGCCAACCTCGAGGCGTTTGAGGCACTGGCGATAAGTCGGGTAGAGCTGATCCACCCGCGAGAGCGGAAGCGTCCAGTCGCCTTCGTCGCCGGCAAAGGTAAGCTGCACGTCAGGCGTCCCGGCAAAGGAATTCTTGATGATCTTCTTCAGTCCGCCGCTCCCCTTGCTGGCCGGACCCCAGAGGCGAAGCGTGTTCTTGTCGAAGAATTCGGCGGCGACCACTTTCGTCGTCGTACGGTTGGTCAGCGTCACCTCGGTCTTGGTATCGGCCGGGATGTCCCATGTGTTCTTTGATACCAGCCAGAACGTCTCGGTTGCGCTCTGGCGGAATTCCATGGTCTTGCCGATCTCGCTGTCCCACAGCAGGCGGCAATAGGGATGCGGGCTCTCATTCGCAAAGCCGACTGACCATTGTCTCGCGCCGCCCATCCAATCGGTCTCGCCGAAGGCTGAGACCGGCTGCAGGGCGGCTGCAATCAGAACCATCACTGTCGGAATTTTCATCGCCGAAATCTTCTCCAACGCAATCGGCTCCAGCAATAGCAAAAGAAGGTTGAGCTTTTGCTACTACAGCCGCCGCGCGCGTCGTCGACTGCGGATTCACTTCGGGAAGAGGAACGTGACCGCGACGCGGAAGCCCAGTCCTTCCGGGCCATTGTCTGGAGCCGCCGCCCAATATCGTATGCCCGCCGTCAGGCTGATTGGCTGCTTGTCGATGGTGATCAGCTTGGCGACTGCGAAGTTGATCGGCACCGACCAGTCGTTCGTTTCCCAGTTATATGTCGACTCCGTATTCAGCGAGAACGTCCAGGCGTCCTTGGTCGTGTAGGAGAGGAACGGCTGGAGGAACGTCGAACTCACATCCTCCCGGTCGCTTTGACCAGCGAACGACCAGATGTGGTTCCCGAGAAAGCCGTAAGTCCAGGGGCCGTCCTGCTTAAGGACGACCGCTGTCGGACCCGCACCCCACTTGCCGCTTCCGAGGAGCTCGTCCGTCGCCGTCGGCAGCAGGAACACCGGGCCGACGCCCCAGACGATGCCGCTCTCGGTCGGCTTGGACGGCGAGAAGAAGAAGCTTTGCGTGATGTCGCCCAGACCGAACTGCGTTCCCGACGGTCCGGCAATGTCGTTCTGCCATGTGACTGGCAGGATGGTGCGCGAGATGACGTTCCAGTCCTCGTTTATCTTGAAGGGAATGACCGGCTGAATGTTCAGCGTTGCCTTGTCGCCGTCGTCTGGACCATAGCCGTGATCGTAGTTGAACTGGAACGGGACGCTGATGAGCGAGGCTATCGGATTGGAAAGCTTCTTCGCCAGGTCTTCACTCGACTGGGCGGCTGCCGTCCCTGTCCAGACACCGAGCGGCGCGACAACCAGTACTACCCAAGAAGCGACTTTCTTCATCAATGCCTCCATGATCCGATTGAACCCAGCCCGCAGGGCAGGCTTCCTCCGAAATGAAACGATATCGCCCGGATCGATCCTGTTGGATACCGAACTTTGAGCCGCTGTCACGGCGGCTCCCTGCTGCTGGGGGACGTCGTTTTTCCGGCTCCCGGAGGACACCAGGTCTTCAAATGGCGAGCATACTGGAAGGATAATCGCTAACAGTACGAAGTTCGCCAGTCCGGCCTTTAGAACCGAATGGCCACCCCGAAGATCGGCCCCTGCTGAACGACGTCGAAGACGAACCCGTCATTATCGTAATTGACGCCGAGTGCACGATATCCGGCGACCGCTGAGATGGTGTCGTTGAACTTATAGCCGAGGCCCAACGCCACATCCCAGTCGATATCGGCGCCGCCGGCGCCCAGTAGGCCCCACCCCGTGACATAGATTTCCGGCGTGAAGAAGTAGTTTCCTCGGACGCCGGCGACGGCATCGATCCATGTGGCGCTGTCTTCGACATCCACTCCGGCCAGAATGCCGCCATTAAAGGAGATCTCGGTTTTGGCCGACCAGACCCTCATGCCGCCGACCACATCGAGATGGCCATTTTGGTCTTCGAGCACGGCGTAACCGGCGCCAAGAAATCCCGCGAAGGTCTTCGATGTCACATCGACGCTGTCGGCAAGGATGCCGGCAGGTGTGTCGGCGTCGGCACCGAGCTTGGTGTAGATCACGTCACCGACGATGCTGAAGCGATCGTATCTTGCTTCGCCTGCCGCCATGAAAGCGAAGTCGAGGTTATTGAGGATATCGCCGAAATCCGCGTCGATATGAACATCCGGAAGTCCAAACTGCCCAATATCGCCGGATATGCCGGCAGCCCAGAAATATGGCGCGAAGGTGAATTCCCAGCCGCTCTGGCTCTCGACTGTTTTTGCTTCCGGCGTGAGCGGCGTGATATCGGCAGCGTTGCCGGCCGACGCCGCGCAAATGCCCGTCACCAATAGAATGGCACGCAAGTATATGGCTTTCATGAGAATCCCCCGATCTCGTTTCGCCTCGGCACTGCTGTCCCGAGTCGGCACTGTGCGGCGAGAGGTAGATTTCGACAAGCTCAAATACCTATTTTTCGTTGATCGCCTGCGTCAACTGCCCGATGAGGCCTGAAATCTGCTGGTCCTCAGGTCTCAGTCGCGCCAGATCCTCGGCGTATTTCAGCGCCTCCGGCAAGCGTCGAAGCTTGAGACTGTATCGGAGCGCCAGGCCGATGATATCAGCGTCTTCGCCCGCCGCCCAACCATCGAGCTTGTCCAGTGCTTCTTCCGTCCGGCCAGCGGAATCGAGAGCGACGGCAAAGGTCGTCTTGTAGCGGGAGTTTTGTGGATCCAGCCGCACGGCTTCTTGGAGTTCTGTGATAGCCTCGGTCAATGCCTGTTTGCGTACCAGCGACAACGCGTGTCCGTACCGCAGATCCGCGCTTTCAGGCGCCATCCCGATCGCTTCGGCATAAGTCTGTTCCGATTGGTCGTTCCGGCCGGTGGCGCGGTAGAATTCCGCGAGATTGATGCGCATTGCCTCGAGTGTCGGGTCGAGCGAAATCGCTCGCCGGAAGGCGGCTTCGGCCTCGGCCGTACGCTGTCGGGCGAACAGGAAGAAGCCATAATTGCTTTGTGCTTCCGCGACGTCGCCATTGGTTTCGACATAGGCGCGCAGGTCCGCGACGGCGGCTTCGAAATTGCCTTGCTGATCGCCGAAGAGGTGGGGAGGAGTGCCGGCGAGTGCGTTGGCGGCAGCAACGCGCACCGCGCGCGTTGCATCGCCCAGCAGGTTGCCGATCGCCTCCAGCCTCTGCTCCGGCGGAATGTTGCCTGTCGCTTCCGCAGCACCGAGCCTGACGAGCGGATCTGCATCGGCCGCGGCCGTTTGAATGTCGGCGGTGATCTCCACGCCGCCAGTTCGGCTCATTGCTGCGATGGCGCTACCCCTGACAATTCCTGCCTGGTCATGGTCACTGACAAGCGCGCGCAGAGCCTCCACCGCGGCTTGATCGCCGTTTGCAGCTCCGGCGAAGGCATGGGCGATCGACGGGCGTTTGCGCCATTGCGTCCCGTACCATTTGTCCATTGTTTCGGCTGCCCAATCATTCGTTCTGCCGACATGACAGGTCGTGCACGCATTCGGCGTTCCGAGGGTTGCCGACAGGTCGGGTCGGGGGATGACGAAGGAGTGGTCGCGGCGCGGGTCGACCTTCATGTAGGTGCGTTCCGGCATGTGGCAGTTGGCGCATTGTGCTCCGGTGGAGCCGGCCTGGTGACGGGTGTGCTCGGGAGTGTCGAACAGCCCGCTCGGATCTTGGTTGACGAAGCGCTCCGGCTTCGTCTCTGTGTGGCATTGCGTGCACAGTGCATTGCCCTCGGCTTTGAGGCCGGCATCGTGCGGCCGATGGCAGTCGAGACAGGTCACGCCCGCCCTTGCCATCTTGCTTTGCTGAAACGAGCCATATTCGAAGACCTCGTCAAGGATCTGCCCGTCGGGGAAATAGAGATCCTGCCGGAGCAGGGCAGGGGAGAAATAGTCGAGAAAGGGCTTTCCCGGCTGGTAGCCGTCCAGCAGCTTGGTGCGCCTGGCATGGCAGGCAAAGCAGATGCCCGCATCGACTTTCGGCAGACCTGTATCCGGCTTGACTGCGGATGAGGCGTTGTCCGATTGCGCGGAAGCGACGTGCTTGGCGCCCGGACCATGACAGGACTGACAGCCGATGCTGGTGGCGACGTAGGTCGACTCGTATTCGTTCGTCTGCGGTTGAAACTTCGCCTGGGGATCGGTCGAATGACAATCGATGCAGGTGCGGTTCCAGCGATAAAAGGGACCTGTCCAATGATAGGTCGATCCGGGTTTGGCCGGGGTGCCGTTGCCGAGCCAGAACCACTGCCGTTTGACCGTATCCCAGGCGATGTCGAGAGCCTGCAGCCGTCCTCCCCCGATGTCGATGAGGTATTGCTGCAGGGGCTCGTAGGCGAAGGTATATTTGACTTCGAACTCGGCCTGGTTGCCGTCCGCCCCCTCGGTGTTCACGAAGAAGCGGTCATCGCGGCGGGTGAAGGTGGTGACGACGCCGTCATGCTCAAACCTGCTATTGTCGAAATCGCCGCGCACCGTTTCCTCGTCGGCCAGGGCCATGGCCTTTGCATGGTGGGATTTCGAAAAAGCCGCAGCCTGATCGGCGTGGCAGGACGAGCACGTCCTTTCGTCCACGAAACCCTCGTGGATCGCTATTCGGGGGTCGGCGGCGGGCGTCGAGAGGGGGTCACGCGCAAGGCTGTGCCCGGCAAAGGCGAGCAACAGGAAAAGCAGGAGGGTCACTCCTCTCACCGCTGCTGACCGAACACACGCTGCCACTCAATCGCTCCCTGTCGACGTTTTAAAAGGTCACGGCGCCATCGTCCAAGGCTCCGGCGCTCGGCACATTCCCCTAGTCCTTGAACACCTGCTTCCAGTCGGCCTTCATGTCAACGACGGTCCAGCCAACGATGGAGGCGGCATCGAGCGCCTTGTCGAGGCGACCGAATTCGGTATCGCGGTCGTAGGCGTATTCACGGTCCGAATCGGTGTGATGGATCAGCACGCCGAGCCTGGCAGGTGCGCCCGCCATGGTCGTCCATTGCAGCATTTGGAGATCTCCGTCGGAATTGCCGAAGGCTGCAATCGGCCGCCGGCCGATCTGCTGGTTGATCCCGACGGGTTTGCCGGCCTTGTCGTCGATGAAGTTGACTTCAGGGAGCCGAAACAGGGTCGGTGTGTCGTCCTGCATCCTGAATTCGGTCTTGATCGACGAGCCGATAACCTGCTCGGGCGGGACGCCATAGACTTTTTCCGCCCATGGCCGCATGAACTCGATGCCTCCGCCTGAGACGATGAAGGTTTTGAAGCCGTTGGCGCGGAGATAGGCGAGAAGCTCGACCATCGGCTGGTAGACGAGTTCAGTGTATGGCCGCTTGAATTTCGGGTCACGTGCCGAAGCAAGCCAATCGGTCACGACCTTCTGGAAATCGCTGCTGGTCATTCCCGCATGCGTGGTCATGACGAGTTCGACGAGGCCCTTTTCGCCGGACGCCGCGAGTGCCTTCATGTCGCCTTCGAGCACCGCCTTGAACGGCTGCGTTTCCTTCCATTCCGGATGCTGCGGGGCAAGCGCCTTCACCCGGTCCAGGGCGAACGCGAGCTGCGTATATATCGGATGTTCGACCCACAGGGTTCCATCATTGTCGAATACGGCGATACGCTCCGCTTCCGGAACGAAGTCGGCTGAACTCGGTTTTGTCACCTTCTCAACGAAGGAGATGATCGCTTGTTTCGGTGCCGTGTCGTTCCACGAAGGCAGTGCGTCCGTTTGAGCGACTGCCGACCCTGCAGTAAAAAGGCATGCTGCAGCGGCGAGCGCGACGCCGCGGGAAAAATACAGGAAACTACGTGCCGAATTCATCGCAATGCCTCCATCGATTAACTTGCGGCAATCTTGAACTTGGAGATACGCGGCAGCCCCGGATCGCTCCGGGGCCGCCAAGGACCTAGTTCCCGGTCGGAGCCGTGATATTGACCCCCTCCTTGCCGAGTTGTTCACGCACCGACTCTAACATCTGATACTTGGAGAGTTCGATCGGGCCGTCGTAACCCATGCTCTGCAGCTTGCGCGGGGGGTACTCGACGTAGGTTTTCATGAGGTCCTTGATCGCTCCCGAGATGGAGACCAATGTCCAGGTATGTTCGGTGTAGTTGTTCATGAAGATGTCGTAGCGTTCTTGCGGATCCTGCAGCAGATCGAACACCTGTGGCACGATGGCGACGTAGGACTGAGCACCCTTCCAGCCCAGGTTGGTATCAACCGCCAGACCGCCCGTGGCCTGCCCATTGTCGCCGCGCAGGTTGAACACGGCCTTGTAATTGCCGACACGGGCAGCACCCGGCGTCAATTCGTTTTCAGTAAAGTAGAACCAGTTTTTGCGGGCAGATTTTCCCGTACCCAGCAGAATCGGGGTCATATCGTAGCTATCGAAGATAATCGGTTTATCTTCGCGGTCTTTGGTGGGCAGCGGCACGCCGCCGGCTGCGGCAAAGGTCGCCATCAGATCGAGACCACCGACGATGTCGTGATTTTTTACGTCCTGCTTGATCTTGCCGGGCCAGACAGCGATCGCGGGAACACGGTTGCCGCCTTCGCGCACGGTGCCTTTTGTACCGCGGAATGGTGTGTAGCCCGCGTCCGGATAGACGTCTTGCCAAGCGCCGTTATCGGTCGTGTAAAAAACCAGCGTATTTCTGTCCATGCCAGTTTCACGCAGCTTGTCCATAATCCTTCCGATGCGTGTATCCAGCTCCACAACGGAGTCCGCATACTTGCTCTTCGAGATCGATTTGCCCTGGAAGTCCGGGGCCGGCATGTTCGGCTGGTGCACTTTCATGAAATTGACGTTGATGAAGAAAGGCTGATCCGGCGTCTTTGCAGCTTCATCAAGAAAGCCCAGTGCCGCTTTCTCTACGTAGCCGTCGAAGAACGGAATGCCGACAACGCCTTCCTTGCCGTCGATCACGGGCGTATCGACATATTGACCGTTGATCTTGAAGTCTTCCTTTACCTCACCTCCGGCCTTGCCGGACAGCGAGCCCGTTGTCACTTTCTGGAACAGAGCGCGGGTTTCCGCATCCATATCAGGGAACCAGGTCGGGTCGGCATAGGTGTAGGCATTGAGGTGGTAGAGGCCGACATACTTCATTTCGTCGTAACCCTGCGCGATCGGAAGCGCATAGTCCGCCTCCCCGAGGTGCCATTTGCCGGTGAAATAGGTGTGATAGCCACCGCGCTTCAGAACGGAGGCGAGCGTCCATTCCGCTGCGGGCAATCCGCCGCCTTGGCCTTGAAATGCCACCGTCGTCATGCCGCTGCGGTTCGGAATGCGTCCCGTCTGCATGGCGGCGCGGCCGGGCGTGCAGCTCGGTTGGGCGTAGAAGGAAAAGAAGGTCATGCCTTCGTCGGCCAGCTTGTCGATGCTCGGGGTCGGCATCCCGCGGCCCTCACCTCCGCCGTAAGGCCCGAGATCGCCGTAGCCGGTATCATCCGAAACGATGAACAGGATGTTGGGTTTTCGTTGGGAGTCTTGCGCTTGCACGGGCGAGGCTGCGCACCAGAGAACGGTGGATGTAGCCAGTGCTCCGATACAGCGGATAAGGATTCTGCTGTTCATTTCAAATCCCTCCGTTGACGTTCTTGAATGACGGAGCCACTCGCGGACAAGGCTGCGATTGCATGCGTCGATTCAACTGGACTGCTTAAAATGAAGATCCTGCCGGAGCTGCCTCCGGCAGGGATGCGAGGGCCGGCCGCATCTCTGCTCCGGCCCGCTGAACTTTAGCGAATGCTGCCTTCGCTCGATATTGTACTTTGGGGAATCTCTTCATGCAGCGGCAATCGATAGTAGTGATGCGCAGATGACGCCGAAGCGGGAAGCTGTTATTCTTGGCCGGTTTGGGGGGAAGCTGATGGGCTTGGGCGAATGGTCAGGTCGATTATGCTGCACTGCCTTTTTGTTGGCGGTGTTCGCCCCGAGTATGTCCAGTCGTCAGGCCGCAGCCTCCGACACCTCGATTGCCGTCATCGACCGGGTTCCCCGCGTCCTCGTTCTCTACCCCTATGACGAGAGGATCGCGGCAACGACCGCTGCCGGAGAGGCGTTGCGGAGCCGTTTGCTGGAGGCGACCAACGGCAAGATCGATCTGTTTTCCGAGTTCCTGGATCTCTCGCGGTTTCCGGAAGGCGACCATGTCGCGCGCATGGCCCGATATCTGGGCGAAAAATACGCAGTGCGCCGCCCCGACGTGGTCGTGGCCGTCGGCAGCGAATCGGCCAGCTTCATAGTCGCGAACCACGGCACGATCGCGCCCGGCGCAAAGATCGTCGCCGCTGGTTTCGGCACCGCCACCGCCGAGAAGATCGATTTGCCGGATGACGTGATCGGAGCCTTCACGACATTCGACATTCTGAAGACAGCCGAGATGGCCCGCAGCCTTCAGCCCGATGCCCGCCACCTCTACATCGTCGGAGGCTCGTCCGACTTCGACCGCGGATGGCTGGCGACGGCCCGCACGGATTTGAAACAGTTCTCGAAATCCTATGATACGACCACCTATCTGGAAGATCTGACGATCGATGAATTTGTCGAGCGCGTATCCCGCGTGCCGCCCGACAGCATCATCCTGGCATTGACGATCTTCAAGGATCGGGCAGGGCGCAACTTCATTCCGCGCGACGCGATCAGACAGATTGCGGCGACCGCCAGCGCGCCGGTCTATGGGCCCTATCAGACCTACATCGATCATGGCGTCGTCGGCGGCAATACCGTCACATTCGAAGCACTGGGCCGGACCGTCGGCAACCTTGTCATCGATGCGATCGCTGGCAAGCCTGTGTCGGATCTCGAAGCGCCCCAGACATATATCGCCGATGCCCGGCAACTCCAGCGCTGGGGGCTCGCCGAAAAGGATCTGCCGCCGGGCACAATCCAGATGCACAAGAAGAGGAGCCTCTGGGAGGAACACTGGGCAATTCTGGTGGCGGGGAGCGGCCTCGTGCTGGCGCAGGCCAGCATCATCTCGGTGCTCTTGTTTGAGCGGAGGCGCCGCCGCGATGCCGAGAGCCGGTCGCGCCTTCACTTGCTCGAAGCCGTCCACCTTAATCAGTCGGCGACAGCCGGAGCATTGTCCTCGTCCATTGCTCACGAACTGAACCAGCCCCTTTCGGCCATCCGAAACAATGCCGAGGCAGCCGCGGTGCTGCTCCGAAGTGTAAACCCGGATCACCAACTGATTCAGCAGATTCTCCTCGACATCCAGGAGGACGATCAGCGCGCAGGCGATATCATCAGCCGGATGAGAGGGCTGCTCAAGAAGAGAAGCGAGATCGATTGGCAGGAGTTCGATCTGAACGATGTCACGTCGAGCGCAATCCATATCATTCACGGCGAGGCAGAGCGGCGCGGAATTACGCTGACCTCAACACAGCCGCCCGGCGAGTTGCCGGTACGTGCCGACAAAGTTCATGTGCAGCAGGTTATCCTCAATCTGGCAACCAATGCTATGGACGCCATGCTGGACGCCGTCCCGGCCGGGAGAACGCTTACGTTTACAACGGGACTGGCGAACGAGAAGGCGGAGCTGCTGGTCTCCGACACCGGAGACGGCATTCCCGAGGAGAGGCTGATCCGCATCTTCGAACCGTTCTATACCACCAAGCAGGCGGGCACGGGGCTGGGTCTGTCCATAGCCCGCGCCATTCTCGAGACCTATGGCGGCACAATCTGCGCCGACAACCGCCCCGAAGGAGGCGCGGTCTTTCGCGTGGCCCTGCCTCTCGCCCACAGGGAAGAGCAATCGAGATGAAACCGGTTGTCCATATCGTCGATGACGACAAATCCTACCGGACGGCGACCGCAAGGCTGCTTTCCGCACATGGTCTCAGGGTCGAAACCTATGAATCCGGGGACCAATTTCTTGCCCGCCTTTCCACTTGCGAACCGGGATGCGTTCTCCTCGACCTCCAGATGCCCGGCCAGTCCGGGCTGCAAATCCAACGCCGATTGTGCGAGCAGGCACTGCTATTGCCGGTCGTGTTCCTCACGGGGGAGGGAGACATAAAGGCAAGCGTCGAGGCGATGAAGGCGGGTGCCAAGGATTTTCTGGAGAAGAATTCGACCGCGGCGGCATTGATGGAGGCGATCAATCGCGCCCTCATCCAATGCGAACGACAGCAGGCCCGTCACGATCGTCTTCAAGCCCAGCGGGCATTAGTCGCGAGTCTCAGCCCGCGCGAAGCGGAAGTGTTCCGGCTCGTTATACGTGGCCATCTCAACAAGCAGATCGCTTATGCGCTCGGCATCTCGGAGCGGACGGTGAAGGTGCATCGCCATCAGGTCATGGAAAAGCTCGACGTACGCTCGCTGGCCGAGGTGGTGTCGATCGCTGCATATATTGGTCTCATCGACCAGGATACAGCGGCGCCTTCCCCTTAGGACAATATCAATCGACGTCCCGCCGGCCTAATTTGATCGGGAACCATTATCTCTCATATCGTCAAAAGAGGTGTATGAGGTGGAGAACCCTCGCCGCACGGTCGCCGTCGTCGATGATGACGCAAGCCTAAGGCGCAGTCTCGGGCGGCTGCTTAACGCTTACGGTTTTCAGGCCAACGAGTATGCATCGGCCGAGGCCTTTCTCAGTCGCGATCCCAAAACGACGATCGACTGCCTCGTCCTTGATATTGACCTCGGTGGCATGTCCGGCATCGATTTGCAACGCAGGCTGAAAGCCGAGGGAACAACCCTTCCCGTGATTTTCATCACGGCACTGGAAACCGGCTCCGCAAAAGCGCAGGCGGAAAAGGCGGGGTGTGTTGCTTATCTGCAGAAGCAATTTTCCGGAGCTACATTGATTGCGGCCATCAACAAGGCGTTGGGATTGTGAACCGATAAGGGCGGAGGCATGTGCTCTCGAAGCGCGCGACGCGCATTCGAGACCGCCCGGGGAGCATGGATTCGTCGTCATCACATTCCATCGTGGTACTGCGACCAGATCAAAGCGGTTCACTCACTGGTGCCGTTGATGAACGCCTAGAAGGCGACCTCAGCGGCCATAAAACCTCTGTCGGGAACGCCCTTGAATGCCGCAAGGTCTTGAATCCTGGATCTGGATTGCCAATCTGGCGGGGACCGACATGATGTGAAGGGAGTTCGACGGCAGGCATGAGCGAGGTTCAACGACGGGGACTCTTGGCGAGGCTCAATGCATATGAGCCGCTGACATTGATCATGGTGGCATCGATCGCCGGTGGACTGTTCCTGCTCCAGCGACTGACGAGCGAAGTCCTGGAGGGTGAGACATTCCGCTTTGACCAGGCAATCCTGCTGGCGTTGCGACGGCCGGGAGAACTTGCCGTGCCGATCGGTCCCGGCTGGCTGACGCATGCCGTCGACGATATCACTGCCCTCGGCGGCATCACCGTTCTCTCGCTGATGACGGTTCTCGTCACCGTCCATCTTCTGCTCGACCGGCGCTGGCCGATCGCAATCTTCGTCTTTTCCTCTGTGCTGAGCGGCTGGCTGGCGAGCACTCTCTTGAAGATCCTCGTCGCGCGGCCGCGCCCCGACATCGTGCCGCATCTGGTCGAAGTGAGCGATCTCAGCTTTCCCTCCGGACACGCGATGGTCTCGGCGGTGACCTATCTGACGCTTGGGGCGCTGCTGGCCCGGACACAGCGTTACCGGTCAACGCGGATCTTCGTCATGGGCATCGGCGTCTTCCTCGCCGTCCTCATCGGCTTGAGCCGAATCTATCTCGGCGTCCATTATCCCACGGACGTCTTCGCCGGATGGTGCGCCGGTGCGCTCTGGGCGCTTGGCTGCTGGCTGATCTCGAAGCGGTTTATTCCGAGCCGCGCGCCAGATGATGTTGCGGAAGCCGCAAAACGGTAAGAAAAATAACAATTCAGCCCAGTACATGATCTCCGCCGGCATAACGGACAAGAACCATGACAACTCTGACAACGATCACTTCGACGGTCACGGCCGCATTTCTCGGCTCCTTCGTCGAGGTCGTTGAAGCCTTCACCATCATTCTCGCCGTCGGCGTTACGCAGAGCTGGCGTCCGGCCTTCATCGGCACCGGTCTTGCGCTCGGCCTTCTCGCTCTTCTCGTGCTGGCGCTTGGTCCGCTGCTCGGGCTCATTCCGATCGAGCTGATGCAGTTCGTGATCGGGACGCTGCTCGTTCTCTTCGGCCTGCGCTGGCTGCGCAAGGCGATCCTGCGGGCCTCGGGCTTCATCGCGCTGCACGACGAGGAGAAGGCCTTCGCAGCCGAGACCGACAGCCTGCGGCGTCAATCCGCCGAGCGCCGTGCCAATTTCCTGGCGGGCACCGCCGCCTTCAAGGCGGTGCTGCTCGAGGGGATCGAAGTGGTGTTCATCGTCATCGCTACCGGCGCCGGACACGGCATGATCGGCTATGCCAGCCTTGGAGCGGCCGCGGCCTGCCTGCTGGTGCTGATCATCGGCATCTTCGTGCACAAACCGCTCTCGGCGGTTCCGGAGAATAGCCTCAAATTCGTCGTCGGGCTGCTGCTCAGCGCCTTCGGCATATTCTGGGTTGGCGAGGGCGTCGGCGCCGACTGGCCGGGCGCCGATCTTTCGCTTCTGGCGATCCTTGCCGTGCTCGCCGTCTTTTCCTTCGCAGCAGTCCGGATGCTGCGTCAGTATTTCAACACCCATGCCGAGGTGGCCGCGTGATGAATATTCTTAAGGTCGCCTTGAAGGAATTCTTCGGCATGTTCATCGACGACGGCGCGCTGGCGCTGGCGGCACTGCTGCTGATTGCCATCGTCGGCATTCTGGTGAAATTCGCCCATGTCGACGCGCTGCTCGCCGCTACTCTGCTTCTCCTCGGCTGTCTGCTGATTCTCGCCGAGAGCGTGGCGCGCGCGGCGCGGCAGAAGTTTCAGCGGAAATAGCTCGGGCGACACTGCGGCACCTAGAACAGGTGGCGGATACGCGTCACCGGCGGGCCAACCGAGCTGCCATTCAGTGCGGCGCCTTCGCTCGTTGAGAAAATCAGGCGGACTGGAGAATTTTTGCGCATGTGTGATGCCCGATCATCAGAACCATCCCACAGCATAGTGTTGAGCAGGCACGAACTACGTCATATATGATGAGTTATACGAGTATATCGTGCATATCTGGTTTATAGAGCGAGCGCTATCTCAGTCTGATCATTTACGAAGGCGGCTTCATACTCGCGCGCCAACGTACCGGAGACGCCCACTTGTCGAAGTATATCTCGCCATTGCAGGGAAATGTGCTGCGCCGTCTCGCGGATCATCTGGCGAGCATCCGTTTCGGCGATTTCGAAGAACTCGCAGGCTTCGAAGGCCAGACGGATTGATCGGTCATGCGCACCGCCCTCAAGAATTGACGTTTCAAGATGCGGATTGCGGTCAGGTGCGGGGTTAACATCGAACACCGGAGACAGTCGCCAGCGACCGGCCCCCACATAAAGGAAACCGTGATTCTTTAGATGGTCATCCTTGTTCGACACGAGGATGGTGAAGATCAGGCGTAGAAAGAGTTCACGGAAATCGGCCTGCGGATCAGCGGCATTGGCCCGCATGAAGTCGACGATCTCCGTATAGGAGCCGAGTTCGGCCCCGGTCTTGCCGAGGGCAGTGCGGGCCGAAATATAGGGTACACGGCCGGCCTCGCGCCTATCGAACCGCTTGATCAGAGCGACCGGGAATGGCGTGTCAGCCAGTTCCAGCCTGACCTCGGGCGTACGGATTCCGCAGGCCCGAGCGAGGCGGAGCGTGGCGACCTCTAGGCGTTCGATCGGCTGCTGATCATGAACCGAGGTGAACTTGGCGAGCCAGAGCGTGTCGCCGTCCCGAACATTGGCCTTAGGCCGCGCACCGCCGGAACCGCCCGCACCCGCGAGCACCTGCATGTCCTCCGCGGATATCTCCTTGCCCTGCTCATAGGCCCGTGCGATGGCGGTGATGGTCTCCAGATCGACCAGACGCGGTACGGCGTCGGCGGCGCCGCCCCGGATGATTTCTCTCCTATCGTCCACAAATCGCAGCGCGCCCTGCCGGCAGGCATCATCGGATAGCGTCAAATACTCGAACTCCGAAAGGCCATTGCCGTAGGTGCGTTCGAGAAGCCTGCGGCCCCAACTGTCCGGTGCAGCGTCAGCGAAGACGCCCGCCAATGCGTCGCGCATGTTTCCGGGCTGGCCAGATGTGTGAAATGGCCCAGCTTCAAGGGGAAAGGTCGGCTGCACGGCAAAGGCACGAGGATTTTCGATCCAGGCCGGATCGTAAGCAAAAGTCGAGAACTGTCGAGGCCCCGCCTGCGTGAAACGCAACTGGCCAACGGGTGTCAGGTTCTCGCCGAGAACGACATGGGCGTTGAAATCGGGCATCAGAATGACGCGCCGTCCAGATCAACGACATCCGTATCCTCCTGTGCCGTCTTCCCCTTGGCCTTCTGCCTGCGCAGGGCGGTCGCAAAAGACCGTCCGCGACGTGGCTGGCGTTCGGCGGCCAACGCCAGACCCAGATCGTCTTTGCGGATGTCGATCAGGTCGGCCAACCGGTCGATAAGACCAAGCACAACGAGAACATCGGCGAGCGTGCCGATCCCAACACCAGGATCTCCCTTTTCCAAGCGCGCGACGGTGCTCGGCGACGTGCCGGCGCGCACCGCCAGATCGGCAACGGCGATACCGCGCCGCAAGCGAGCGCCACGGATGTCATGTCCAAGCCTTTCGAGGGCAGGTTTTGATTTCGGCGATCCCATATAGCAATTATCCAGATACGGTGGATAAGGTTATTTATAACATCATATATGACGAATTGGTAGCTTCGACAAGTGCGTCGTGCGACAAAGGTCGTGTCGACTACCTGTCAATAAATGAACCCCTGGCTGGCTAGGGAGCAGCAGAGGCGCATCGCGACGACTGGCGGTCGCTGGAGGATGCGCAACAGCGAGAAACTCGGAAAAGTAGCCATTTGCGCCGGCGTCAGCCGTGTTTGTCGTCGGAGAGACCTACCTCATTCTCGGGGTTGGCATTGAAGCGGGATAGGGCCGCAGCGGTGCAGGCATCGGCGCCCATTGCCCTGGAGCTTTACTGCGGCACCTTGAACAGGTGGCGGATGCGTGTCACCAGTGAGATCATAGAGCCGCCGTTCAGCGTGGCGCCTTCGGGCGCGAAGGAATGCTGGCCGGTCTCGATGCGGCGCGACAAGGTGGCGGCAAGCTCTTCGGCGATGCCGGGCCGGTCGTGCAGCAGCGGCGTTAGGCTTGCCTGGGCAATCTCGTAGACGACGACGAAGGTCAGCGCCCGCAGGCTGGCGGCCTCGCCGACCCCGATCAGCAGCCCGCTTTCGCCGAAATAATCGCCCGGCGCCAGCCGGCCGAGTTCGATTTCCTGATGGCCTTCCCGCCGCGTGGCGACAAGGGCGCCGCTGCGCACGATCATCAGCGATGCAACCGTATCGCCCTGCTCGATGAGGATGGAATCCTTCTTGTAGGTCCTCCGGGTCATCGAGGCTGCGAGCGTTTCCTTCTCGTCCTCGGTTAGCGAAGAAAACAATGGGATGGCGTCGAGAAGCTTGAGCGGCGTCGGCCGATGCGGTTTCATCACCTCTTCCGACTGCAACTGGTCGGGCGGTGGGCCTGCGGCGTCGATCGGCCGCGCCAAGGTGAGGCCTGCGGCCTTGATATGGCGGTAGATGAGATCGAAGATCTCGTTCTTCGCCGGCCCCGTCTGGCCGATATCCCTGACGCGGAAGGAGAGTTCCAGCTCCACTGCATCCGATGTCAGTGATTTGATCTGCACCCCGGGTTTCGGCTCGGTCAGGATCGAGCCACTGCTCAAAAGCACGGCGCGCATGACCTCGATGATCGCCGACGGCCCGATCGTCGGGACGACGCGGACCGTCAGTGAGGCGCCGTGACTGCGGTCGGGGCTGCTGAGATTGGTCAGCCCGACCTTGGCAAGAAAGCTGTTGGGCAGGACGACGAGATCGTTCGAGCCGTTCAGCAGATGGGTGGAGCGCCAGTTGGTTTCGACGACACGACCCTCGACGCCGTCATTCAGCACGATCCAGTCGCCGATCGCATAGGGACGGCCGAGGTTGAGCGCGATGCCCGAAAAGACGTCGCTCAAGGTGCTTTGCATCGCAAGGCCGAGGATGATGGCAAAGACGCCTGATGTGGCGATCAGCGTGCCGACGGGAAAGCTGAAGACATAGGCGACCACCGAGAGGATCGCGCCGAGATAGATCAGGCCGATGACCAGATCCTGAACGAGGCGACCTTCACGCGGTTGGCGCTCGAAGATCAGGAAGACGCGGACGAAGGCGATCAGCGCCCAGGCGGCATTGATCCACCAGACTACTTTGGCAAGGGCGATGAAGACGCGTTCGAAGGTCGAAGTAGTCGCCGGCCCGACTTCGTAGGGCACGATGTCATGATAGAGCAGCAGGACGGTGAGCGCCGCGAAGAAAAACACCTGGCCCGCAAGCTTCCAGCTCGGGAAGGGTCGAAGCGCTATGCGCGTGATGATCGCACCGACCACGGCCAACGTCCCGGCCTGGACGACAGGATCGGCGAGCACTCCGGACCATGTGGGATTATCAAGCATCGACTGTCCACTCGCCAGAGCATGATGCTGAAAAGTGTGAGCGGTTTTCGGACGACATCATGCCTCACTCTCGAATTCTAATGATCGTTTCGCCGCATCCTGACTTCCAATCCGACTGCGAGGCAACCGCAAAATAGCGCCAGCATCCAGAGCGTCAGAAGCGGACAGGTGACGGATCCGGGTCACCAGCGACCATCCGAGCCGCCGTTCCGCGTGGCGCTGACGATCAATCTCATGTTTGTGGCGCGCCATCCTTGCGGCGTCACAAGTTCTGGAGCGCTTACAGCGCCGCGCGTCTTCTAAGACACGCGGCGCTGCAACACTTTCAATCCTCGCACGTGCTTTCCGAAAATCGATTCCGATTTGCGGGACGCCGCTGCGCTTAGGTGCGCGGCTTCAGATTTTCGGGGTCGTAGATCGGCTTGTACCCGACGCCGACAACCTCGACCGGATAACTCTCGGCGAAATACTCGACATTCAACCTGCGTCCAACCTGGCAATACGACCAGGGAAGGTAGGCCAGGGCAATGTTCTTTCCGACCGTCGGTCCGTAGGCCACCGAGGTCGTGTATGACCGACGGCCAAGCTCATCGACCAGAACCTCTCCCGTGGCGGGATCGACAACAGGCAGGTTTCCAACGGGATAACGCTTGACGCCCGACTTGTCGGTGTTGTCGGTCATCACCAGCGTGCAAAGCATGGCCGGCTGGTGCTCGCGTGCCTTGTACTCCAGATGTTTCGCCTTGCCGCGGAAATCGGCCTCCTTGACCTTCGGACGGGCGAGATCGGCTTCGATCAGGTTGTACTGGGTCAGGAGGTCGGCGTTCTGCAGGCGGAGGCTCTTTTCCATGCGGCGCGAGTTCGCGTAGGTTTCGACGCCGAAGGCCATCACACCGGTCGAGCGTAGCGCATCCCAGACGGCGAGGCCGTCTTCGTACTTCATGTGCAGTTCCCAGCCCTGCTCGCCGACATAGGAGATGCGGAAGGCGGTGACAGGCTTGCCGGCGACCTCGATCGGCTTGATCGCCGCAAAAGCGAAGTTTTCCTGATCCAGCCCGGCCGGATCGGCGACAACCTTCTTCAGCGTGTCGCGCGCGTTTGGACCCCAGATGCCGATCGTGACGAATTTCTCCGAGACGTCGGTGATGATCACGTCGAGGCCACGGTCTTGGGCTACCCGCTTCATATAATGCAGATCACGCGGGCCGGCATCGGCGCCGTTGACCAGACGGCAGCGGTCGGCCATGCGAAAGACAGTGAAGTCAGCGCGCACCATGCCTTCGTCGTCGAGGAAGTGGGTATAAATGCCCTTGCCGATGTTGGCATCGCCGCCGACCTTGGCAGCGCACAGCCATTCCATCAGTTCGACATGGTCGGGACCCTCGATGTCGACCATGTGGAAGTGGCTGAGATTGACGATGCCGCAATCCTCGCTCATCGCCAGATGCTCGGCATTCGACACGCGCCAGAAATGGCGGTTGTCCCATTCGTTCTCGCGAACCGGGACGCGGTCGGCGTATTTCTCCAGAAGGTGCTCGTTGGCGGCGTAGCCGTGCGCACGCTCCCAGCCGCCAAGTTCCATGAAGTAGCCACCAAGCTCCTTTTCGCGCTCGTAGAAGGGCGAGCGCTTGGCGTTGCGGCCGGATGCATAGGGTTCGCGGGTGTGAACAGCCGGGAAATAAATCTTCTGGGCGGCTTCGTAGCAGCGGCCCTCGATGAACTCTTCCGTCAACTGATGTGGATAGAAGCGGGCGTAGTCGATGCTGTTGTGATCGATTTCAGTACGGCCGTCGGTCATCCAGTCGGCGATCAGCTTGCCATAGCCTGGGCCGTCCTTGACCCAGATGGCGACGCAATACCACAGACCGCGCACCTTCTGGCTCTCGCCGCAGGAAGCGCCGCCGGCGGCGGAAACCTGCAGAAGGCCATTGAAGGAGTGACCTTCGTTGTAGCCGAGTTCGCCGAGGATCGGCGTCAATTCCATGGCGCGCTCGAGCGGCTCGATGATCTGTTCCATCTCGAGGTCGCGCTGCGAGGGCGACAGGCGCGCTTCGTGTTTTTCGAGAAGATCGCGCGGATGGCACATGCGTGGATT
This sequence comes from Rhizobium sp. P1_B8, assembly GCF_056406515.1. Classification (NCBI taxonomy): domain Bacteria; kingdom Pseudomonadati; phylum Pseudomonadota; class Alphaproteobacteria; order Hyphomicrobiales; family Rhizobiaceae; genus Rhizobium; species Rhizobium sp. P1_B8. Next base: position 16,914 of record NZ_JBFTZZ010000032.1, on the reverse strand, counting down.
GGTGGCTTCGTAATAGCCCCACTCGATCTGGCCGCCCTCCGTCGTCGCCGGGTCGCCGGTATCGCGCATATAGGCGGAGTTGCCCTGGTCGCGCAGCAGCGGGAAGCCAATTTCCTTGCCGGTGCCTTCAAACTCGTTATAAGGACCGAAGAAGGTGAGCGGGTGGTCAACCGGCATCACCGGCAGGTCTTCGCCGACCATCTCCGCGATCAGGCGCCCCCAGAGGCCGGCACAGACGATGACGTGGTCGGCCATGATGGTGCCGCGATGGGTGACGACGCCCTTGATGCGGCCGCCTTCGACGATCAGCGACTTCGCCGGGGTATTGCCGAACACCTGTAGCTTGCCAGCCTTTTCGGCGGCATCGACCAGCTTGCCGGCAACGGTCTGCGAGCGCGGAATGACCAGGCCGGCATCCGGATCGTAAAGGCCGCCCATCACCTGATCTTCCTCGATCAGCGGGAACTTCTCCTTGATCTCGGAAGGGCTGACATAATGAGCGCGCGTGCCGAAAGCGCGTGCCGAGGAAAGCTTGCGCTTGATTTCCTCCATCCAGGTATCGTCGCCGGTGCGCGCCACTTCGAGGCCGCCGATGCGGGCGTAATGGCCCATCTTCTCGTAGAAATCGATCGAATATTGCGTGGTCCAGACCGACAGATAGTCATGGCTCGTGGTGTAACAGAAGTCCGAGGCATGGGCTGTCGAACCGATATCGGTCGGTATGCCCGACTTATCGATGCCGACGATATCGTCCCATCCCCGCTCGACGAGATGATGCGCGATGGAGGCGCCGACGATGCCGCCGAGCCCGATGATGACGACCTTTGCCTTTTCCGGAAATGCTGCCACGTGCTGTTCCTTCTACTTATCGCACGAATAAAAATTACCTAGCCGCGCTTGACGTACGCTTCGCGCGCGCGATGCAGGAGCCATGTCAACAGCGTAAGGAGTGTCACATTTGCCGAAGCTGCGGAACCCCCAGACCGCTCCGCATGGAAGCTGCGATGGGGGTATTATGCATAAGGCTCATGATCGTCATTGGTCCTACGCCGCCTAGTACCGGCGTAATTGCGCCAGTCCGGATCGAGGCGGCGAGGCAACCGCAAAACAGCGCCGGCACTGCTGCGATCCATCCCGCATCGAACGGTCAGGCAATGCGTGGCTAAGATCGGATATGGGCGAGCCCTTGCAGCCGGCCTGTCCGCTCGCACGCCCGGGGATCACGGCGCTGAAATCGCCGCAAGCCGATCGATGTCCACCAGCACGATGTCTTCGGAAACAGGCTCGCGATTGTGCAAGCGGAACCATTCTGCCGCTTCCCGCACGCGGTCACCATGGGGCGGCGGATAGGCGCCGAGCCCGAGGACCCATTCCCGCACGGTTTCGCGCTCCATCCGCCCGGCCCGGTATCGATCGCAGACGGTTTTCGCAGACGCGACTAGATCATTGATGCTTTTCACGGGATACCCTCAATGCACGGATGGCTCTTCATCTTCGAGAAACGATCGAATGCCGTCGCGGGCAACGACGGCCAGGAATTCGTCGAAGGCATCGCGGTCCGTCGCAAATGGCTCGTCCCAGCGGATCAGATCCTCCGCCTGCGTGACCACCTCCATCGTCCAGTCTTCATTGCTGCCGGATGTGCGGAAGATATCGACGAGCACGGTGATCCCGTCGTCGGTGAATTCTCCCGCCAGTTCGGAGTGTTCGAGCTTCTCTTTCTTTGCCATCATTCAGCCACCTGCACCGGGCGGTGCGTCGTTTTTGAGATATTCTTCATATTGAACCGTCTCGGTTTCATTCGTGTCGATCGAGGCATCCGCGCGTTTTGCCAGGCGAACGCCTGCACCCCCACCATTTTCAGGGATGAACACAACCCCGCCGCCTTCCAGGGCGTGCTTCACATCCTGAAGGGTTCGTTCGTAGGGAGAGCGCTTTCCAGCCTCGAAATTGGCAATCGTCGCTTTGGCGACTTTCGACGCTGATGAGAGATCGTCCTGAGACCATGCCAAAAGGGCGCGAGCAGCGCGGCATTGAGCGGAAGATAGGCACAAAACAATAACCTTGCATCAAAAGTGTGATTCTGCCTCGGATAGATTATATAAAAAATGTAATCTCGAGACAAGAGATGACGAGAAAGCGCATGACGGAATAGGGCGTTTTGAACCATTTTACATTCGCCTTTCCGAGAATTCCGATCTCCCTGGATTAGTCTGCCTATTCCATTCTTAGACCACTAATACTCGACGCTCATCTGGCGAAGGGGAAGATTGATTGACTGAATATTATTACAGTCTAATTTAGATCTTCCTTATCACGCACCCGGGAGGTCACAATGCGTGAGCCAGATATGCAAAAACTCGATGCACTCGTCGGTCGTCTTGTTGGTGACGTCGGCGCCGCCATGTCAGGTGCCTTGGTCGTGCTTGGCGACCAGGTCGGAATCTTCAAGGCGATGGCCGACGGAACGCCGATGAGCGTCCAGGATCTAGCCACGAAAACCGGAATAAAGGAGCGCTATCTCAGGGAATGGCTGAGCGCCCAGGCGGCTGCGGACTATGTGGCTTACGATGAAAAGACCGATCGTTTCAGCCTGACACCGGAGCAGGCGATGGTGTTTGCCGAGGAAAACAGCCCCGCCTTTTTCGTCGGCGCCTTCGAGGTCGTTCAATCCATGTGGATGGACGAGCCCAAGATCGCCGATGCCTTCCGCACCGGCAAGGGTCTCGGCTGGCATGAGCACAGCACCTGCCTCTTCCGAGGCACTGAACGGTTCTTTCGCCCCGGCTACAACAGCCATCTCGTCAACGAATGGATTCCGGCTCTTGCCGGGGTCGAGGCAAAGCTCAAAGCCGGCGCCAGTGTCGCCGACGTCGGCTGCGGTCACGGTGCATCGACCATCCTGATGGCGCAGGCCTATCCCGCTTCCCGTTTTACCGGCTTCGACTATCACGGCCCGTCGATCGAAAGGGCAAAGGCTGCCGCTCAGGATGCCGGCGTCGCCGACCGCGTGACCTTCCAACAGGGGTCGGCTGCGGAATTTCCAGGGCGCGGCTATGATATGGTTGCCATGTTCGACTGCCTTCACGACATGGGCGATCCAGTCGGCGCCGGCCGGCATGTCAAGGAAACGCTTGGGCCGAATGGGACGTGGCTGATCGTCGAGCCCTTTGCCAATGACCATCTCAAGGACAATCTGAACCCCGTCGGCCGCGTCTATTATGGAGCGTCGACGATGATCTGCACGCCGGCATCGCTCTCCCAGGAGGTCGGGCTCGGGCTCGGCGCACAGGCGGGAGAAATGAAGCTTCGAAAGGTCGCGCTCGACGCCGGTTTCACGCATTTCCGTCGCGCCACGGAAACCCCGTTCAACATGGTGTTCGAGGTGCGGGCCTGACGCAACTGGGTTGGCAGGTGGCAAGCTATCTCAGCTTGCCGATGCTGGCATACATGCCCGTCGTGCGGAATTCGGTGGGATTGGTGCCATAGACGCGGCGGAAGACCTTGGAGAAATAGTTGGGGTCCTCGAAGCCGCACATGATGGCGACTTCCTTGACCGGCAGGAAGTCTGCCTTGGTCAGAAGCTTGACGGCGCGCTGCAGGCGTTGCTGCAGCACGAATTCGGCCGGCGGCATGCCCTCGCTCTCGGCAAAGCTGCGCGAGAAATGCGCGCGGCTGAGGCCGACAATGCCGGCAAGCTCGCTCACCGGTAGCGGTTTTTCGAGATTGGCATTGATATGGTCGATCACCGGCTGCATGACACTGAGCTCGGCGGCAAAGGCCGGCGAGCCGAAGACGTCGTCGTAGAGCGCCATCGCCGCTTCATAGGCAATCGCCGAGGCAGCACCCGGCGACGTTGCGCCCTTGACGAGGCGCAGGCTGCAATCGGCGAGATGATCGATGGTCGAGGGCTGCAGTTTCAGCACCGGGCCGGCAGTGGACAGCACCATCTGGTGGATGCGCAGCGTTTCCTCGCCATTCATCGAGATCCAGAAATATTCCCAGCGGTCGCCTTTCTCCAACCAGTAGCGATGATTGTGCGGGACGAGCACAAGAAGTGTATCGCCGCCCTGAAGGCGATAGTTGCGGTTTTGATAGCGCAGCTTGCCGCTGCCGCTGATCGTGTGCTGCAGCACGGTGAAGGGGGTCTGGCCGCGCCGGCGGCCATCCCAGTCATAGGTCTCGTTCTCGCGCACTTCGTATCCGGCGCTGGTCGGCATGGCGTGCAGCCGCTGGCGGCCCCGGGGCAGCGAAACCGTCCTCATCGACTGTCCGTTGGCGATCAAATCCTGCAGCACAAAATTACCCCTGAAAGCATAATCCTTCTCTGGTCGCCCTGCGGATTTCGGGCATAATCCCGCTCGACAAGAGGAAGAGACCACGGCCGACAGAGCGGCCGGGAGGAAAAAGGCAGATTTTACGGCGTTTTCAGCCACATGCGTCAGCATGCGGCCCGATCCTCCATAGCCTTCTTTTCCTTAGCATTCGATTGGGTCGAGGTGAAGATCATGAGTTTCAAAATCGCTATCATCGGTGCGGGCAGCGTCGGGTTCACCAAGAAGCTGTTCACCGATATATTGTGCGTTCCGGAGTTTCGTGACATCGAATTCGCGCTGACGGATCTCAGCGAACATAATCTCGAGATGATCAAGGCGATCCTCGACCGCGTCGTCGAGGCGAACGGGCTGCCAACGAAAGTGACGGCGACGACCGACCGGCGCAAGGCGCTGGAAGGCGCGCGCTACATCATCAGCTGCGTCCGGGTCGGCGGCCTCGAGGCCTATGCCGATGATATCCGTATCCCGCTAAAATACGGCATCGACCAGTGCGTCGGCGATACGATCTGCGCAGGCGGCATCCTCTACGGCCAGCGCAACATCCCGGTCATTCTCGACTTCTGCAAGGATATCCGTGAGGTCGCCGAGCCCGGTGCGAAATTCCTGAACTATGCCAACCCGATGGCGATGAACACCTGGGCGGCGATCGAATACGGCAAAGTCGATACCGTCGGTCTCTGCCACGGCGTCCAGCATGGCGCCGAACAGATCGCCGAGGTGCTCGGCGCGAAGTCGGTGAGCGAGCTCGACTACATCTGCTCCGGCATCAACCACCAGACCTGGTTCATCGATCTTCGCCTTAACGGCCGGAAGATTGGCAAGGACGAGCTGATCGCCGCCTTCGAGGCGCATCCCGTTTTTTCGCAGCAGGAGAAACTGCGCATCGACGTGCTGAAGCGTTTCGGCGTCTATTCCACCGAAAGCAACGGCCATCTCTCGGAATACCTGCCCTGGTACCGCAAGCGGCCGGATGAGATCACCCGCTGGATCGACATGTCCGACTGGATCCACGGCGAGACCGGCGGCTACCTTCGTCATTCGACGGAAACGCGCAACTGGTTCGAGACGGAATATCCGCAGTTCCTCGAATCCGCCTCGCAACCGATCGATCCTGCCAAGCGCTCGAACGAGCATGCCAGCCATATCCTGGAGGCGCTGGAGACAAACCGGGTCTATCGCGGCCATTTCAACGTCAAGAATAACGGCGTCATTACCAATCTGCCGTCCGACGCGATCATCGAATCGCCAGGCTTCGTCGACCGCTTCGGCATCAACATGGTCTCGGGCGTCACCCTGCCGGAAGCCTGCGCCGCCACCTGCATTTCCTCGATCAACGTCCAGCGCATGTCGGTACATGCGGCCATATCGGGCGATATCGACCTTCTGAAGCTTGCCGTGTTGCACGATCCGCTGGTCGGCGCCGTCTCGACGCCGGAAGAGGTCTGGCAGATGGTTGACGAGATGGTCGTTGCCCAGGCCTCCTGGCTGCCGCAATATGCCCATGCCGTGCCGGCCGCCAAGGAGCGGCTGTCGAAATCGAAGGTGCAGACCCGCGACTGGGCGGGGGCCGCACGCCGCAACGTTCGCTCGATCGAGGAGCTGCGCGCGGAAAAGGCGGCGCTGAAAAAGGCCGTCTGATTTTCGTGAAGCTTGGGTTGCCGGGGGTTTCCGGGAGGGAAATCCGCGGCGTCCGGCCCGGTTTCACGTGTTCGAGGAGAAGGGAGCCGCGTGATCGCGCTCCGGAACAAGAGGGAGAAACGATGATGAATTTTCGTAACGCAAGCATTCTGGCCGGACTGGCGCTCAGCGTCTCAGCCGCGGCGCTGAATGCATATGCCTCCGAGCCAACCGTTCCACCGGCGCCGGCGGACTTTCCGGCCGAAGGCAAGATCAACTATGTCGCGCGCGACTCCATCCTGGAGTTCAAGGCGCTGCCCGAATATCATGAGCCCGACTGGGTCACGAAGAATTTCGTCGCCACCGGCAAGCTGCCGCCGGTCAAGGATCGGCTGCCGAAGGAGCCGCTGGTCTTCAAGACAGGCAATATGCCCGACGGCATCGGCGTCTACGGCGATACGATGCGCCACGTCATCGGCGGCCGGCCGGAAGGCTGGAACTACGGCGCCGGCCAGACGCAGGGCTGGGGCGGCATCGATATCGGCCTTTCCGAATGCCTGACACGCACCGCACCGCTGTTCCAGGTGCAGGCCTCAGACACCGAGCCGCTGCCGAACCTCGCCAAGAGCTGGGACTGGTCCGAAGACGGCCATAAGCTGACCATGCACCTGATCGAAGGCGCCAAATGGTCAGACGGCGCGCCGTTCAATGCCGACGACATCATGTTCTACTGGGACGACGAAGTCATCGACCCGAACGTCTCGCCGCTCGGCGGCGGCGCATCGCCGGAAGCCTTCGGCGCCGGGACGACGCTGAAGAAGGTCGACGATTACACCGTCGAATGGACCTTCAAGGAGGCCTTCCCGAAGCAATATCTCTACACGATGTCCTACCCGAATTTCTGCCCGGGTCCCTCGCACATCCTGAAGTCGAAGCATCCGAAATATTCGAAGAACACCTACGACCAGTTCAAGAACGCCTTCCCGCCCGAGTTCATGAACATGCCGGTCATGGGCGCCTGGGTACCGGTTGAATATCGCCCGGACGACATCATCGTCATGCGCCGCAACCCCTATTACTGGAAGGTCGACGAGAAGGGTGATCAGCTGCCTTATCTGAATGAGCTGCACTACAAGCTCTCGACCTGGGCCGACCGTGACGTCCAGGCCGTGGCAGGATCCGCCGACTTCTCGAACCTCGAGCAGCCGGAAAACTTCGTCGCGTCGCTGAAGCGTGCCGCGGAAAAAACGGCGCCCGCCCGCCTTGCCTTCGGCCCGCGTCTCATCGGCTACAATCTGCGCCTGAACTTCTCCGCCAACGGCTGGGGCAACCCGGACGAGCGCGGTGAGGCGATCCGCGAGCTGAACCGCAACGAGGACTTCCGCAAGGCCGTCACCATGGCGCTCGACCGCAAGGCAATCGGCGACTCGCTGGTCAAGGGACCGTTCACCGCGATCTATCCCGGTGGGCTCTCCTCCGGCACCAGCTTCTACGACCGCAACTCGACGGTTTACTACCCCTATGATCTTGAGGGTGCCAAGGCGGAACTCGCCAAAGCCGGTCTCAAGGACACCGATGGCAACGGCATCGTGAACTTTCCGGCCGGGACGCTCGGTGGCAAGGATGTCGAAATCGTCATGCTGATCAACAATCAGTACACGACCGACAAGAGCCTTGCCGAAGGTGTCGTCGGCCAGATGGAGAAACTCGGGCTGAAGATCGTCATCAACGCGCTCGATGGGGCCAAGCGTGACGACGCCCACTATGCCGGCCGCTTCGACTGGCTGATTCAGCGCAACACGACGGAACTGTCGTCGGTGGTGCAGAACACCGAACAGCTTGCCCCCGTCGGCCCGCGCACTAGCTGGCACCATCGCGCCGGCAAGGATGACCAGCTCGATCTGATGCCCTTCGAAAAGGAGCTTGTCGACGTCGTCAACAAGTTCAGGACGAGCCAGAACAACGACGAGCGCGTCGATCTGATGAAGCAGTATCAGAAGATCTCGACGGAACATGTCAACACCGTTGGCCTGACGGAATATCCCGGCGCGCTGATCGTCAACAAGCGGTTCTCAAACGTGCCACAGGGTACGCCGATCATGATGTTCAACTGGGCTGAAGATTCGGTGATCCGCGAACGCCTGTGGGTGGCTGCGGACAAGCAGGGCAAATACGAGCTGTTCCCCGAACAGCTGCCCGGCAAGCCCGGCGAAAAGGGCCCGATTAACTGATGCCTGTCATCAGGACACAAAGAGCTAAAGCGCGTCGCATGTGATGCGACGCTGGAGAGTTCCCTCCCAGCTGAAGTGAGATACAGGCCGCGCGTGGCGCGCGGCCTGATATGACCAACAAGCCGGCCGCGCTGACAAGGAGCGACTGGCGGCAAGGAGAAGCGAACCGTTCGATGTTGCGATTCCTGCTCGTGCGCATAGCCTCTGCGATCCCCATTCTCTTCATCCTGAGTGTGGTGACCTTCGCGATCATCCAGGCACCACCCGGCGACTACGCCGATTATATAAGATCCCAGCTGATCAACCAGGGCGGCGCATCCTATGCCCAGGCCGAAGCGCAGGCGCAGCTCTACCGGGTCGAACACGGCCTCGATAAGCCGCTGGTCGTCCAATACGTCAACTGGATCGGCGGGATCGTGACGCGCGGTGATTTCGGTTACAGCATGTTTTACAACAAGCCGGTTGCCGATGTCGTCGGTGAACGCCTGCCGCGGACATTGCTTCTGGCGCTCGTCTGCCACCTCTTCGCCTCGGTTCTCGGCATCGGCTTCGGCATCTGGGCGGCGACGCGCCAATACAGCTGGATCGACAGCCTGCTTTCGGGGATTTCCTTCCTCGGCATGACGGTGCCGCGCTTCCTGATGGCGCTGATCATCGTCTATCTCCTGGTTTTCCAGCTTAACGTCTCCGAAATCGGCAGCTTTTTCTCGCCGCAATATGGCGGGGCGCCCTGGTCGTGGGCGAAATTTGTCGATCTGGTTCACCATGTCTGGCCGGTCGTGGCGATCGCCACCTTCGGTGGGCTCGCCTACAATATGCGCGTCATGCGCGGCAATCTGCTCGATACGCTGAATGCCCAATATGTCGAGACGGCCAAGGCCAAGGGGCTTTCCGGCGCAGCCGTGGTGATGCGCCATGCGGTGCCGAACGCGCTGCACCCGTTGGTGATGTACCAGGGCGTCGTGTTGCCCTACATGCTGACCGGCGAGATCGAAACCGCGATCATCTTCGCATTACCGACCGTCGGCCCGGCGATCGTCGGCTCGATGGCGGTCGGCGACGTCTATGTCACCGCCACCTTCATGATGGTGCTGTCGGCGACGCTGATCGTCGGCAACATCATCGCCGACATGCTGCTCGCCCTGCTCGATCCCCGTGTCCGCCAATATGGAGGAGCCTGAGATGCTGGCTTTCGACTCCGCGCCGCCTCCGCCGACGACAGAACTTTCCATCAACAAGCCATCGCGTGGCCATGAAAGCTATATCGCCCTTGTCTGGCGCCGGCTGAGGCGCTCCTGGACCGGCATGGCAGGGCTCGTGCTCGTTGTGCTCCTGATCGTCATGGCGATCTTTGCCGATTTCTTTGCGCCGATGGACCCGAAGGCGACCGATGTCGGCTTCGCGCCGCCGCAGGTAATGAGCTTCCACGACAAGGACGGCAATTTCGTCTTCCAGCCGCGTGTCTATGCGCTCTCCGATTCCGAAGAGCTCGACCCCGTCACCTTCCAGCCGATCGTTGGCATCGACTACGACAATCCGCGGCTGCTCGGCTTCTTCGTCAAGGGCGCTGAATACCGGCTTTTCGGCCTGATCCCGGCCAGCCGGCACTTCTTCGGCTCGACCGATGGCCAGCCGGTGCATTTCCTCGGCACCGACAAGTTCGGCCGCGACGTGCTGTCACGCGCCATCATCGGCTCGCGCATTTCGCTGACGATTGCCCTGACGGTGGTCTTCATCGTCACCATCATCGGCACGACCGTCGGAATGGTGTCCGGTTATTTCGGCGGCACATTCGATATCTGGTTGCAGCGCTTCGTCGAACTGGTGCTCGCCTTCCCGCAACTGCCGCTCTATCTGGCGCTGACCTCGCTGATCCCGGTGACGGCGCCGACCAATGTCTTCCTTGCCTTCGTCATCGCCGTGATGTCAGCGCTCGGCTGGGCGCAGATGTCGCGCGAGGTGCGCGGCAAGACCTTAGCGCTTGCCCGCATCGATTATGTCCGGGCGGCAATGGCCGTCGGCGCCACCGACACGCGCATCATCATGCAGCACATCTTCCCGAACGTGATGAGCCACGTCATCGTCGCGGTGACGCTGCATATACCGAGCGTCGTGCTGCTGGAATCCTTCCTCGGTTTCCTCGGCTTTGCCGTCAAGCCGCCGCTGATTTCCTGGGGCCTGATGCTGCAGGATACGGCGACCTATTCGGTGATCGGCTCTTATCCCTGGATTCTCTCCCCCGTCGGCTTCGTGCTCGTCACCGTCTTCGCATTCAATGCGCTCGGCGACGGATTGCGCGATGCGGTCGATCCTTATTGAGGTGATTGATATGGCTCTTGCACTGGTCAATTCCTTCGCCCCGCCCGTCCGCCACGACCATGATGGCCGTTCGGACACGCCCATTATCGACGCCCGCAATGTGGCGGTGAATTTCAAGGTCGAAGACGGCATGGTCGAAGCCGTCAAGGACGTCTCCTTCCAGCTTTATCGCGGCGAGACCATCGCGATCGTCGGCGAATCCGGTTCCGGCAAATCGGTAACGGCGCGAACGGTGATGGGATTGTTGTCGAAGCGCGCCGTCGTCTCCGAGAAATCGACGGTCGCCTATGACGGCAGCAATATTCTGAAGTTCTCCGAGCGGGCGCGCCGCAAGCTGCGCGGCGACCGCATCTCGATGATCTTCCAGGAGCCGATGAGCTCGCTGAACCCGATCTATACGATCGGCAGCCAGATCGTCGAAGCGATCCGCGTGCATCGCCGGATCAGCAAGAGGGATGCGCAAAAACGCGCGCTCGAACTGCTCGAACATGTGCAGATCCCCGATCCCGCCGCGCGGCTCATGCAATATCCGCATCAACTTTCCGGCGGCCAGCGCCAGCGCGTGATGATCGCCATGGCGCTCGCCAACGATCCTGACGTGCTGATTGCCGACGAGCCGACGACGGCGCTCGACGTGACCGTGCAGGCGCAGATCCTGAACCTGATCCGCAACCTGCAGAAGGAACTGGGGATGGCCGTCATCCTCATCACCCACGACCTGACCGTGGTGCGGCAGTTCTCGGATTACGTCTATGTGATGCAGTACGGTGAAGTGCGCGAGCACAACATCACCGAAGCGCTGTTTGCCAATCCGCAGGACACCTATACCAAGCATCTGCTTGCCTCCGAGCCGCGTGGCCAGGCCAATCCGCTGCCGGAGGGATCGGATGTCATCCTCGATGCCAAGGGCGTGCGTGTCTCCTTCATGCTGCGTCACGGTACCTTTCTCAAGCCGGCGATGCGTGAGCTTGTCGCCGTCGACAGCCTCGACCTGACGCTGCGCCGTCACGAGACGCTCGGTCTCGTTGGCGAATCCGGCTCCGGCAAGACGACATTCGGCCAGGCGATCCTGCGGTTGAATACGCCCGATAGCGGCGAGATCCATTTCGACCATCAGCCGATCCATGGCCTTTCCCGGGCCGAGATGCGGCCACTGCGCGCCCGCATGCAGGTGGTGTTCCAGGACCCGTTCTCATCGCTCAACCCGCGCATGACGATCGGCCAGATCATCGAGGAAGGGCTCGTCGTCAACAGGCTGGGCGCGACCAAGGCCGAACGGCAGGACCGGGTGCGAGAGGCGCTGATTGCCGCTGGCATGCCGGGCAATATCCTGTCGCGTTTCCCGCACGAATTTTCCGGCGGCCAGCGCCAGCGCATCGCAATCGCCCGCGCCATCGCGGTGGAGCCGGAATTCATCCTGCTCGACGAGCCGACATCGGCGCTCGACCTTTCCGTCCAGGCGCAGATCATCGAACTCCTGCGCAAGCTGCAAGACGAGCGCGGCCTGAGTTACCTGTTCATCTCCCACGATCTCAAGGTCGTCAGGGCGCTTTGCCATCGCGTCATCGTCATGCAGCATGGCAAGATTGTCGAAGAGGGCCCCGTCAACGAAGTTCTATCCCATCCCAAGACCGCCTACACCGAACGGCTCGTCAAGGCCGCTTTCGAGGTAGCATGATTGCCGAATGCCGGAGGTTATAATGGCAAGAAATCCCAAAATCACTTTCATCGGAGCTGGCTCCACCGTCTTCATGAAGAACATCGTTGGCGATGTGCTGCAGCGTCCCGCGCTGTCGGGCGCGACGATCGCCTTGATGGATCTTAATCCGCAGCGGCTGGAAGAAAGCGCCGTCGTCGTCAACAAGCTGATCTCGACGCTCGGCGTGAAGGCGAAGGCGGAAACCTATTCCGACCAGCGCAAGGCGCTTGCGGGCGCCGATTTCGTCGTCGTCGCCTTCCAGATCGGCGGCTACGAACCCTGCACGGTCACCGATTTCGAAGTGCCGAAGAAATACGGGCTGCGCCAGACGATCGCCGATACGCTCGGGGTCGGCGGCATCATGCGCGGCTTGCGCACCGTGCCGCATCTCTGGAAGGTCTGCGAGGACATGCTCGCCGTCTGCCCCGAGGCGATCATGCTGCAATATGTCAACCCGATGGCGATCAACACCTGGGCGATATCAGAGAAATATCCGACCATTCGCCAGGTCGGCCTCTGCCACTCGGTACAGGGCACGGCGATGGAACTGGCCCATGACCTCGACATTCCCTACGAGGAAATCCGCTACCGTGCGGCCGGCATCAACCACATGGCCTTCTATCTCAAATTCGAGCATCGCCAGCCGGACGGTTCCTACCGCAACCTCTATCCCGACCTGCTGCGCGCCTATCGCGAGGGCAGGGCGCCGAAGCCCGGCTGGAACCCGCGCTGCCCGAACAAGGTGCGCTACGAGATGCTGACGCGGCTCGGCTATTTCGTCACCGAAAGCTCGGAGCATTTCGCCGAATACACGCCCTATTTCATCAAGGAGGGCCGCGACGACTTGATCGAGAAATTCGGCATTCCGCTCGATGAATATCCGAAACGCTGCATCGAGCAGATCGAGCGCTGGAAAGGGCAGGCGGAGGCCTATCGTTCAGCCGACAAAATCGAGGTCGCGCCGTCGAAGGAATATGCCTCCTCGATCATCAACTCGGTCTGGACGGGCGAGCCCTCGGTGATCTACGGCAATGTCCGCAACAATGGCTGCATCACCTCGCTGCCGACCAATTGCGCCGCCGAAGTGCCCTGCCTCGTCGACGCTTCCGGCATCCAGCCGACCTTCATCGGCGACCTGCCGCCGCAGCTGACCGCTCTGATCCGCACCAATATCAACGTGCAGGAACTGACGGTGCAGGCACTGATGACGGAAAATCGCGAGCACATCTATCACGCCGCGATGATGGACCCGCATACGGCAGCCGAACTCGATCTCGACCAGATCTGGTCGCTGGTCGACGATCTGCTCGCCACCCACGGCGACTGGCTGCCCGAATGGGCACGCACGACCCGCAAAGTACAGGCCGCCTGACACCCCCTCTCCCGGGTGAGGCGTCAAGAAGCCCCGCGGTCGCAACAACCGCGGGGCTTTTTTGCGACAGGAACGACGGCTCTTGCAATCGGCATAGTGACCCGGACGGTCGCGTCGACAGCCTATCGCCATTTCATTAAACGCAACTGCCATAGCGATGATTGCGCCGCGAGGCCCAGTCGTCGATGCCAATCACCGAGGGCGGAATCGACGGCGGCAATCCTTGCCTGCGTATGACGCGGAGCAAGGTGTCGTTGCTGACGAGAAGGATGAGCCGCTGAGCAAAAACGCGCCGCCGGGCGTCCTCTAAGCGCGAGGGCCAGATGGTGGACGAGATGCTCGAGACGTCCGGTTCGTCTGGCGTAGGTAGCACATCGCCGAACCGCTCGGCGAATCTCTGCCTGCCGCAGAGCACCGCGTCACAGGTGAACCTCCGCGTGCGCACGAGAAGCCTGACCGCGCCGTCCCGATAGGGGGAGGTCCGCGACCTGGCGGCAATAGCAGCTTCGAACCGTTCGCGACATTTGTCCGCATGCCGAACATGACGCGGTAGCGCCGGAGGAAAGCAAGATGCAGGTCTCGTCGTCAATGTGGGGAATGCGTTCGGCGATGAATCCAGCCGGTACCAAATCAGAAAGGCGAAACTTAGTGCTCATCAGGCTGACTCCTTGGTGGAAACCAGCAAAGCAGCATCGTTACAACTGCATCAAAACCACCAATATTCGGCGCTGAAACACGCCGAAAAGACTTCCCAATCAATTGCGTGCTGCGTTTCCGCCCGTTATTCCGACGGCTCGGAGAAGCCGCGGTAAAAGCTCGTCGGCTGCAGCAGCGAACTGGCAATGTTGGCGATGATCGGCCCATCCGCCTCGCTCTTTGCCCTCGCTTCCTGCCACTCGCGATCGGCCACGAACTCGGCCCACTTCTGCTCGCGCTCCGCCAGCGACCGCCATTCGAGCAGGTAGGTCAGATCGTTGCTGGAAGAACCGATCATCGTCGTCCAGAAGCCGAGTGAGCGGATGCCGAGTCGCTCCCAGATCGCCAGCGTCGCGGTCTCGAAACGCTGCTGCAGTGCCGGCAGCCTCCCCGGCAGACATGTATAGATGCGCAATTCGTGGATCATCGGATGCTCCTCATGTTGGTCAGGCTAGATCGTGGATATCGTTCAGCGCTGGAAAAAGCGAGGGGCCGCTTCTCCGCTTGTCGGACGCTTGTCCTTAATCCTGCGGCAGACTGCGAAATCGGTCACTGTGCCCGATGACTACCGCCATTTCTCCGTGAGAAATCCTGACGATCCTTGGACGGGGTCGGTATGGGGCAGGGGGACTGACGAGATTTTCGCCAGCATTTCGCTTGAGGGAGCGGACGTCTGAATGTCGGCATGCTGTCCCTTAGGATAAGCGCCTACCACCTGGAAGTCCGACGTGCAGCCGAGATTTCGGTGCCCTGTTCCGGCTGGAAGTACCAGGCAGTCTCCCGCAACCACATCAAGCTCTTGACCGTCGGGACCGCCGATCAACAGCTTGGCGCTGCCACGTGCAATTCCCAGGACTTCATGGGCACCGGAATGGTAGTGCTGATAATCGAAGACACCGTTTATCCAGATGCCTGTCCAACCGTTTGCAGCGAAACGACGGTCGAAATCAGTAGGTTCAGCGTCAGCAAAGAGCCCTCTGTAAAGCAATACAGGAAGATGCGGATTGTTCGGGACCCAGTCGCTCGGCTTGAAAAATATCGTCTCGATGTTCATGTTGAAATTCCCAAGCGAGTTGTCAATTGCCGCGAGCCGACGACCATCGGGCCGTCGACGTTGTCCCCCAACTCTTACGCAGCGTTTTCCATTGAACTCATCTGCGATGATGTTCTCAAAAGCTAAACTTTGGCAATCACCAGCGGTTCCTTGGCATGCCGCAGGTTCGAAGAGGGCGCATTCCGACTGATGCGCAAGGGCCCCCTATGCCGAGCCCTCATTGGTCTCTGATTGTCAATCTGATAAGTCACAATCAAGAAGCCGTTGTCGCTACGGACCTTTCTTCGAGGATGGTCTATCTTGCCTGGAAACCGTCCGGCCAGAAAATCAAGGTCAACCCGCCCGTGAAGACATGGCCTGAAAAGGCGAAGGCGGACTTCGTCAGTGGTCAGCGAAGTGGAAATGACGAGACAGTTCGGTCAAGCGATATTCGATCACTGCTGGACGATCACCCGGGTCCCCGGCTGAACCATATCGTAAAGCTCCTCGACGTCCTCGCGGTACATCCGAAAGCATCCGCTCGATGCATTGGTGCCGATGGAGGAGGGGTCGTTGGTGCCGTGGATGCGCAGCAGTCCGTCGGCAAGGTAGATCGCGCGAGTTCCGAGCGGGTTTGCCGGGCCGGGTTTCACGACGGCCGGAAGCCGTGGGTTCTTCTGCCGCATACTGGCTGTGGGTCGCCATTCGGGATGCAATCGCTTCGACACCACCCGCGTTGTTCCGAACCATTGCTTGCCTTCGCGGCCGACTGCGATGGGGTAGGCGAACTGCTCGCCCTGTGCGGTCGTGTAAATCAGAGTGTGCTCACGCGTGGCGATGACGACGGTTCCCCTTCTAATTCGCGTCGATGGCTCCCCACGTTCTTGCAAAGGTTCCCGATAGCCAGGTTCTGGCTCGTAGTAGGGAGGAGGGGGATACGGGCTGTAGGGATCATCATAGTCGTAGCCCCCATAATCGTCGTATCCATCATGCGGGTCATAAACTTGGGCCTGGGCATGAATGGGCGTCAGCAAAAGGGCCGCAACAAGGAGAGCCATCAATCTCATTTTACGCAATCCGTCTGTTATACAGCCTGATTGGGCGGAATTGTGTGGCGGTACTATGGCGGGTTCAGTCTGGATTCCACGGTGATCTCTCGTCGCTCCCATCAACCGCTGAGTTCCTCTCTGCTTCAAGAAAGCGGAATGGTGACGAAGCGATCTAGGGGAGGCGATTCGCGGGGAGGTAGACCTTTATCAAATTTCAAAATGCATCGCGGCCTAAGTTCACCGGTGGAACCCAATGGTCACATGCAGCACGTCGTCAGCCTCCTCCCGATGGCGCGCTATCATTCGTCCTCTGATCAAAACCGGACTTCCATACCAACGACTGTCATTAGAAAGATGACGAGGGAACCACACCGATAGTCGGGACAGGTGGTTCCTGTTGCCGCATTTTGTTTCTTGCTCGTCACCGGGGCTAAGTGCGTCGCGCACTTCATCGTCTTCCCAACCCGCCTCGATGGCGGAAGCCACAAGCGTCTCGATTTTCTCGGTTTCGGACGCATGCGAAGTCTCATCGAGGCGGCGTCTGGCGGTCTCCAGGCACTG
>NZ_JBFTZZ010000031.1:0-80730 GCF_056406515.1 Rhizobium sp. P1_B8 | reverse complement strand
TTGGTGTCGCCAGCATCCGGATCGGTGTCGTTGGTCAGCACATTGCCGCTCGCAACCACGCCGCCCGAACCATTGGCGACACCGCCCTTCTCCGTCGCGTCCCCCGCATCGGCGACCGCCGTCGGCGTCGTGTTGTTCGCATTCGAGGGATTGAACATCACATCGACCCAATAGTTCGTCTGGTCGAAGCTGCTCGTCGGGAACGCGCTATTGCCATAGCGGTAGACGCCGTTGCCGCTTGCCGGCGCCGTCAGCGGACCACTCGTCACATTGGACAGGAAGTAGTTGGCGGTCGTCGAATAGTTGCCGACATTCGTATGGTAAGATGCGGTATAGGTCTGTCCGGCTGTCAAAGTCACCGGGCTCGTGAAAGTTGCGGTCTGCCAGCCGCTGGCAGTCTCGTTGGTGAAGGTGAGGGTCGCAAGCCGCGTACCCGTGCTTGACCAGAGCGACCCGGTATGTGTGCCCGTATCCAGGCTGCTCTTGTAAAACCGGATACCGCTGACCGTGCCCGCCACGGAGGACTGGAATTTGACCCCTAGCTCGACTGCCGCAGTATCGTTGGTGTTGACGACAGCCGGCGTCGCGGCACCGAAGAGAGATGTATAAGTCGGCCCGGTGACGGTGACAGTGCGCCCCGCCGAGGGTGTCTCGAGATTGATGCTATCGTCCACCGCCCGCGACCGGATCGTATAGGTCCCTACAATCGCCGGCTGCCATGTGTAGGTCCAGTTCTCGTCGCCCGTCGCCGGATGCCAGCTCGCACCATTGTCGGTCGAAACCTCGACGCTGGCGATGACCCCACCGCCCGTATCGGCAGCAGTGCCCGAAATCGTCACGGTGGATCCAGCGGCCACCGTGGCGGGTACGGTGATAACGGAGGTCGGCGCAACATTGTCCGACGAAGCAGTCGAGGCGGCAAGCCCGGATTGCAGCGTCCCCGGCTGAATGCCCATATCGGCAAGCAGATTGACCATTGCCTGCTGCACGCGAGGATCGGTGGGGGTCGCTTCGTTATCGTGATTGTCGCTCAGGCCCCATGTCCAATAGACCGTACCGGCGCCGAACACCAGCGCACCGCTGGGGGCGCGATAAAGGGTTAGATTGTGGGTCGCGGTCGCATTGCCGGTCGTGTTTCCGTAGTCGAGCAAGTAGGTGCTGACGGGCAGCGTCGTCGACGACAGCTTTACGAGTCCGGCCGGATCGAAGCCATTGTCGGGCGCTTCATCCCACTCGTAACCAAGATAATTCTTGGTGAGTGTTGCCGTTTGGCCGGGCTGAAGGTTTGCGACGCTCGTATTGCGCCAGAAGCGCAGGTTGGCATCATCATAGGCAACCTTGATCGAGGCAAGATTGCCGCCGACGTCGTCGACCTTGAACAATTGGCCGGTCAGCGAGTTCTCGGGATTGCCGCCGCCGATAGCAGGTGGGCTGAGGCGCGGATCGCGGAAGGTGCCCGTCCATTCGTTGGTAGGATCGAGGCTGGTACCCGGGGGGCCCCATGTCTCCTTGTAGGAGATCAGGGTGCGATAAGGTGTTCCGTCGGCGCTGTAGGCATTGCCCCAACGGGTACGCCAATAGACCTCGTTACCGCTCCAGAACATCAGATTGACGCCCGCATCGCGTGCGGCTTCGACATTGGTCCTCTGCTGTCCCGACCAGTATTCGTCGTGCCCGGCATCGACATAGGTCTTGTGATTGAGCAACAGACTGCCATAGCGGTCGACATCGACGCCCGACAGATAGGAGACGTCATAACCGTTCTGTTCCAGCCAGTAGATGCCTGCATATTCGGCGCCGAACAGATAGTCCTGCGGGCCGGCATACGTGCCGACCCCGTCGCGGGTCGAAATCGGCCTGTTGTAGCTGAGCGCATAGGCGCGGCCTGCCCCCTGCCCCGTCGCCGGGCCGTTGCCGCCATAGAAGTTTGCGCCACCCCAACCGTTGTAAGCTTGCCAGGTCTCGTCTGCGGTCTGGAAGACGATGTCGCTGTGGCTGGCGTCGTCGCGCACGATGAACGGGATTTGATTTTCGCCGAAGGTGCCGTCCTGACGCACGAGCTTGGCGATGTAGACGCCTGAGACGGCATCATCCGGTACGGCCCAGGACGCCGAGACGGCCCAGTTGCCGGCGTCCACGGTGCCGGTCGTGGCATTGCGCAGCGGATTGGGCTGCGTCTGCAATCCGGTATGCTGCAACGTCGTGACCTTGCGGGCGCCCATGCCGCCATAATAGCCGAGCCGATAGATATCGACCCGGTAGTTGGTGGAATTGGTGTTGATCTTGAAGCTGATCGTCTTGCCGTTGTCGACGCTGATGTCGGTCGCAAACCCCTCGATGTTGGTGCTGCCGGAACCGCTGAGGCCCCACTCGCTCTCCGGATTGCCCTGCTTCTGGTTTTCCAGCACGATCGCGTTGCTCGCCACCGCCGCGGCGGCCGCCAGATCTTGCGTTGCCAACGACCGCTGCGCAGAAGGTTGAGGGGGCGTCTTCACCGAGCCGGAAAGGACAGCGATACCCTTGGTGCCGGTTCCCGTTCCCAGCTCTCCGCCGCCGGGCAATGAGATCGCCGAGTTCGTCCACTCAGCGGTTCCGCGCCAGCCCGAGAGAGGGGACAGGTCCCGATCGAGAAGCGGATCGCTGACCGAGGCGCCGATGGCCTTCTTGATCGTCGCCACATAGTCCGGCCCCTCGGTCAGCCTGGTTCCCGGCAACTGACCGTCCTGTTGGAGCAGGCCGCTACCATGGGCCCAATCGAGAATCCGCGTGGGGGAGGTATAGTAGCCGCACCCGCACACACCAAAGGGCATGCCAAATGCCAATGAATTAGCGCCAGCCTGGTGCGCAGTCGCCTGCGCCGACAGGCTCGATTCGAGAATGACGACTTTGCCCGAGTGAGCACGCTCGCCCGTCACCGCAGCAGAACCTTGCCCCGAAACTGTCGGCGCAGGGCCTTGCGGGAGATATGCAGCGAGTGGATCATCGAGGAGGCTCATTCCAGCGTAGGTGCGATAAAGGGACGATTGAGCCCCAAATGCAACTCCGTTCGCGTTCCGCTCGAAACCTGCAAAACCAGGCGTGTGGGCGGGCAACACAGACGCTGCAGTCTCACCGCTTCCCCACGTCTCGCGATTTGTTGCGAAAGCGTCGGGCAAGGGCGGCGGTGCGCGGGTGATATTGGCCCGAGGGTCCGGATCGTCGATCACGCCCACTCTATGTTCAGCGTCATGTTCGTTGAGCGCCGCGTTGTTGGGGGGATTGTCGACAAGGGTACCGTATTTGATACCATCCGCGGTCTGCACGGATGCCGCAAGTTGAGCACTGTCCTCGTGCCTTTCGGCAGGCTTGCGCGGCCTTCCCTTGCCGCCGACGGTCAGCCATGCGGGAATCAACGAATCCACCAGGAGTGAGCGCGAGGTCCACCGACGAGCGTTGCGATACATGGCAGGCACCTCCCGCGAGATTATCAGGATCGAATCTATGAGGACCGCTCGATACGCGGCCCTGAATTGTAGTCGAAAAATGAGCGAGTATATGCTACGCCTTTCGCTCTACAGGCGGCATCCTTTGGGCAACCGGCCATGTTGCTCGCCCACGTGATCGATGAGACGCGCGAAGATTCGCCACTTGCTGTGCAAGGCTTGAAGCCGCATAGGCCATTGAGATGGCGGCGTCTTCGGTCGTCAAGATCTGGCACGAGAACGGCCTTGTGCCGCACCGCTGGCGCTGCTTCGGGTTGTCGAACAAAAGGCGGCGACGCCGGTCAATATCGTCGTTCGGCAAAATTGGCGATGCGAGCATAAAGGCTCTGCCGCGAGGGATTGCGGTTCTTCAAGGCTAGCGCGCCCGAGGCGATGCCACTGAGTCGCGCCGAAGATATGTGTTTCTGCTCGATTTAGGCTTAAGCATCCTCCCCACCTCATCAATTGTGATTAGGCAAAGTAAACGACCTCCACCTTCCTCAAGGCTTCGCCAGACTGCACACTAGCGATCTGGTTTCGGGCTTGGCGTCCGGCGTTCGAACAGCGCTTAAGGCATTGGACCAGCGTCCGTTGAAGGATGTTTTGAAGGCGAGACATGTAATGAATCTATCGCACCGTGCCCCTCACCCGTTCTTTCGCGCCACGTTTGTCATCAGTGCGCTCGCCCTTCTTGCCGGAGCCGTGTCGCCGGCTCTCGCCGATAGCGCCCCTTTGGCTCCACAAACGAAAATCCGCCTGACGGTCGTCCAATGGATGCCGTCCAAGGGCCAGTTTGAGCGATGGGATGCGATTGGCGGCGAATATACGGTTTCGGATGCAGGTGAAGTCTCCCTGCCCTTTCTGGGGTCGCAGTCGGTTGGAAATCTGGACAATGCGAGCCTCACCAACGAGATCGCCAAGCGCCTTCAGGCAAAGATGGGTTTGGCCCAGACACCTGCGGTGACCATCGACGTTCTCGACTATCCACCAATCTACGTCGTGGGAGACGTAACCACGCCTGGGCAGTACAGTTTCCGCCCCGGACTTACCGTCCTGCAATCCCTGGCAATGAGTGGCGGGCCGCGTCGCGCTAAAGAGGAGCAGCAAACGCATTCGATCCAGATCGTAGGGGAGTTGCGCGAAATCGATCACTCGATCCTGCGCAGCACCGCGAGGCTGGCGCGGCTCCAGGCGGAGATGGATGGAGCCAACGAGATTACCTTCGATCAGACGACCGACGTCGATCAGCAATTTGCTGCCGGGATATACAACGAGGAAAGGATTATCTTTCGGGCTCGCGCCAATGCGCTGGAGAGGCAGTCAAGGGCATTCACCGAATTACGCGATCTTCTGACCACGGAAATATCGACGTTGGAAGAGAAACTGGCGGGCGCAGACGACAATATCAAATCAGTCGAGGACCAGTTGGTCAGCGTTAAGTCCCTGGTCCAGAAAGGCCTGACGATCTCGTCAAGGCAGATGGATCTGGAACGGTTGCTGACGACTTATCGTTCCGACAAGCTCGACCTTGTCACCGCCGTCATGCGGGGCCGCCAGGCGATCAGCGAGACGACGCGGAACCTCGAGGGACTTTACGACGCACGCCGGAGCGAAGTGGCGACCGAAGCACAATCCGAACGGGCAAGTCTCGATCAATTCAAGCTGAAGCGCGAAACACTACAAAAGCTGCTCATCGCGGACCTTGGGAGCTATGACAGCGTCAAGAGCCTTACCGACGACCTCCCGCTTACCTTTAGCGTGACCCGTCGGAACGCAGGACAGATCAATCAGTTCCAAGCCTCGGAAACGACGGCGCTGGCACCGGGCGATGTGGTGAGAGTCGTTCAGCCGCACAACTTGGACAATTCGCCTCAGGCCGACACAAGCCCATCTTTCGAGACCCAAACGCTCGCCGATCGAGCCGGCCAGTGACCCGCGACGTGCACGTATTCTCAACACACTTGAAGCGGACGTTTAAGCGCCATCAAGGCGCGCAGGCGGCTGAACCCAACCTGACGGCTAGGGTTGAGTGATGACTTTGCGCATGATCCCACCCAGCGGTCAGACTTATACCCAAATCCTCAAGTCGACGATGCTGATGGGCGGTTCCTCGCTGGTCAATGTCGCCCTTAGCATCATTCGCAACAAGGCGCTCGCCGTTCTGCTCGGTCCTGAAGGCGTGGGGCTTCTCGGCCTTTACGGGGCAATCCTCGATATCGCGCAAGCGATAGCTGGCCTGGGCGTCAGCAGCAGCGGTGTGCGCCGGGTCGCCGAGGCGGCGGGCGCCGGCGACGAAAAGAGGATCGCGCGGTCGGCGACAGCGCTCAGACGCATCTCGGTGGTGCTCGGGTTGCTTGGCGGGCTTTTGCTTGCGGCGCTGGCGTTTCCGGTCTCGAAATTCACCTTCGGCGACTACCAGCACGTCAGCGGCATTGTGCTGCTCTCCCTGGCCGTATTCTTTCGGCTCATGGCTGCCGGGCAGGCCGCGTTGATCCAGGGCTTGCGGGGCATTGCAAATCTTGCCCGCATCAACGTGCTTTCAGGGCTCTTCGGCACGCTAGTCAGCATCCCGCTCATCTATCTGTTCGGCGAGCGGGCGATCGCACCGTCTCTCGTGGCGATCGCGGCTGTCTCAGTCCTTCCCACCTGGTGGTACAGCAAGCGAATATCCACGCACCCATCGACAATGTCGGCGCGCCAGTTCGGCCAGGAAGCGACAGCTCTGTTCAGGCTCGGCGTCGCTTTCATGGCAAGCGGGCTTCTGACCTTCGGCGCAGCCTATGCCATCCGTATTATCGTGCTGAATGAAGGGGGCGTCATAGCGGCGGGATTGTATCAGGCAGCCTGGGCGCTTGGAGGGCTGTATGCCGGGTTCATCCTGCAGGCGATGGGAACGGATTTCTATCCGCGCTTGACCGCAATCGCAGACAACCATGCCGAGTGCAACCGGCTGGTCAATGAGCAGGCGGAAATTAGCATATTGCTGGCCGGCCCCGGTCTGATCGCCACGTTGACCCTGGCGCCGCTCGTGATGAGTTTGTTCTATTCCGCGGAGTTTCATGGGGCTGTGGATCTTTTGCGCTGGATCTGTCTTGGGATGATGCTCAGGATTGTCGCCTGGCCGATGGGTTTCATCGTCCTGGCGAAGGGTGCTCAGACGATCTTCTTCTGGACGGAGGTCGCTGCAACGCTGGTGCATGTGGGGCTGGCGTGGCTCTTCGTATCGAAGCTCGGCACGCCAGGGGCCGGCATGGCGTTTTTCGGCCTCTACGTCTGGCATAGCATTCTGATCTACGTGATCGTGCGTCGGCTGACCGGTTTTCGCTGGTCCGCCGCCAATCGCAGACACGCGCTTCTGTTCCTGCCTGCATCGGGTTTGGTCGTCTCGGCCTTTTTGCTCTTGCCGCCATGGTTGGCGATGGTGATTGGCTGCGTCGCCGTGGTCGTGACCGGGCTTTACTCGCTGTGCATGTTGGTCAAACTGCTTCCGCCGGAGTCGGTGCCAGCAAGCGTCAGAG
Source organism: Rhizobium sp. P1_B8 (assembly GCF_056406515.1). Taxonomy (NCBI): domain Bacteria; kingdom Pseudomonadati; phylum Pseudomonadota; class Alphaproteobacteria; order Hyphomicrobiales; family Rhizobiaceae; genus Rhizobium; species Rhizobium sp. P1_B8. The sequence continues at coordinate 73,751 of NZ_JBFTZZ010000031.1, read as the reverse complement.
GATGGATCACGAAATCCGCATAAGAAAAGCGCGCGTCGGATGATGCGCGCTTTCCTGCTGTTGTATCATGCCACAGCGATCAGGTATCGCTTCAGGCAGGAATGACGTCCTGCTCGGTCTGACGGACGCCGCCGCGGGTGCGGGTCTCAGCAAGTGCTTGGCGCAATGTCTCGACGACTCTGACGATATCCTGCTCCGTCATCTGAGCATAAAGCGGCAGGATGACGGTTTGCTGCTGGGCCGACACGCTTCGTGTCAGGCTGGTGGCGGCGCGATGAGAGCTCTGGCCGGAATAGGCTCCCTCCAGATGAATGTTCATCACACCGCGGCGGGTCGATATACCTTGATCGAGCAGCGCTTGCATGACTGCTCGCTGGTCGATGTCATCAGACAATCTCACGCAGAAACTTTGCCAGTTGCTGCGAGCCCAGCGCGGCTCGGCCGGCAGAGAAAGTCCGGCAATCGTCGACAGACGTTCGCAATATTGTTCGGCAAGACGTCTGCGCTGGGCAACCAACTCCGGCAGCCGCCGCAACTGCTCGCGTCCGACGGCCGCCTGAAGATCAGTCATTCGGTAATTGTAACCCAACTCGTCATAGTCTTCGAAGATGACCTGTTTCGAGCCATGACGAACGGCATCGGTGACGCTCATGCCATGCTGGCGCCAGAGCCGGAACTTCCGGTCATATTCGGGATTGGCAGTCGTCAACATGCCGCCATCGCCTGTCGTGACGACCTTCCTGGGGTGGAAGGAGAAGCAGGCAATGTCGCCATGCGCTTTGCCGATCTTTTCCCAACGGCCGTCCCACAGGATTTCGCTTCCCGTCGCACAGGCTGCATCCTCGATGACCGGTATCTGGTGGCGCTTGCCGATCTCCACGATGGCGCGGAGATCGCAAGGCATGCCGAGTTGATGCACGCAGAGAATTGCCCTGGTCCGAGGCGTGATTGCCCGTTCGATCAGACCGGCTTCGATGTTGTAGCCATCTTCTTCGATATCGACGAAAACAGGCATCGCATCGCAGTACCGAACCGCGTTTGCGGTCGCGATGAAAGAATGGCTGACCGTGACGACTTCATCACCGGCGGATACACCGACAGCCTTCAGGGCCAGATGCAACGCGGTCGTGCAATTGGACATGGCGCAAGCGTGCGCGGCGCCCACAAAGGCAGCGAATTCGCGCTCGAAAGCCGCGACCTCCGGGCCCTGCGTCACCCATCCCGACAGAATAACGCGGCGCGCAGCCTCAGCCTCTTCCTCCCCGAGGACCGGTTTGGCGACCGGAATTGTGGATTGAGATGAGCTCATGCTGCCTGCCCCCCTGCGTCGGTCTGCTTTTGCCACCAGGCAACGAGATCACGAAGCCCTTGCTCCATAGAGATCTCCGCCTTGAAGCCGAGGAGCCGTTCGGCCTTGCTGATATCGGCAAGACGACGGGTCACGCCGTTGACCGTGCGGGCCTCTTTGTGCTGCGGTTCGAGAGAGGAACCCATAATGTCGCTCAGCATCTTCGCGAGTTCCAGCAGGCTTATTTCCTCGCCGCTCGCGACGTTGAACACTTCGTCCGTGACATCGCTTTTGGCGGCGAGAATGTTTGCGCGGGCGATGTCGCGTGCATCGACGAAGTCCATCGTCTGGCTACCATCCCCATAGATGAGGGGCGGCATTCCGGCCACCAGGCGTTCCATCCAACGGATCAGAACTTCCGTATAGGCGCCGTAAACGTCCATGCGCGGCCCGTAGACGTTGAAATAACGGAGCGCGACATAGCGCAGACCGTACATCTCCGCAAAGCTGCGCATCAGCCCCTCGTTGAATGTTTTCGCCGCGCCGTAGATCGTCCGGTTATTGTAGGGATGATGCTCTTCTGTCGTTGGAAAGCTCTCGGCCAGCCCCAGAACGGAGGCCGAGGAAGCAGCGACGACCTTCGAGACACCTGCCTTGACGGCAGATTCGAGAACGTTGAACGTGCCCTCCGCCAGGACATCGAAAGCCAGTCGTGGCTCTTCCGCGCATTGCGTGATGCGGATGGCGGCCTGATGAAAGACGATGTCGACGCCTTCGAAGAGTTTTGCCAGAAGCGCTCTATCGCGGATATCTCCGTCGACGATCTTGACAGGCGCGCTTGCAATGGCCGAGCTGAGATTGTCCCGGCGCCCGCGCACGAAATTGTCGAGGACGATGATCTCGCGAGGTTTTTCCAAAGCGACAAGATCGGCAATATGCGAGCCGATCAGACCGGCACCGCCGGTAATGAGCACCCGTTTGTCTCTCATGATCTTCCCTCACGCGACATGTTCGTCATCGGATCATTATCCGAACGCCAACGTATGAATTTCGCAGGTACACCTGCGGCGACTGCGAACGGCTCGACGTCGGAAACGACAACTGCCCCCGCTCCAACGATCGCCCCTTTCCCGATGGTCACGCCGGGAAGAATGGTCGCGTTCGTTCCGATATCGGCCTCCGCGCAGATACGTACCGGCTTTATTTCAAGATCCGTGCGAATGATCGGCACATCCAAGGGCAGTGCCGTGTGGGTCGAGCCAAGCACCTTGGCGCCAGGTCCCCACCCAACAGAATCCTCGATCACGAGATCGCGAGCGTCGAAATAGGCCATCGGCCCGATCCAGACATTATCGCCGATCTTGCATCGGCCGTCGAAGCGACCCTGGATATAGGCCTGGGCGCCTATGAACACCCCATTGCCGATGTCGAATGTCTCAGGATGTTTGAAACCGGCACCGCCTGCAACCTGCAATCCGGTGCCACAGCTCCGCGCGATGGCTTGCCAGATGGCTTTTCGCATCAGAGTATCGATGACGCCGTCACCGGTCGCGAAACGACTGTAGAGCTCAATCAGGCCAGCTCGGCCGTATGCCTGCTTGAGTTCTTCGGCCAGCCCCGCCTGATAGGCGGGGTCCGCCGGTCTTTCATGACGACCATGGACCGCCTGCACGATCCGCGCCTCGCCCGCACGATTAGCTGACATAGGCGTTCTCCAGCGCGACAGCCACCTCGTCGACGTGCCACGCCGGCATCTCGGGATAGATCGGCAGCGAGAGAACCTCCCGTGCCGCGGCTTCCGAGATTGGGAAATCGCCGGCCTTGTAACCAAGGTCGGCATGGGCCTTCTGCAGATGAACTGGGATCGGATAGTGCAGCCCCGACTGAATGCCCTCCTCGCTCAGTACGCGCTGAAGCTGGTCGCGATCGCGGCTTCTGATGGCATAGACGTGATAGACGTGGCGCCGGTCGGTGATTTCGACAGGCGTCCTGAAATTCGCCGAACCGCCAAGCAGCAACGAGTAGCGGCGTCCATGGGCGCGCCGCGCTTCGGTCCAGGCTTCGAGATGCCGGAGCTTGATGCGCAGGATCGCACCTTGAATAGCATCCATGCGGTAGTTGAAGCCCTTCAGCAGATGGTGATAGCGCTGTTCCTGACCCCAGTCGCGCAGCATGCGCATGGTCTTGGCCTGATCGTCGCTGTTCGTGACGACGATACCCCCCTCGCCGCAGGCGCCGAGATTTTTGCCGGGATAGAAGCTGAAGCAGCCGGATGTGCCGATACTGCCGGCGCGCGCGCCTTTGTATTGCGCTCCGTGCGCCTGGCAGGCGTCCTCGATGACCGGGATCCGGTAGTGGTCGGCAATCGCTTTGATCGCGTCCATATCGGCCATCTGACCGTAGAGATGGACGGGAATAATGGCCTTAGTTCGGGCTGTAATCTTAGCCTCGAGTTGAGCCGGATCCATTGTCAGCGTCACGGGTTCGACATCGACGAATACCGGTCGTGCACCTGCGTAGCAGATCGCCGATACGGTCGCGACGAAGGTAAATGGCACGGTGATGACTTCATCGCCGGGGCCGACGCCTGCCGCGAGAAGCGACAGATGCAGGGCACTCGTGCCGGTGTTCACGGCTATCGCATGTTTGACGTCGCAATAGTCCGCGAATTCCTGCTCGAGGCGAGCGACCTCCTCGCCCAGTATGTATTGCCCCGAGGCCAGGACACCGAGCACGGCGGCGTCGATTTCGCTCTTGATGGACTGATATTGTGCCTTGAGGTCCAGGAACGGGATCATGCGATGAGCCTCGCCTCTTCAAGCTCGATGATACGGCCGCGCTGGGCGAGCGACCGGCTTGCGGCTTCAAGGATGCGAACGACCCGCAGTCCGGCCTGGCCATCCGTGATGGGCCGCGAATTTTGCTCGATGCAATCGACGAACTGATCCAGTTCGCGTTTCAACGCCTCGGTCATATCGAGCTTGGGCGCCCACATGTCGCCGCTGCGGTAGCCGACCATCATCTGATGCACCTTCTCGCCATATGCATCGGAATTGGGGCACATGGTGATGCCCTTGTCATAGACCTTGATCTTTTCGCTGGGCTCCAGATCGTCATAGACGATCATCTTGCTGCTGCCGCCGATCAGCGTGCGGCGGACCTTGACCGGGGCCAGCCAATTGACGTGGATATGTGCGATGAGCTTGCTCTCGAAGAAAAGCGTCAGATAGGCGATGTTCTCCGGCTCGCCGAGCACATGACTCATGCCCGTCGCGGAAACGGCTACCGGCCTTTCCTGCACAACATGGTCGAGGATGGAGAGATCATGCACCGCGAGGTCCCAGATGACGCTGACATCGTGCTGGAAGAGCCCCAGATTGACCCGAACCGAGTCGTAGTAATACATGTCGCCGAGGCCGCTTTCGACTAGTTCGCGCATCTTGCGGACGGCGCCGGTATGCACGAAAGTATGATCCACGGCTAGCACGAGGCGTCTACGCGCGGCCTCCTCGACCATCCGCGAGGCTTCGTCCGTCGTCGAAGCCATCGGTTTTTCGACGAAGACATGCTTTCCGGCCATCATAGCCTGCATCGCGAGTTTGAAATGAGTGAAGACCGGCGTCGCGATAGCGATGGCATCCACTCTCGGATCGCGCAGGACTTCCTCGAAATCATCGGTGATCGTCACTGCGGGGTAGCGGCTTTTGACAGCCGCCAACCGTTCGACATTGAGATCACAGACTGAAATGAGCTGCGCGCCGGCCGCTTCCGAGATGTTACGAACCAGATTCGGACCCCAGTACCCATATCCAACAACGGCGATACCAATCATTGCACTTCTCCCAGCGCTTGCATGTTGACTGATCGGTCATGAACGCGACCGATGATCCTGGCCGGAACGCCGACAACAATGGCGCCGTCGGGCACATCCTTGGTTACAACAGCGCCGGCGCCGACCTGTGCGGCTTCTCCGATGATGACACCAGGCAGAATGGTGGCGTTGCTGCCAATCGACGCGTGGCGCTTGACTAGAATAGGGATGACGGCCCAGTCGGCTTCGGTCTGCAGGCTGCCATCGAGATTGACGGCGCGCGGGTATGTGTCGTTCGTAAACATGACCCCGTGGCCTATGAACACGCCGTCTTCCAGCGTCACGCCCTCACAGAGGAAGGAATGGCTGGAGATCTTGCAGTCTTTTCCGACGATGACGTTCTTCTGAATCTCGACGAAGGTGCCGATGCGCGTTCCCGCGCCGATCGTGCAGCCGTATAGATTCACAAGATCTCGATGATGGATGACGCAGCCGTCATCCAGCTTAACGTTTGATGCAATCATCCCTGCAAAACCCCTACTCCTGAACAAGCCCAGACTTTCGGTTGAAACAAACAATCGCTTGGTTGCGCCCAAGTTTTCACACCGACAGGACTAATATTTCTCTACACTTCAAGGAGAATTGTTTTCGTCATCCGAGTAAAGAAACAAAACGTTTAAGGTTATTCACCTAAAGGCGTATCTACTTATGACGACTTACGCCCTAGTTCATGCATCTACCGACATTAGTGGCGGGGCCATATTCCGCACCCCTTGCCGGACCTACACCCGAGACACCGATTGTTTCCATGCGTTTAGTTGACCTCGCCCGGAGTGCCTTGTAACGACGCAGACTATCCTGCCGGACATATAGTATTATATAAGTCTACCTCAGATGTTACTTTATATTTCGGCCTTACGATAGAAGTTGTGCGCCACTTAGCCTATATTAGCTACTGTAACGTTCCGCGAATTGTGGTATTCGATTCCTACTTTAGAGTTTCCTAAACCCCCGTAATGAGAGGGGTTGGTACTCGGGCCGTAGTGTGGCGTAACGTGTTTAGGGGGAGGGTGAAGCTGTGAATTCAGCGCTTATACCGAATTTGGACCTAAGGCAGGAAAACGCAGCCTTTCCCCTTAAGATGGAGAACAATTCGAACATACCTGTCGTGTCGGCAAGACAGACGCATTCGCTTGTCATTCTCGATAATCGTGAGCTCGATCGGCAATGCCTGGCGCAATGCATGGCTGCTCAGAAGGCGGATTTGCAGATTCTGGCTTTTGGATCAATTGAGGAGTGGAAGCAGAAGCGCGACGAATATCCGCCGCTTTTGGCAATCCTCCTGAACGTCGGCGGCAAAAAGATCGATGAACCGGCCGTATCGGAGCAGATCCGGAAGCTTTCGTCGGAATTCGCATCAACGCCACTCATCGTATTGGCTGATAGCGACGATTTCGGCCAAATCGTCAGGGCGCTTGAGTACGGAGCCAAAGGGTTCATACCCGCCTCAGTCAGCGTCAGCGTGTGTATGGAGCTGATCGCGCTGTCGGTAGCAGGAGGAATTTTTGTGCCTGCCACCGCCCTGTTCGCCATGCGTCACTTGCTGGACTCGAGCAACTCGACCGCACGCCCGCTAGCCGGCATATTCACGGATCGTCAGGCCGAGGTCGTGGAGGCGCTCCGACGCGGAAAGGCGAATAAAATTATCGCTTATGAGCTCAACCTGCGAGAAAGCACTGTGAAGGTGCATGTTCGCAATATTATGAAAAAGGTCAAAGCGACGAACAGAACGGAAGTCGTGTTCAAGCTCAACGATATTTTTCAGCATCATCTTTCGGGCGGCTCAGCGGCAAGCACCCTTTGCTGATGCGGTCAGCCGATCAGATCTTGCATCGCATCACGAGCACATGCACGCGCTAAACATTCTCGATGGCTGCGCGGCAAGTAGGCCGCCGAGTCCGCGATTTGACGCCATCGAGTACTTTTCAGGTGGAGCATCTTCAGCCTCACCTGGAAAGTTTGTCATGCACGCCTCTCCAGGTGAGGCTGTCTGCATGTGCGATTTTCCCACATCTAATTGCCAGTGCCCATAGGAAGCCTGGAAAGCGCCATTCGGATCCTGCGCAACGGGCCTCTCTGCGAATGGGGGACCAGACGGCGCGCAAGGTGCCAGAAATATCGGAATTCAGGCAGCGGCGGTACATTGGGCCTCAGGCCATTCAGGCGCAGTCTGACCATCAGGCCATCGATGCCTGAATATAGTCGCAGACGCCAACCAGCATCACGTTTGAAATGTAGAAATGTTACTTTCTCGCCGGCGCCGCTTCCACCGACGGGAGCGTGACGAAGTACATTTGCGAGATCTGGCTGCTGACAGCGCTCAATAATATCGGAAAACCATGCAAGCCACTCGGAATCGCTCCGATCGGGAATCTGGTGAATGCTTTTTCGATCGCTGCCATAGCGTCCCGAGAGGACCCCATCGCCTGAGCGACCGAGTTGCGCGATGACGAGGCGCACGCGCCTGAATTCGTCGTGGGATAGAGATGGATAGAAATCTTGCAGCCTCCGCGCCCGCTCAAACTGGCCTCTGCAGATCAAAGCGAGAAGGAAGTACGCCCACTCGACCGGATCCGGGTTGAGTGCCCCATATTCGGTCATGGTCACCTTGACCAGGTCCACCAGAAGGTCATAGGCGCGATCGGCGTCGCCCTCCTGCAATGCACAGACGGCAAGGCGGAATTTAGCTTCGGGCAGGTAGGATACATAGTCCAGGCAGCGTGCGTAGCACTGCTTGGCTTCCTCCACCCTGCCCTGCTCGAGAAGCAAGTCGCCCTGCTTCAGTAAAGCGCGATCGCTGGCTTCCCCCACGATATGGACGCTCTCTTGCTTGGAGATCCGCTGGACCTTTGTAAGATCGCCGAACGGGCCGGACTGGATGATCTTGTCGCCGAACTGCAAGCCCTTGTTCAGCATGAACCACTGGTACATTTGCGGCCTGTGGCTCAGTGTATGACACGAATGGATCAAACTGTAACCGGCTGTCGTGATACGCCGTATTTCGTCGGGATGGGCAAAAAGGTAATCTAGTCGCTCGACCACGTTGTGGTCGTCAACAAAGACACAGTTCTCCATATCGACAAAGCCGGCCGCCTCCACTGCTGCCGTGCGTTCGGTCACGAGACAGGCATTTGCCCCGGGAATCTCAAAATGCTTGCGTACGACCTCGCCGCCCATAGTGCCGCATGTGGGGACGACGAGGCTTGCGTTGAGCGCACGCGCATAAGCCTCTCCAGACAGGAGCTGGGAAGCTAGCTTGCTCTCATAGGCGTGTTGCGGCGAGACCAGGCAGGGGTAGCGGTCGCGGATTATCGGAAAGACCGTCTGTCGCCAGGGGTAAAGGCCGTAGGCCTGACCTGTGAGCATGGCCGGGATGACCTTTTGCTGGCCATAGTCGTGGTAGACTTCGGGATCGATGAAATTTGGCCAGACGAACAGATTCTCCTTCACCGCTGGCAGATATTCCGGAGTCATCGTTGCGATCGCGAAATACGTCTCGATGCCCCACTGCTCCATATCGGAAAGGAAGCCCGCGCGTCGATCACACCATGCGTCGGCGTTATGCAGGCCAAGCTTCGGAACGGCGATATGGGTATTGGTGTTGGTGATTTTTATTCGACGTGAGCCATGCGACCGATAACCGCTTTCAAACAGCGTCAGATCCGGCTCGTACCTGTCGCATATCTCTGCATAATCGCAGTCGCGGTTAATGACGACGACATCGAAATGTGTTGCGAGGCATTTGACCTGCTGCTGCATGTGCAGCAGCAGGTAACCGGCCGCGTTCGCATTGGGCTGATGGTCCCATTGAAAAAAAACGAGCCGTGGTTTTCGATCATTAACGTTGCTATTCATGTCCCTATCGAATGGCTTCAGGAGCAGTGAGTTCGACGTTCGCAGACGCCAGATGCGGATAAGCCTCTTGCGAGGACTTTGCGCTAAGTCTGTTCCTTACGCCGCCCGAAAGCTTCCACTCGAAATAAGCGATCGTCCTCTCAAGCCCCTCACGAAGGTTCACCTTCGGCTGCCAGCCCAGTTGTTGCGTTGCGCGGCTGATATCCGGCTTGCGCTGTGTCGGATCGTCAACTGGCAGATCCTTGAAGACGATGCCGGACTTCGATCCGGTCATTTCGACCACCATTTCTGCCAATTCACGGACCTGGAATTCTCCGGGGTTGCCGAGATTGATGGGGCCTGTAACCCCGGCGGGCGCCCCCATCAAACGGATAAAGCCGTCGATCAGGTCGTCCACATAGCAGAAGGAGCGCGTTTGCGTGCCGTTGCCGAAGATGGTGATCGGCTCGTTTCGAAGCGCCTGAACGATGAAATTGGAGACGACGCGGCCGTCATTGGTCTGCATGCGCGGACCATATGTGTTGAAGATCCGCGCCACCCGGATTTCCACGCCATACTGACGATGATAGTCGAAGAACAACGTTTCGGCACACCGCTTGCCTTCGTCATAGCATGCCCGCGGGCCTATGGGATTGACACTGCCCCGATACTCCTCCGGCTGCGGGTGGACTGCCGGATCGCCATAAACTTCGCTCGTGGATGCCTGGAAGATCTTCGCCTTGGTGCGTTTGGCCAGGCCGAGCATATTGATGGCGCCGTGCACATTGGTCTTCACGGTCTGCACGGGATCGAATTGATAGTGGACCGGAGATGCCGGGCAGGCGAGGTTGTAGATCTCGTCGACCTCCACATAAAGCGGGAAGGTGATGTCGTGGCGAAGAATCTCAAAGCGGGGATCGTCGAGAAGGTGCAGTACATTGTCGCGCGAACCGGTGTAGTAATTGTCCACGCAGAGAACGTCATTGCCCTCTCGCAAAAGCCTTTCACACAGGAATGATCCCAGAAACCCGGTGCCGCCGGTTACCATAACTCGCTTTTGTCCGTGCATTGGTGTGCTCCGTTGTTGACGGTTGCCTCGCGGAAGCGAGGATGGTTAGTAGGCTCCCCCGCGTTTGAAGACCGCAGGAATTGTGCTGAGAATAATTTGGCAGTCGAGCCACAGGGACCGGTTGTCGATGTAGAACTCGTCGAGTTGCTGCTGCAGTTCGATATCCGCATTGCTTCGTTCGGATATCTGCCAGAGGCCCGTCAGCCCCGGTGTTACCGAACGCCGCTTGTCACGAAATTCGCTATCCATCGCTGAAAGGTGATATTCTGGAAACGGACGCGGTCCGACGATGGCCATCTGGCCAGCAATGATGTTTGCCAATTGCGGCAGCTCGTCGATGCTCGAAGAGCGCAGCATATGTCCTATAACCGGAAGGACGCGCGGATCGTCCTTGAGCTTGAAGTGGCTCAACCACTCGGCGCGCATGTTAGGGTCATCTCGGAAGACTGTTTCAAGGCGCTGTTCTGCATCCTGATACATCGTCCTCAATTTCAGGACGTGCACCGGCTTGCCGGACCGCCCCTCCCTGGTGTGCCGGAAGAAGACGGGGCCCGGATCGATGGCATAGATTGCGGCCGCTGCAAACGCGATGAATGGGGCGACCACGATCGATGCAGGGATGGCGATTGCGAGATCGAGGATCCGGCGAACCAGGTCCGAGTTCACTGAACTCCCACTGTTGGTAAGGCGAATACCGATTTCTCCGCCGACATCCGCAGGTCGCAATCCGCTTACCTTGAGGCTCGGCGTGTCGGACAGCAAAATGACTTCGGCGAACTTCCGACGCATCGCCGCCAAATCGGGTGCAAACGCGCCTGTGTCGCCCCCAATCACGGCAATGGATGGCCCGCCATCGGGCAATGCCTCCAAACTATCGGGGGAAATGGCCTCCGGCCTGATGCCATACTGCCAGTGGTTCTTGAAATGGGCCACGAGAGCGGGAGTAAGGTTGCACCCCCCTATGACAACCGCGCGCTCCCCCCAGCCTCCAAGTTTCCAGCACAGGCCCCGTGCAAGCCAATGCACAAATGGCTGAACAATCAGCCCGAGAGCGAGGAACCCAATGACGGCAAGCAGCAGTCGTTCCCCCTCCGGCAGGATAATTGCTCCGAATGCCGTCAGGACAGCCACCTTGACGGCAGCTATGGTGCGTCGCCGCAGATGTTCGTGGTCATGCAACCGATATCCAGGATAGAGGCCGGCCGATGCGTAGAGAACAATGGCAGCGAATGCTGCGATCGTGAATGTACGCTCCACCATCGTGCCCTCCAAACCACCGGGGAGAACCGAGAGGAGAACAAAATAGGCAATCAAATAGCTCGCAATGTCGCCGGCGACCAGGAAGGACGACGTTGCAAGCCGAGCAAGCCGACGCCGTAGTGCGACGGGCATATTTATCGCTGCCTGTGCAAAGGGATCGGCGGTCTTAGCTGCTATGGGCGGCACTGAACCTGCCGGAATCGTCCGCGACGTCACGTCATTTGATGTGGATGCCTTCGACGGACCCGGTGTCATTGCTGGCGACGCAAATAGGGACATGATGGCTTTACACCTTTGCAGCTGCTTCTTTTGGCGCGCTTGATCCAAAAAACTTGTCTTCGATCGGAAACTTCCGAAGCCCCAGTCTCTGGACTGCCGTCAGTGAGATGAAGGTCGGCACGACGAGCGCATAGCGCCGCCACAGCCGTCGCGGCTCGCATAAAAGACGAAACGCCCATTCGAAGCCGCTTCTTTGAATGAACCTTGGAGCCTGCCGCTTGAGGCCGGCGTGGAAATCGAATGCGGCTCCGACACCGATGAGCATCGATGCTTCCAGGCTATCGCGCATGCGCGCCATCCAGAGTTCCTGCTTGGGACTGCTCAGCCCGACCCAGATGATATCGGCGCCCGACCGATTGAGCCGGTCAGCAATATCCGTTTCCTCCCGCGTCGACAGTTTGCGAAAAGGCGGCGCATAGGAGCCGACGATCCGTGCTTGCGGAAATTTTGCGAGAAGGCGCGCCTGCAGTTGTTCGAGCGTTTCGGCCGTTGCGCCATAAAGGAAGTGACGCAAGCCCTTGGAGCTGCCGGCATCGAAAACGGATAGCATGAGATCCGGTCCATAGACCCTGTCGCTTTCCACATGACCAGCATGTCTCAGCGCCCAAACAAGCGGCATGCCGTCAGGGGTTACGAGGAACGCCCGGTTATGTATCGACCGGAGCTCGGGATCATCTTGACAGCGGACGATGCCGTGTGCGTCGCGAACGCACACATATTCCTTCCTGCCGTCTTCGATCGCTTTTTGAATAAATCCGGTCGCGCTTTTGAGATTGACTGCCGAAATGCGAACACCAAGGACATTCGTCCATTCTAAGGGACCCTTTGAATGAAGAACTGAAGTTTGGCTGCCGCCTGCTGTTTGCTTTCCCATGACCTACGCTTTCGCGATCGAAACTGTCATCAGAATATCCCGGCAGGCCGATTGCCTCCATACTTGCTACTCCAGCTATTGGACGTAGAAGAGATTTCGACTTTACGTCTTATGCCGCGACGACGTACAATATTTGAAGTAAGTCTATGTACCCCACAGCTTACCATGTTGCTCTTTTTGATGACCGATGGCCCGAAATAGCGCTTCGGCGCGCGCAGTGCTGCGGAAGCTCGTCACTCTAGTGGGAGCAAGCTGGGGAGAGGGGGACATGGTCAATCCAACAGGCGAGGTGAAAGGCTCGGCTGGGGAGCGTTCAGAAATGTCGGACAGAACCAACCGGCCGCGGAAAGATCTTGATTCCAACGGCTATGTGCGTGGTCATCAGGGAATTCATGAGCTACACCTAAGCAGGTGGAACGCTTGAAACGGGCTTGCCGCCGGTCAACGCCTGGACCGACGCCGCAGAGACAGCCTGCCGCTCGTCGACGATCTGCAGGCTTGGCTTCAAACCGAGCGTGCAAAACTGTCGCGCAGTTCTCCGGTCGCAGAGGCGATCGACTACATGCTCAAGCGTTGGGATGGCTTCACGTCATTCCTGGACGACGGCAGGATTTGTCTGACCAACAATGCCGCCGAGCGCGCGCTGCGAGGCTTCGCACTTGGCAGGAAATCATGGCTATTCGCCGGATCGGATCGTGGCGCTGACCGTGCCGCCTTCATGGCTACGCTGATCATCACGGCAAAGCTCAACGACATCGATCCGCAGGCGTGGCTTGCCGACATCCTCGCCCGCTTAGCCGACACTCCGATCACCAGGTTGGAGCAACTGCTTCCATGGAACTGGACACCGCAGACCATCGACGCTCAAGCGGCGTGACCAGCGGCCTTCACCGTATGCTTTGCGAATTGGGCGAGGTTTGGATTTTTGCTTTGAAGCCGCCTCGCCACCCTCATCTCGTCACCGTTCTTGCCTGCGGCGGCCACGAGCAGCGCGTCCGCGCCGATCGAAGAGTATTCTAGATCGCCATAGCAGCGCTTGTCTCTGCAGAACGCCCTCGTCGAAGCGCCTTTCGTTACTCGGGCGGGGCGACTACGCTTCCGGTGTCCACCCCAGCCTTCTGAAGATCTCCTAGACTACCAAATTCTCCCGAAGGCATGATTTCCGGATCAATTCTGAAGCTCTTGTCGTTCAAGTTGCCGCTGTAGCGATTGCGCGCGAATTGCACGAATCCAGGACCAAGATCGGGAGCGTTGACATACGCTACAATGCTGCTGTCACTGCCAACCGAGACAACATTCTCCTCAATACGATTAGGGCGTGCCCATGGCGGACGCCAACCCCTGCCGGTACCGTCATCAACGCGAAAAGCCGCGCCCGATCCGTGCGTAATGACGTTTCCCGCCACCAGGTTGCTCCAACCGCCGTTGATGCCGATCGCCGTGACGTTGCCGGAGAGCGTATTCCCCTCGATACGCAGCCCGCTCGCCTTCCCATCCGTATAGATCGCCCAGCTGATAGGAGACGGCCATTCGCTGGTATTCTCATATCCGGGAGGCCAGAACGTCCCATCGACTCTGTTCATGAGATGACCCGTCCCGGTCACCAGATTGGAGCGGATGGTGCTGTTCAGAGGGTCAGCCTGCTCGCCCATCATCTTGATGGCGCCGCCATCTGCCGTTTGTTGATTGGCGTTATGGATCACGTTGTGCTCGATGACAGCGTTATAGACGGCGTCAGTGGAACCCCACAGCGAACCGCCGGCGATCCCGAACTGCGCCGTGTTTTCGATAAGGTTGTCGGCGATCCTGACATTGTCAGCCGCTTGGAACCATATCCCGGCGGTTTCAATGTAAACCTTCCCGATGTCATGGATATGGTTTGAGAGGATCCTGGCGCCGTTCGACTTGACGAACGTGCCATAATTTGTGCCGACGTAAATCCCGTTGCCAGCCACATCCGCAATCACATTGCCGGCAATCACCGCATCCTTGCTTTCCGTCACATGGACCCCGACGCCGACATTGTCGATGCTGTTGCCGACAATTTTGACGCCATCGGCATGTTCGATCCGTATGGCGCCAAATCCTCTGGTTTCCGTATAGAACTTGCCGCTGCCTTCAGGAGCTCCGTCTCTAAACTCGAGCCCTGATACAACCATCCCACTGGCCTCATCCAATTTGAACAATGTTGGCAGAATGCCAGCAACGACCACGGAATCGGGTAACGACTGATCGACAGGGATGAAATGAAGCTCGCCCGCGGCAAGGTCGTACCACCATTCTCCGGGAGCATCGAGCAAGTCCCTGGCTCCGGTTAGGAAATAGCGGCTGCCTTCTGCGGTAAAGAAATAGCCGGTGCCTTTCGTATTGACAGTCCGGCGGGCGGCATCGATGGATACAACTGGGAGCGTATCATTGCCCCACTGGCTTCCGGGTTGATACCCTCCAACGATGTCCACGACCAGTCCACTTGTATCATCCACTGCCGGAAGATCGCCGGCATGGAAACAAAAACGCGTGTTCCCTTCCCTGATGTCGATGGCAGGATTGCATTTCGCGGCAAACAACCATCCCTTGCGGGGATCACCATCAGCGGGAGCGTCGGGGAATCGAGCCCGAGTTTGGCGCATCCCATTGACGAAAAGATCACCGACCCCTTCACCCGGCGGCAATTTCAGCGGCGCCGTCCAGTGACCATCAGCCTGCCGCGCCCAGTTGCCCACGCGCAGCCCTCCATGCAAAATCGGCGCTTCATTGCACCTTGCCGTGAGGATCAAGCCCTTATCGCGGGCGTCAAAGACGATCGGTTGAGTAAGGTAGTAATCGCCTTTACCCAGCGCGATTGTGTTGGCACCGCCCTTGTCACGGGCAGCATCACGAGCTCTTTCGATGCTGGCGAAAGGGCCGTCCCCGCCCTGCAGATTTGCTGTCTGAAGGAGGCCGCTCCAGGTGTCTTTGCCATCGGGAGAAACGTAAAATATCGTCCGCGGCCCGGTGCTGCCGGTCAATACGTCGCTTAAAGAAGTCCCATTCAACTCGGGCGACAAAGTCGCGGAAGCTTCCGCGCAAGTGGCCTCCCTGACGAGCATCTGCAAGCGCTCGGGCGCATCTATCTCTGTCCCGACCGGAGCCGGATTGCCGAACTGCGGATAGACCATGACAGGCAAAATGCTCAGGATCACTCCAAAACGCCGCCTCATGATATCTGCAACCCGCTCTCAACGCCACGCGAAGGCGTCTGCCAAGATGGCGAACGGTTGAGCGAAACGACGGGCGCGTACAGCGAAAACATGATGATGGCTGCGATAAACAGGATGAAGATGGCATCATTCTGAACGAAAAAAATACTCTCGGTCAGATTCATCACCAGAATCATGATTGTTAGGACGTTGAGCCAGAGCCACCCGTACTGCGTATCGTGACAGTGAAGGACCGCGCCCCGGCGGATTGCCTGGGGAAGCATCAGAACAAACGGAATCATTCCCGTTATTCCAAAGCTCAACAAGATATCGCGGTATCCATTATGCGCGTGGGGCGCCGGCCATCCGAGCTTGAACCACATGTGCGTCGCTTCGGGGTTCTCAGTTGTCCAGAAAGCCTGGTAACCATACCCAAACATCCAACGGTGGGATATTTCGACATCAACCAGTTCCCACAGTGGCACCCGACCCGTCAAAGTCGCGTCCTTACCGAGCGCCTCAAGGGCCGGAACCAGGAATTCGTGAAGCGAAATCAGAATGCCAAGAGACAGTTGAACGAAAAACAGAACGATGACGACGCGGCCAATGCTACTGCTTCTTTGCAGGAGGGAATAAAAGCCGATCAGGCAATACGCCACCGACGTTGCAATGGTCGCAGTCATCGATCCGGAGCTTACAAGGCAGATCACACCCGCGGCCAACAAGATGAACGCGGTTCGCCGCAGGCCGAGCGTCCCGTCGATCAGCACGGCCGTTGCCACCAAGATCATCAGAGACGCGTACCAGCCCAGGACGTTCTTGTGGATGAAGATGCCCCGCATAGTACCATCCGGCATGGTGGCGAGACTTGGTGACACCACGGAGATAACCACACTGAGGACGATACAGGCTCCAAGGGTCACAAATATCAGGAACAGCAACTGCCTTGGTGTGAAACGTATCGCCAGGACATAGGAAAGAAGCAGGCAAAACAAAAGGCCGATTGCGCGCCTCAAGGTCGTTGGAGGATCTATTGACCATAGGGTGGATAAAAATGGCAGGACAAGGATCGCGGGAACAATGAGATTTCGCCTGAGCGCGGTTAGAAATTGCGGAAAATTGCGTAACAGGATCACGATTGTAAATACATACACAGGAAAGCAAGGAAGACGCAGTATAGATCTGGCAGAATCGCTGAGCGTTCCGTCCGCATCTGCCAGGATAAGCGGCAGCAACGCGCCCGCCTGAAAGAAAAGGGATATGCCGGCGCCCCAGCATTCTACGCTCCGCCAACTAATGGTTGGTCCGCTGGCAGTTCCGAGGCTATCTACTCTCATTATTCGTCCCGACTGACTTGAAAGACAAGCGACTGTTGATCGCGGCAGTCAAAAAACAGGTGTCGGCCTTCGTGCTGCACTGCTCCCAAGCAACCATTCAGCCACATCCGCAGTCAACCTGTCCTAGTGAAGGGCGGGCTACGCCTAATGCACCTTCGCTCCACCTAAAGACTATGGTGTGCGTAAGACTTCAGCCGGTGTTTAGCCAAAAGACGGGTCTTCATGTCACCGGATTGCCCTTAAGAGCAGATGTTGCGCATGTCGGTTCACCGGTACCGTGGCAGCGATCGTCTTGTGAAGCGTGGTGGGTAAGCCGCGTTTCCGCTGGCGTGAGGCAACAATTCTGACAGAGGCTCTCTCTGCAGTCGAAGCCTGGAAGGTTTAGGATTTCTATGTTTCTGCGTCATGATCCTAGTTCTCTATGCAACACGACGGGCGCCCTACTCGGCGTGGCAATCTCATCGGCTCTGCGCGAGATGCTGTCCGGCCGACAAGGGACTTTGGATATCACCATCCCTGAGGCTCCAAACCTCGATGGCCGCGCCAAGCACGACGTCTTAAGCAACTTTGCGCTGCTGTACAGCGGTGCAACGCCGCAATCCGCCTGAGAACGCGTCATGGAGCAGCCAGCCCTCAGTGTCCTCATCAATAATTACAACTACGCTCGCTTCGTCGGGCGGGCGATAGACAGCGTGTTGAACCAGGACGCGCACAACGTCGAGATAATCGTCGTCGATGACGGCTCTAGCGACCAGTCGCGGTCTGTTCTGGAAGCGTATGACAGCCAAGTGAAGGTGATCTTTCAAGAGAACGCAGGACAGGCCGCTGCGATCAATACCGCTGTGGGATCAAGCAGGGGCGAGATCCTCTGTTTTCTGGATGCCGACGACTGGTGGGCGCCGAGCAAGCTGTCGGCAACGGCTGCAGCGTTCCGCGCAAACCCTCAAGCATCGCTCGTCTATCACCGACTGCAGCCAACCCTTGTCGATGGCACGCCGACTTCCAAACCGATCCCTCGAAGCCTGTGTTCGGGCGCTTTGTCGCCGCTGCTCACGAGATCGGCTGGTTGGTGGCCTTTTCCGATGACGTCAGCCATCGCGGTACGACGTAGCGCATGGAATGCAGCAGGCAGCATTCCCGAACAATTCCGCATATCAGCCGATGCCTGGCTCGTGGGGATCTATCCGTTTCTGGGGGACGTCATTGCCATGTCGGATCCGCTTGGGTTCTACCGCATCCACAATAACAACTGGTATCGCTCGATCGAGGATGCGACCACACTAAGGAAGCGGATGACGCACTGGCAGCAAACCGTTGAAGCAACGAACCTGTTTCTCTCAGCCCATAAGCTGCCGGCAAGACTACAACTGACGGATCACTATCCCTATCGCGTCGCGTCGGCAAAGCTGCAGGGAGCCGATGCACGCACCCGGTTCAAGCTTGCGGTCGAAGGCCTCTTCTTTGCCGGCGAACCGAACCTGCTCAGGCGGACACGCGATAGTTTGCGCTCGGCACACGGCCTGTCACGGCTCGGTCTGGACGCCGGCTTGTCGGAGGCAGCGGAATGAAGGCGCTGCTATTGGTTTCCGAACTGGAAGATTATACCATCGCGTTTGCCAGCGGCGTTGCCCAACACCTAGACGTTGTGCTTGCCGTGCCGCGGCGGCGTTACGCACATCTCGCCTCTTCCATCGATCCAGCAGTCGATCTGCACCTTCTGGACTGGCCGAGACACCGTTCTGTCTCCAATCCCTGGTTTCTGTACCAGCTTACGCATCTGATCCGGCGGGAGCGGCCGAACCTCATCCATCTCCTGAGCAATTCGACACTTTGGCTGAACCTCGCCGCGCCGTTCTGGCGCCCAATCCCGCTGGTGACGACCGTTCATGACGTGGAAATCCATCCCGGCGACTCCGATACGCGTACGCTGCCCGGCTGGGCCCCCGAATTGATGGTGAAGCAATCCGGACATCTTGTTGTCCACGGTGAGGGACTGAAGCGGCTGGCCGTCGATCGATATTCAAAATCGCCGGACTGTGTCCATGTTCTGTCGCATCCCTCGATCCATCGCTATGCAGAGCTCGCCCGGCGACAGAAGATGGCGCCGCGCGAAGCGGATGGAACGATACGCGTCCTGCTCTTCGGACGGATTTTTGCCTACAAAGGCCTGGAACATCTGGTCCGGGCCGAGGCGATACTCAAGGACGTACTTCCCAACCTGCGCATCACGGTCGCAGGACGTGGCGACAATCCGCTTATCTTCCAGCCGCTCATGGGGGATGCCGGCCGCTACGACATTCGCAATCGTTTCATCGAGGATGCAGAGGTCGCCCAGCTTTTCCTGGACACCGACATCGTCGTGCTTCCCTATACGGAAGCATCCCAAAGCGGTGTGCTCAACCTTGCGGCCGCATTTGGCAAACCGGTCATCGTTACGGATGTCGGCGAGTTGCGAGGCACCGTTCAGCCCAACGGGCTGGGAATGGTGGTCTCTCCCGGAGATGCCAAAGAGCTCGCGGCAGCAATCAGGACATTGGCAGACAACGGCGAGCTTAGAAACAATTTCGGTGCCAATGCGCTCGAATGGGCACAAGGACCGAATTCGCCTGAACGGGTCGGCGCCCAAGCCGCGGCCGTTTATCGGGAGGTGGTCGGGTCATGCTGATGGAGGCCCTCACGGACAGAAGTCGAATGGCAGCACGGAACGCGGCTAGCGTCCGCCACTATGTTCCGGGCGGCTGCGAGAACGGCGGCGGAATTGGGAGGCTGATCGGCTATATAACAGAGACCGCGAAAGAGACCGGAACGCAACATTTAGTCACCGATACCAGAGGGGCTCGATGGTCCAAGGTGGCATCACCCGCACGCCTGCTCGCCGCCATCCTGACGATGGCAAAGGACCGGATTGTTGCTCCCGCTCGCATTCACCATATCCATATCGCCGGCCGCGGCAGTACCTCCCGAAAACTGATCCTGACCGAGGCTGCCCGTTTGTTCGGGTGTTGCCACATATTGCACCTGCACGATTACGACTATGCCGGCGACTTTGCGCAACGCTCGCCGCGCCAACAACGGCTCATACGTCGGATGTTTCAAAATGCCGATTGCGTTGTGGCGCTCGGCCAGCGCGATCGCATGACGCTGACGACACTGTTGGGCGTTGACGAGCGCCGCACGGTCGTTGCCCATAATTGCGTCCCCGACCCTGGGTCGCACGATATTCGCGTCGGTCAGATACCGTTGATCGTATTCCTTGGCCGGTTGAGTGAACGCAAGGGGGTCAGAGAGCTTCTGTTGGCGCTGAGCCACCCGGTCATGAAAGAACTCCAGTGGCGGGCTGTACTTGCAGGCGACGGACCTGTTGAGGATTATCGCCGTCAGGCTGACGCCATGGCGCTTGCAAATCTGGTAGAAATGCCCGGCTGGCTTGACGCCGGTGAGGCGCGAGCCCTGTGTGCGCGTGCAGATATACTGGTCCTGCCTTCGCACGCCGAAGGTCTGGCAATGGCCGTGCTCGAAGGGCTGTCCCACGGTCTCGCCGTCGTCACCACGCGTGTCGGGGCGCATGACGAAGTCATTACCGACGGCGAAACCGGCATCTTCGTCCCGGTCGGAGACCAGGATGCCCTGGCTGCGGCCCTGGCGAAGCTGGTGTCCGATCCAGAAATCTGCATCCGCCTCTCGGTCCAGGGGCGCACACATTATCTCAACCATTTCAGCATGAGGGCCTATATGCGGTCGCTCGAGAAACTTTACGAAACCGTTTCCGCGAAACCTCAAGCAATGGTTGGCGCAAGATGACGATTTCCACTGTTCCGCCGGACCGCAACCTTCCGATCTCGCCGATGCGTTACGATCCTCGCTTTCAGGTGGAGACCAAGGCGGACAACTTGGATCTGGGATCCGTCTTCCGTCTCGTACGGCGAAGAATGATCATGATCATCGCGATAACCGTTCTGTTCATGGCGCCCGCGGCGATTATGATCTTTGGGTTGGAGCCCACCTACCAGGGTTGGGCCCGGTTAATTGTCCACCAGCCCCTTGCAACATCACTTGATGCTGAAGATGCCAGCCACAGTGATCTGCTTGACGCGAAATCGGAGACTGAACGGCTTCTATCCAGAAGCATCGCAGAGCGAGTTGTCCGCGAACTGCATCTTGAAGTGCGGGAGGAATTCAATCCAGCGCTGCGGGAGATCTCGTTCATTGAAAGGGTCCGGGCCACGTTGCGCGGCCTGTTCGACACAAAAAAAACTACCCCGCCTGATCGGAACAACATCAACGCCATCATCCCGGAATATTTTAGGGCGCTCGGCGTGTGGCATGAAGATAAGAGTGACGTTGTCCAGATCAGCTTCAATTCGACTGATCCTCTACTGGCAGCCGCGGTTCCGAACCGGATCATCAGCATTTACCTCGATGAACGGAAGGGCAGTGTCGATGCCCGCCTGGAGGCAGCGGGAGAATGGATCCGACAGCGCATTACCGAACAGCAGGCTCGCGCGGACATTTCTCGCGACGCTGCCCGCAACTACCAAGAATCGATGGACGTCGTCTCGCAAGAGGACGCTCAGGAGGAACGGATCAAGTCATTTCTAGAGCTCACTGGCCGGGAAGGGAAAATCGAAGAAAGCCGCGTTGAGGTAGAGGGGGTGATATCGGCGCTGGAAGCAGCGGATAAAGCTTCGGTCGTCGCACAGAATATCGTCGTCCCCGATAGCATTGCCATAAAGCAACGCGATCTTCGCGGACAGGAGCAGGATCTCGCCCGTCTTCTTGAGACATATGACGGCAATGCCGAGGCCGTGGTGGATTTACGTGGCGAGATCGAAAAATCCCGTGCCGATCTCGACCTTGCGACCAAGCAATATCTCCAGACAATGCGCGCGAAGCTCACCGCACTTGATCATGAAGCTGAAGGAGTACAATCCCGGTTGGTTGTTGCTCAAGAAAAACGCATACGCGATGCGCTGGTGCAGACGGAGTTGTTGCGACTGCAGAAAATCGCCGAAAAGGAACAAACGGCACTCGACAAGCTTGAGAACCAGCGCCGTGACCTCGCCGCGAAGGCCATGCTGCCGGGGGCAGAATTGGAAGTTTTATCACCGGCTACAGTGCCGCTCGCACCACAGGGACGTGGACGGCTTTTCTATCTGGTAGGCGCCCTCCTGGCTGCAATCTCGGGTGCCGTAACGGCTGCTTTCGTGATCGAGATGTCGGACCGGACGGTCCGGAGTTTCGACCAAATAACTGCAATGGCGCGCACGATACCGGCTGGACTTATCCCGCGTCTGGCGCGGTGGGAAAATTCGAAAACGATGTTCGAACATATGCCGGTCCCGATGTTTGACGAAGCAATCCGTACCGTGGTGCTTTCACTCAAGCAGTCCAATGGCGGCAAGTCGCCGAGCAGTATCGTCGTTACCTCGGCCCACAGCGGGGAAGGCAAGTCGCTGGTCGCGAGATCGCTGGCTATCGAACTTGCTGCCGCCGCAATTCCGGTGCTGCTGGTCGATGGCGACCTTCGGCGGGGAAGACTCGATTCGTTTTTCAGGTCGGGATTAAAGTACGGACTGAACGAATTCCTGAATGGTCAGGCCGATCTCCGCGACATCATCTACCGCCATCCATGCGGTATCGACTTCATTCCATCTGGAAGATTTAGTCTCCAGCGGCGCATCCGTTCGAACGGCCTGGCGGAAATCATCGAGATGGCGGGCGCGGCTGGCCAGATTGTCATCTTCGACAGCGCGCCGGTGCTCGCCTCGGCAGATACCGTGCATTTGACTGCCCTGGCGGAAAGAACACTGGCGGTCGTTAGATGGGGAAAGACGAGCCGCCGCGCGGTCGAGTTCAGCCTGCAGCAAATGAAAATCTCGAGAAATTCTGAAATCGTTGTCGCGATCAACAATGTAAATCCCGCAAGGCACGCGCTGTATAATTTCAGTGATTCGGAACTGTTTTCGAAATCACTGATGAAATACTACAGCTTAAGGGGAGCGAATACTTAAAATATAAAGAGCTAAACTCTCATTGGTGTGATATTTTACGAAATATACAGCATCATCCGCTTCTGCATTGGTATTCGAGTTGGAGGGCAATCATGGATACGGGAATGACAAAGAACCGAAAAGTCGCGCTGATTACGGGTATAACAGGTCAGGACGGTGCGTATTTGGCCGAATTACTCCTGGAGAAGGGCTATATTGTTCACGGCCTCAAGCGACGCTCATCATCCTTCAACACCAGTCGCATCGAGCATCTATACGAGGATCCCCATGTCGAGAATCCTCGCTTTATTTTGCATTTCGGGGACATGACTGATTCGACGAATCTCATCCGTGTTGTTCAGGAAACGCAGCCGGACGAGGTCTATAATCTCGCCGCACAGAGCCACGTTCAAGTCTCTTTCGAGACGCCGGAATATACTGCCAACGCAGATGGAACCGGCACCCTTCGGCTACTT
The DNA here is from genome assembly GCF_056406515.1 of Rhizobium sp. P1_B8. Taxonomy (NCBI): domain Bacteria; kingdom Pseudomonadati; phylum Pseudomonadota; class Alphaproteobacteria; order Hyphomicrobiales; family Rhizobiaceae; genus Rhizobium; species Rhizobium sp. P1_B8. The sequence continues at coordinate 50,294 of NZ_JBFTZZ010000031.1, read as the reverse complement.
GAAGCAATTCGCCTCCTAGGGCTGACCAGGAAGACCCGCTTCTATCAAGCGTCCACCTCAGAGCTCTACGGCAAGGTCCAGGAAGTCCCGCAGAGCGAAACGACGCCGTTCTACCCTCGATCACCCTACGCAGTGGCCAAGCTCTATGCCTATTGGATAGTGGTCAATTATCGCGAGGCATATGGCATGCACGCCTCGAACGGCATTTTGTTCAATCATGAAAGCCCGATCCGCGGCGAAACCTTCGTGACGCGTAAAATCACCCGGGCGGCGGCTGCGATCCATCTTGGGCTGCAGGAAAGGCTCTATCTCGGCAATTTGGATGCCAAGCGCGACTGGGGACATGCACGAGAATATGTCCGTGGCATGTGGCTGATGCTGCAACAGGACGAACCGGAGGACTATGTCCTTGCGACCGGCGAAACACACTCGGTTCGTTCCTTTGTTGACAAGGCCTTTGCCAAGGTGGGCATGCCGATTGAGTGGCGTGGGAACGGTGTTGAGGAAAAGGGATACGATAAGACATCCGGTCAGTGTGTTGTGGAGATCGATCCAGCTTACTTCCGTCCGACCGAAGTTGATCTTCTGATTGGCGATCCGACGAAGGCGCACACGAAGCTTGGCTGGAAACATGAGACCAGTCTTGATCAGCTGGTTACGGAGATGGTTCGCGAGGATCTGAAGGTCATGGCACGAAACGTGCCGTCGGTAGGCGTAACCAAAGGTTTTGCCTATGCCTGAAGTGATCTATAGCCTTGCCGGAAAAAGGGTCTATGTCGCGGGCCACCGCGGCATGGTAGGCTCAGCGATCGTGCGGCGTCTCGCTTCCGAGGGCTGCGAGATTTTGACGGCCACCCGCGCCGAGGTCGATCTCAGACGGCAGGACCAGGTGGAGGCCTGGATGAACAAGAACCGTCCCGACGCTGTCTTCCTGGCTGCTGCGAGGGTCGGCGGTATTCTGGCGAACGCTACTTATCCGGCCGACTTCCTTTACGACAACTTGATTCTCCAAGCGAACGTCATCCACGCAGCCCATAGAGCTCACGTCGAAAAACTGATGTTTCTGGGCTCGTCCTGCATCTATCCGAAATTCGCCGATCAGCCGATCGTTGAGGACTCACTTCTGACTGGATCGCTTGAGCCCACGAATGAATGGTATGCGATCGCTAAAATTGCCGGATTGAAGCTCTGCGAAGCTTATCGCAAACAGCACGGTAGAGATTTCATCTCGGCCATGCCTACCAATCTTTATGGTCCAGGGGATAATTTTGACCTCGGGTCAAGCCATGTCATGCCGGCGCTCATACGCAAGGCGCATGAGGCCAAGATCAACCAGCAGCAAGAGATATGCATCTGGGGGACTGGCACGCCGCGGCGCGAATTCCTGCATGTTGACGATTGCGCCGACGCCTGCCTCCATCTCATGAAGACCTATTCCGCCGAAAGTCATGTGAACGTAGGTTCGGGCGAAGACATTACCATCCTGGATTTGGGATATCTCGTCTCCAAGGTCGTTGGTTTCGAAGGCAAGATCACACGCGACCTGACCAAGCCAGATGGCACGCCACGTAAACTCTTGAGCGTCGACAAGCTTCGCACGCTCGGCTGGTCTCCTAAGATCGGTCTGAAGGAGGGTATCGCGGACGCTTACCGCTCCTTCCTGGATGGGCATTATCTCGAACGCAGCAACAGGCTATGTCCGGCGACTTGATCGGTCAAAGCGGCATCAGGTTTGAGAGAGCCAAAAATTCGACGCTGCACGCGCCCACTCTCTCTACAGTCGCACATCATCCCTCGCGCACAGCGAATTTGCGCGAGGAATAATAAGGTATTGTCTCGGGGGGGACGCACATGCTGGGGGAAGCAAATAATGCAACCAGTAGAAATTAGGATTGCAGCGTTAATTTTCCTAATAACCGTGTGGGCGATGATTATCAGAGCGGCAATGGATTTTTTCGCGGTCGAGATGCCGATATCCCTTATCGCGCTTTTACACGGATAGTCCACGTCGGATGGGCTCCGCGAGATTACCTTCGGCTGGACTGTCGAACGACAATCGCTGCAGTAAAGTCGGCAGGCTTGGCCGCACCGCGTTCGAAACGCGTGGCCACTCTTTCCTGAAGCAGGGCGTTCAGTTCTTCCTCGCCGATCTTTGGCGCCGGTGGGTTTTCGACGAGGCGGTGAAACTCTCGATCGCTGAGCGATCTTGAAGGACAATATCGGAGGCTGAAAAAAGTATTACTTTTTGACCCCGTGACTTGGTTTTGCGGCGCTCTGAGACTATCTACATCCAGCCATCATCGTTGAAAGGTCCGCAAGCGATCTTTTAACGCGGACCTGAAGTGGTCCAGAATAGGTTTTCGAAAGGATGTATCATGAAAGTCTCCGGCGATCTTCTCATCGGCGGCGCGGTTCTGCGGGGCGGCGCAGCCAGCTTTTCCGCCACCAATCCCGCCAGCGGCTCGCCTCTGGAGCCGAGCTTTGCGGGAGCGACGAAAGATCAGGTGGAGCAAGCCACGGCTGTTGCCTGGGATGCTTTTCCCATTTATCGGGAGACACCGCTGGAGAAGCGCGCGCTTTTCCTGGAGGCGATTGCAGAGAACATTCTCGAACTCGGTGACGATCTGATCCTGAGGGCAATGGACGAAACCGGCCTGCCGCGCGGGCGTCTCGAAGGCGAACGAACGAGAACCGTCGGCCAGCTGCGCCTGTTTGCGAAAGAGGTACGCGAAGGTGCATTCCAAGAACTCCGGTTCGATCCGGCCGATCCCGACCGGAAGCCTGCACCCAAGCCTGATCTTCGTCTTCGCAACGTGGCTCTCGGTCCTGTGGCGGTGTTCGGCGCTTCGAATTTCCCTCTTGCTTTCTCAGTCGCAGGAGGCGATACGGCCTCCGCCCTTGCCGCCGGCTGTCCCGTTGTCGTGAAGGCTCATTCCGCTCATCCAGGAACGTCGGCGCTTGTCGGCAGCGCCGTCCAGCAGGCGGTCGCAGCAAGCGGCCTGCCGGCAGGAACTTTCGCCTTACTGTTCGACGCTGGTTTTGAGGTTGGACAGATGCTGGTCGCCGATCATCGGATACGTGCAGTGGGCTTTACGGGCTCCCGGCGCGGCGGAACCGCACTGATGAAGATTGCGTCGGAGCGGAAGCAGCCAATTCCGGTCTACGCCGAAATGAGCAGCATCAATCCCGTCATCCTTTTCCCGAACGCCCTGCAGAACAACGCGGAAGCGATCGGGAAATCGTTCGCGTCCTCCTTGACCTTGGGAGCCGGTCAGTTCTGCACCAATCCAGGCCTCATCATCGCAATCGATGGCCCCGGCCTCGACGCGTTCATAAACGCTGCCTCCGCAGCTCTTCAGGAATCGCCGGCTCAAACGATGCTGACCGGGGGGATATGCGAGGCCTATCGGAAGGGTGTCGCCAGACTGTCGGCGTCGTCTTCCGTATCGCAGTTGGCGACGGGAAAGCAGGGAACGCCGCAACAGGCAGTGGCAGCCCTCTTTGAAACGACCTCGGCCTCCTTCCTGTCAGAGCCCGAGCTTCAGGAGGAGATATTCGGCGCAGCAGGATTGATCGTGCGTTGCCGGGATGAAGCAGATCTGCGCCAGGTCGTGAACGCTTTGGAAGGTCAATTGACGATTGCCCTGCACGTCCACCAAGACGACCTGTCGAATGCTGCGGAAATGCTTCCCCAGTTGGAGCTCCTGGCCGGTCGTCTCCTCGTGAACGGGTTCGGCACCGGCGTCGAGGTTTCTCCGGCGATGGTGCACGGCGGGCCGTACCCGGCAACGTCCGACGGTCGGTCGACTTCAGTCGGCACGCTGGCAATCTATCGGTTTTTGCGACCGGTTTCCTACCAGGCCTTTCCACCTGAGTTGCTTCCGGCGCCACTTCAGAGCAGGTAGCTCCCAGCATCCGCGTTCTTACCAGCAACCTATCTCGTGAGGGAAACGAGGGGGCGACCTTTCGAGGAGCACCTCCCACCCCGCGCGCGACCAACGCTACGGACATGGGCGGTTGGCCGAAGATGCCCGTCCGGACCTCACCGCGAGTGGAACTGGTCGCCGGTTTGGACGGGGCCGACTTGCGCCAAAAGATCCTACTCCTCCGGCCGAGCCAGCACGAAATCGTGCTCTACCTGCCAGAACTCACCCAGGAAACCGAGCTCGTTGGCGCGTACCGGATCCTCAACCTGCTGGAACTTGGCAAGCAAGCTCTCCTTCACACCGAAGACGGCGTCAGAATGGATATACGGGTCGTCCGGATCAAAGATGTGTGTCGTGAGCGTCTCGAAGCCGTGGGCCTTGATGATGTAGTGCAGGTGAGCAGGCCTGTAGGGGTGGCGACCGAGCGCACCGAGCAGCTTGCCAACCGGTCCATCGTCCGGGATCGGGTAATACTTAGGCTTGACCGCGCGAAACCAGTAACGGCCGTCCGCGCCGGTGCGAAAGACGCCGCGGAGGTTGAAGTCTGGTTGGATCCCCTTCTGCTGCACGTCGTAGAAGCCTTCGTCGTTGGCCTGCCAGACGTCGATCACAGCGTTGGCAATCGGCCTGCCATCAGTGCCGAGGATGTGGCCGCCGATGACCATGTCCTCGCCCTTCTGATCGAGGCAGATGTTGGCGCCCATCGGCAGTTCCGGCGCGTCGGCAACGTGAAACGGGCCAAGAACAGTGCTTTCGGAAGCCCCTGAGGGCTTGCGGTTATTGATGGCGTCGACCAGCATCGACACGCCGAGCACGTCCGACAGCAGGATAAATTCCTGTCGCCATTCGTTGCATGTGTGCCCTGTGCGGGTGAGAAAAAGGATTGCCTCCATCCATTCCTCCTGCGTCGGCTCAAGCTCCTTTACCGCCTCGTGCAGCTTACGTGTTACGACATCCATCACACGCTTCAGGCGCTGGTCTGTGGCGGTGGCGTTCCGGCTCGTCACCACCTCAACTGAGTTCTCCTCTGTGAAGAAACCCTTTTCATGTGCGTCAATCATGGCCTCATTTCCCTAAAACGGTGGTCAGCACGCGCCGCAGTTCGGCTGACGGATCGTCGACGATCGCCTCGCTTCGCCAGGCGATATGATGGTCGGGACGCACGAGCAGGACGCCGCTGTCGCGGATTTCGCGCATATTCGCCCAGTCGCCGGTAAAGTCCTGCCAGGGCTGACGCGGACCGATCAGGTGTGCGGCTATATCGATGCCCCGTTCCTTCCCCAGGGTTCGGGCGGCCTCGATCCAGCCCTGCCCGCCGATGCCGGTGAGCACCGTGAACTTGCCGTGTCCGGCAAGGTCGAGCGTCGACAGCTTTTCACCTGTCGCGGAATAAACCCAGGCATGTGGAAGCCTTGCACCCGGCCAACTCGTCTGCTGGCAGTGCAGCTCCGGGTCTCTGGCGAACGCCGGCTCCGCCTGCCCATCCGTTACGATCGCCCGGGATCGATAGCGCTGGTTCATCTCGACGCCGTGGCAATCGAACTCATAGACTTTGTCGGCGATCGCCTTGCGGATGGCGGCGCGCTGTTCTTCAGCAGCAACCGTGTTGTTGCAGCGAGCATCCATGTTCTGCTGCATCTTAACCGGATCGATCGAATCAAGCAGGCCGAGCGCCTTGAAGATCGGCCCGAATTCTTCGATCGACTTGTTGGCGCGGGTGACGATCTGCTTGGCGACAGGCGCTCGCTCGTCCTGATAGCTATCGAGAAGTTTCTGGTCAGCGGCGCCCTTGAGGACGAAAGCCAGCTTCCATGCCAGGTTGAATGCATCCTGGATCGAGGTGTTCGAGCCGAGCCCGTTTGACGGCGGATGGCGATGGGTGGCGTCGCCCATGCAGAAGACGCGGCCGTTCGACATTGACGTCGCGTACATGTTGTTGACGGTCCAGGTCGAGACCGACTTGATCGTCATCTCGAGATCGGGATCGCCGACCAGGTCGCGCACGACCTTCTTCGCATGCGCTTCATCCACCGAAGGGGCCGGCTGATTGATGTCGTAACCCCAGACGATCAGCCACTCGTTCCACGGCCTGACCATGCGCACCAGACCCATGCCGATGCCGCCGACATCGGCGCCCGGCTGCAGCACCCAGTAAAGCACCGAGGGTCGATGGGCGACCAGTCGCGACAGATCGGCCTCAAACAGAATGTTCATCGAACCGGCAACGCCCATCTTGCCTTCGAATGTCAGGCCCGCATGTTCCGCAACCCTGGAATTGCCGCCATCGGCGCCAACCAGATATTTCGAGCGGACGGTGAACTCCTTGCCGGTCAGCCGGTCGAGACAGGTCGTCGTAACCCCGTCTTCATCCTGTACATGGCTTAGATATTCCGTCGACATGCGCGATTGGCTGCCGCGCGAACAGGCCGTCTTGTAGAGGAGCGGCTCCATGAAGGTCTGCGGCAGGTCATTCATAAGGGTCGGCGAGGACAGCTGGTGCTCGGCGCGCGACAGCGGATGTTTGCCCCAGCTTTTCATCCGGCCGATCTCCTCGCCGGTGAGCGAGGTGCAGAAGACGTTCTCACCCATCAGGTCCTGCTCGGCCGCGAACATATAGGCCTCATCCTCCACGTCGCGGCCGAGATCGCGCAGCACCTCCATGGTGCGCTGGTTGGTGATGTGGGCGCGCGGTGTGCTGGCGAGCCAGCGGTAGCGGTTGATCACCAGGTTCTCGACCCCGTAGGACGAGAGCAGGGCAGCGCTGGCGGAGCCTGCTGGGCCGGTGCCGATGATGAGTACGTCGGTGGTAATGTCAGCCATGAGGCCCTCCCCTATGCGTGAGATTGAGCGGCCCGCCCTTCAGGACGCGGCGAACCGGGAAAAGCTGGATGCCGGTGCGTTCTGAGAACAGTCCCCAAAGGCCGCGCGGCGCAAACAGCATGATGGCGATGCCGAGAAGACCCAGCATCAGCAGGTACCAGGAGCCGTAATCGGCCAGGAGGTTCTGCAGCAGAAAAAAGATCATGACGCCGAGGATCGGTCCCTCGATCGTGCCGATGCCGCCGATCACGACGATGAAGATGACATAGGCGGTCCAGTCGGTGACCGAGAAGGCCGCATCCGGCGAAATCCGCGCCTTCTGCACATAGATCAGCGCCCCGGCAATGCCTGTCATGAAGGCGGTGGCGAGATAGACCAGCGTCTTCATCCGCCGCGCATCGACGCCGACGGCGCGGGCCGCCTGCTCGTTGTCGCGCACGGCGGCGAGACCAAGGCCCTGCTTGCTGCGCAGCAGCCCATAGATGAAGCCGATGGTCGCGACGACGAGGATCAGCGCCAGCCAGTAGGTCAGTGCATCGCCTGCCTGCGAGGCCTTCATGCCGAAGACATCGCGCATTACGCCGACACCCATCATGTCGCGGGCCGCATCCCGCGGCAACGAGGTGCCCGTGCCGCCGCCGAGCGCTTTCCACTGGGCCAGCAGCAACCGCACGACCTCTGCCACCACCCAGGTGCCTATGGCGAAATAGGGGCCGTAAAGCCGAAAGGTGAAGAAGGCTGTGGGAATGGCAAGGGCGACCGAGAACAGCCCGGCAATCAGGATTGCAACGACCGGATCGATGCCGAACAGGATGACGCAGCCGAACATCGAATAGGCGCCGAAGCCGACGAAGACCTGCTGGCCGACCGAGATCAGCCCGGCATAACCGGCAAGCAGGTTCCAGTTCTGCGCCAAGACCAGCATGGTGAGGATGAAGAACAAGTCCTGGATGACGCCGCGCGAGACGATGAAGGGTGCGGCGAAGGCAAGCAGCAAAAGGGCAATGATCGCCGCGGCGGACAATGTCGATGCCCTGGTGCGCGTCTCGACGGTGAAGGAGGGAATGGCCATGGTCATCGATGCACCTCAATCCACCGCGCGCGGGAAAAGGCCGCGCGGCTTGAACAGGAGAACGGCGAGGAATGCCAGATGGCCGGCAAGGATCTGCCATTCCGGATTGATAGCAGCGCCCAGCGTCTGGGCAACGCCGAGAATGATGCCGCCGGCGAGCGTGCCCCAGAGCGAGCCAAGCCCACCGATGATCACCGCCTCGAAGGCATAGATCAGCCGCGCCGGTCCTGATGTCGGATCGAAATTTGCTCGCGTCCCGAGGTAGAGAGCCGCGATCGTCACCACGACCATGGCAAGTCCCGTCGCCATGGCGAAGATACGTTGCGGCCGGATGCCCATCAGCCCTGCTGTCACCGGATCGTCCGAGGTTGCCCGGAAGGCGCGGCCGACGGACGTGCGATAGATCAGCTGGTTGAGACAGACGATGACGGCGACCGCCGAAAAGAATGTCATCAGCGGCATGATGCCGGCGGTGACGGGCCCCAAATTCACGGAGGCGCTTTCGAGGCTGCCGGCAAAGACGCGGCGGCTATCGGCGGAAAAACCTTCGAGCAAGCCGTTCTGGATGACGATCGACAGGCCGAAGGTGACGAGCAGCGGCGGCAGGATATCCTTGCCGAGCGTGCGGTTGAGCAGGAAATATTGCAGGCCCCAACCGATGGCGAACATCAGCGGCATCGCTATCAGGGCGGCAACAAACGGGTCGAGCCCGAGTGTCGTCACCAGCACCAGGATCAGGAAGGCGGCAAGCACGATCAGGTCGCCATGGGCGAGGTTGACCAGCCGCATAATGCCGAAGACGAGACTGAGCCCTGCTGCAAACAGCGCATAGAGCCCGCCGAGCAGCACGCCCTGGAGAATGGTATCAAGCCAGTTCATGGTGATCCGTCCCGAAATAGGCCTTGTGGATGTCGTTGCGGCTAAGATCGGCGGCGCGGCCGAAGAGCGTCACCCGCCCTTCCATCATGCAGTAGACGCGGTCGGCCACCTTCAGCGCCTGGGCGATGTCCTGCTCGACGATGACGATCGAAGCGCCGGTCTCGCGGATTCGTGGAAAGGCGGCGTAGATATCGCGGACCACGACAGGCGCCAGACCGAGGCTGATCTCGTCGCAGAGCAGCACCGCCGGATTGGACATCAGCCCGCGGCCGATCGCCACCATCTGCTGCTGCCCGCCGGAAAGTGCTGTGGCCGGATTGCCGCGCCGCTCCTTGAGGACCGGGAACAGCGAAAAGACGCTTTCGAGCGTCCACGGCCCATCGACCTTGCGGCCATAATTGCCGATCAGCAGGTTCTCCTCGACACTCAGCGATGGAAAGAGCTTTCGCCCTTCCGGCACCATGGCAATGCCGCGCGCCAGAATGTCAGGCGCCGGCAGCGCGCCAATCGGCTCGTCGCGGTAAAGGATCGACGAAGCCGCATTGGCGAGCACGCCCGAGATCGAGCGCATCAGCGTCGTCTTGCCGGCGCCGTTGGCGCCGATGATGGCGATGGTTTCGCCGGCGCCGACCGTAATATCGACACCGAACAGCGCCTGGAAATCACCGTAGGAGGCAGTCAAGCCTCTGGTTTCGAGCAGCGCCATCAGATCTCGATCCCCAGATAGATTTCGCGCACATCGCGCGAGGCCATGATGTCCTGCGGCTTGCCGATGCCGATGACCCTGCCGAAGTGCAGCACCAGCAGCCGCTCGACGACGGAATTCAGCGCGTGCAGCACATGCTCGATCCAGATGACCGCAACGCCGCGCGCATGAATGGCGCGGATCGTGGCAACCAACGACCGGCATTCGCCCTCGGTCAGTCCGCCGGCGATCTCATCGAGCAGCAGCAGCTTCGGTTCCGTCGCCAGCGCGCGCGCCAGTTCCAGCCGCTTGCGCTGTAGCAGCGACAGGCCTCCGGCCAGCACATTCGCCTTGTCGATCAGCCCTGTATCCACCAGGATTTCGGCGCAGCGGTCCGACACCTCGGCCTCGCGCCGCCGCGAGCCGAAAGCGCCGGCGACCAGGAGGTTTTCAAAGACCGTCAGCTTCTCGAACGGCTGCGGGATCTGGAAGGTGCGGCCCATTCCCGACAGGCAGCGCGCCATCGGCGGCGTGCGCGTCACATCGCTGCCGAGAAAGCGGATGCTGCCGCTATCGGCGGCGATATTGCCGGTGATCAGATTGAAGAGCGTCGACTTGCCGGCGCCGTTCGGCCCGATAATCCCCAGCGCCTCGCCTTCGCCGACGGCAAAGGAAATCTGCTCGGCCACGGTCAACGCTCCGAATTTCTTTGAGACACCATCGAGTTCGAGAATTGCCAAACCCATTCCTCCCAGAACAGGCGGGGCCTCTAGCAGGCCCCGCGCCCAAAATCAGGCGATAGCTTCCATCTTTCCGTCGACCGGAATGTTCGGCGCCGTCTTATTGTCGGTGATGACGAGATCGTAGCCGCCGCCGTCTTTGAGCCGCCACTGGCCGCCGACGAGCGGCGTCTTGGCAATGTTCTTGGCGGCAAACGGCGGCAGGCCCTTGCCGTCCCAGGCGATCGGCCCGACCAGCGTATCGAGCTTGGTCGCCGCAATCGCCTGCGCGACGGCATCCCCATCCTTGGGGTCTCCGGCCCGCTTCATCGCATCCACCGCCAGCTCGAACAGCGCATGGGCAAAACCGATCGGCTGTGTCCAGGGCCTGTTAGTCGCCTTGGTGAAGGCGGCTGCCACCTGTGCCGCACTTTCCCCCGTCAAGGACGACTTGAACGGATGGCTCGGCGTCCACCAGACTTCCGACGAGAGATTATGCCCGGCATTGCCAAGCGCCTCCACGGTCTGCGGGAAGAGTAGCGCCTTGCCGATCGAGGCGATTTTCGGGGCGAAACCCTGCTGCTTGGCCTGGTTCCAGAAGGTGGTGAAGTCAGGCGGGATCACCACGCCGGTGATGATCTCGCACTTGCCCGATTTGAAGGCGTTGATCTGCGCCGAAAAATCGTCGGTCATATTCTGGTAGCGGCCGGGGTCGATCAGGCCATAGCCCATCTTCTCCAGCACCGGCGGGAAGCCGACGACCTTATCGCCCCAGGCATTGCCATCGCCATCATTGGGGAACAAGCCGCCGACCTTCTTATTGGTCTCGATCTGCGCCCACATATTGGTGAAGACGGAGATGACGTCCTCGAGACCCCAGAAGAAGTGATAGGCATAGTTGAATGGTTTCCACGAGGTGGGGTCGCCGGGATTGCCCTGCTGGCCGATGAACCAGGGTTGCCAGGGCGCCACCGTCGAAATACAGGGCATTTCCTCGGCCTCGCAGGTGGTCGCCACCGGATTGGTGGTCTCCGGCGTCGAGGCGACGAGGATCAGATTCACCTCATCGGTGACGATCAGTTCCTTGGCGACCTCCGCCGCCCGGTTCGGATTGGACTGGCTGTCCTTGACGACGACCTCATAGTTGAGACCCATCGACTTGGTGGTCGTCAGAAAGCTGTCGATGACGAATTTGTCGGCCTCGCCGAAGGCGGCAAGCGGCCCCGTCTGCGGGCTGACATAACCGAGCTTGATCGCAGCATCCTGTGCGATTGCGGGGGCGGCAAGCCCGGATGTCGCCACCAGTGCCCCGGTGGCGGCCGTCGTCTTCAGAAAATCGCGTCTCGTAAACATGTTTCCTCCTCCCATTTTTCTCTCCTCCCAGAGAGCGTGATGTCTGTCGTCAACTCATGCCGGTCGTTTGCCCTGCCAGGCATCCTGTAGCAGGGCACGAATGGATTGCCGGTCGATCGGCCTCGGATTCCAGTAGGGATTTTCGGTGGCGATCTCGGCTGCGCGATCGAGATCGGTTTCGCTGAGGCCAAGATCCTTCAGCGCCTGCGGTGAACCGATCTGACTGGCGAAATCCCAAAGCCCGCCGCCGACCGAACCGCCAAAGATATCGGCGACAGGCGCCAGAAGTTCCGGCACGGCAGCGGCATTGTAGGCGGCGGTGTGGGGCAGCATGATCGCATGCGTGTCGGCGTGCGGCGTATCGAAAGTGCCGCCCAGCGTGTGGCAGATCTTGTGGTGCAGGGCCATACCGACCGTACCGAGCACGGTGCCGCAGAGCCAGGCGCCGTAGAGCGCATCGGCGCGGACATCGGCATCCCGCGGCACAGCGACGATGTCGGGCAGACTGGTCTTGAAGGCCCGCAGCCCCTCCGCCGCCATCAGTGTCGATATCGGGTTGCGATCCTGCGCGTAGAGCGCCTCGACCGCATGGGCCATGGCATTCAGGCCCGAGGTGACGCTCATGCCAACCGGCAGGCCGAGCGTCAGGGTGGGGTCGTAGATCACCACCTCAGGCAGGATGCTCGCATGGCGCACGGTGGTCTTGCGCCCGCCCTCCGTCTGGCCGAGGATGGGCGTGACTTCCGATCCGGCATAGGTCGTCGGAATGACGATCTGATGCAGATCCGTGCGATAGGCGATTGCCTTGCCAAGCCCGGTGGTCGATCCGCCGCCGAGCGAAACGACGCAATCGGCCCGCGTTCGGAGAACCACCTCCATCGCCTCTTCGGTGACATCGACTGGCGTGTGCATGACGGCGCCGGCAAAGACGCCGACGGCGAGAGAGCCCAGCCGCGCGGCCAGCGCTTCGGCGTCGGCCTTCTGTTGCGGCGTCGAGAGGACGAACGCCTTGGCGCATCCGAGCTTTTCCACCCACTCGCCGGCGGCAGCGCTCTTGCCTTCGCCGAAGACGATATGGGCGGGGCTGCCACTATAGATGAAAGTGCGGCTCATGTGTCGCCTCTCTGCCTGGCGCGGACCATGATGAAAATCAGTTTCAACAACCATTCCTCGCCCTGCTGCTCGAAGGTTCGCACCAGCTCCGGCTTGACGGCGAAGATCGCGTCTTCGGCCAGATGCGGATCGCTGCCGTCATAGATATGCGTGGTGATCGTCTCGAAGCCCGGCGCCTTGATGATGAAATGAAGATGCGCCGGGCGGCGCAGCGGATAGCCCGCCTCCCGCAGAAGCTTTCCCACCGGACCATCGTCGGGCACGCCATAGCCACACGGCTTTATGGTCCGATAGTGGAAACGTCCGTCCGCATCCGTGCGGAAGCTGCCGCGCAGATTGAATTCCGGTTGCAGGTCCGGCTGCTGGTTTTCGTAGAGCCCTTGAGCATTGGCCTGCCAGGTGATGATTTCGGTATTCGCGATAGGATCGCCATCGAGATCCTGCACGCGGCCGGAAACCTCCAGTGTCTCGCCGATTCCATCGAGCGAAATATTGCCGCCGAGCGGCAGTTGCGGAACGTCGGCGCGGAAGAAAGGTCCGCGCACGGTGTTGGGGGTGGCCGTCTTCGGACGGCGCGAGTTGATCTCCTCGACCAGTGCCGAAGCGCCGAGCAGATCCGACAGCAGCACCCACTCCTGGCGCCGCTCGTCGCTGGCGTGGCCGACATCGGTCAAGAATTCGATGACCTGGCGCCATTCCGCCTGGGTGGGTCGCACTTCGCGGATCAAGGTATGAAGATGCGTCACCGCCGTCGCGAGAACCTGCGGCAGGCTGTGCTCCTTTGATGGCGGAAGTCGTTGCGCGAACATGTCATGCGAGTTGGCCTCGCTGAAATTCAGCGCCATCGGACCCGGCGTCATGCGTCTCCTCCAAGGCAATGGCTGGTGGAGATCAATTTAGTGCAAACGCGCCGAACCGATAATGATTTTATTCACGATTAATATATCATATCGTTATGAAGATAGACGAACGCCACCTTGTCCAGCTTGCCGCAGTCGTTAAAACCGGCGGGGTCACCGAGGGAGCAGCCCTGCTCGGCCTATCGCAGCCGGCCGTCTCGCGCACGCTCTCGATGCTCGAAGCCCGCATCGGCGAACCGCTGTTCGTCAAGGGGCGACGGCCGCTGCAGCCAACCCCATTGGGACGAGCGCTGGCCGATCACGGTCAGACCATGTTGTCGGCATCACGCAAGGCCTCCGATGTCGTCGAAAGCTTTCGGGTCGGCAGGAGCGGCGTGGTGCGTGTCGGCGGCACGCCTTTTTTCATGGACGCATTGATCGCCGGGATGGTCGCCGAGTTCCAGAACCTGCATCCAGACGTGCGCATCGACCAGACCTATGGTTATTTCCCAGACCTCCGGGCCGCGCTCAATGCCGACCAGATCGACCTTGCCATCTGTCCAATCGATATTCTCGATGAGGGCTCCGGCCTTGAATTCCAGCAAATCCTGCCCGGCCGCAACGTCATCGCCTGCCGGGTCACCCATCCATTGCTGTTGAAGCGGCGGCCTCAACCGGCACACCTGCTCGATTTTCCCTGGGTGGCACCACCGCCAGGCAGCCCGCTGCTGACCGATCTGCGCAGCATGCTCCTGTCTTTCGGCGCAACCGAAGTCAAGATTCGCTATTCGGGCGGCTCCCTCATGAGCGTCGTCCACTACATGAAGGCGGCTGATGCACTGACCATCATGCCGCACAGCGTCGTCTTCGCATTGCGTAACGAAAAATCCATCACAGCCCTGCCCGTCCCCATCCCCCATCCGGAACGCGCGCTCGGTCTGTTGAAGCGCTCGGACGCACCTCGCACGCCCGCCGTAGATCACTTCGCCCGCCACATCCGCACGGGCTTCGATAACCTCAAGCACCTGATCAAGCGGCATGAGCAGTCAGTGGTCTGGGGCTCATAAACACGATGCAAGAATTTGGTGTAGGTTGGCGCCACTACACATTCGACTTGACATCGACGACCCAGATACAGCCGGGTTGTCCTTCCTCATGGCCATATTCCTCGTCAAGGAAACCGTCATCGGTAAAGACGGCAGCCACCCGCTGTTTTAGCAACGCCTCGAAGCTCCGATCGGCGCTCGAAATCGGGCCAGCAACAGGCGCGGTTCTTTTTGCTCGCTACTGCGGCAGAACAAAAAAGCGAATCCCGAAGAAGCGCACGCGGGAGCACGTATACTCTAGGAAAAATGTAGACATACTTTATTTTAGCGTCGTCTATTCCGGAGGGTATGATGAAGATCACAAGACGCGCTTTCACTGCGGTGGTGGCAGGTGCCATCGCGACACCTTTGATGCAGGTTCGACTGGCTGGTGCGGCTGACAAGGTCGTGCGCATCGGTTACCAGAAATATGGAACTCTGGTGCTTCTCAAGGGCAAAGGGTTGCTGGAGAAGAAACTCAAATCCATCGACTACACCGTTGAATGGACTGAATTTCCGGGCGGCCCCCAGCTCCTCGAAGCCCTGAACGCTGGTGCTGTCGATTTCGGATCGACCGGGGAAACGCCGCCGATCTTCGCCCAGGCGGCGAACGCTCCGCTTGTCTATATCGCACACGAGCCGCCCGCCCCGCGCGGTGAAGCCATACTTGTCCCGAAGGATAGCCCCATCAAGTCCGTTGCCGACCTGAAGGGCAAGAAGGTCGCCTTTAACAAAGGCTCTAACGTGCACTACCTGCTCGTTAAGGCGCTCGAAGAAGCCGGTTTGACCTACGAGGACGTGGAGCCATCCTTTCTCGCCCCAGCCGATGGCCGCGCAGCTTTCGAAAAGGGCGCGGTGGATGCATGGGTCATCTGGGATCCCTTCCAGGCAGCTGCGGAAGTGGCGATCGAAGCGCGAGAGCTCAGAAACGGCGAGGGCATCGTTCCCAATCACCAGTTCTATCTCGGCACGACTTCGCTGGTTGACG
The DNA here is from genome assembly GCF_056406515.1 of Rhizobium sp. P1_B8. Taxonomy (NCBI): domain Bacteria; kingdom Pseudomonadati; phylum Pseudomonadota; class Alphaproteobacteria; order Hyphomicrobiales; family Rhizobiaceae; genus Rhizobium; species Rhizobium sp. P1_B8. The sequence continues at coordinate 34,815 of NZ_JBFTZZ010000031.1, read as the reverse complement.
GCCATGCCCAGGCGATCGATGTCTTGATCGACGCCATTTCCGAGATCGACGAATGGACCAAGTCCGACACCGCGGCTGCGGCTGCGGAGCTATCACCGTCGGTCGGCATCCCCGAACCTGTCCTCGTCAAGGTGCTCGAACGTCAGTCCTACGGGATCAAGAGTCTGGATGACACCGTCGTCGCGCAGCAGCAGAGCATCGCCGACACCTTTTTCAAACTGAAGCTCATTCCCAAAGAGGTGACGATTGCGGACGTCGTCCGCAAGGGCAAGGCGTGATGCCCATCTTCAGGATCTGAGCACTGGCTCGAGCGAGAAGGTTTGGCCGCCTTCTCGCATGACATTCAGCCGCCGGGACTCCGGGCTCCGTGTGAAGCTGAGACGCAGTGCATTGGGAGGGGCCGCAAATCAGAACGCAACCCTCTCAGTCGTGAGTTTTGGCGCCGGCGATCCGGCGCGGTTCGATCGTCCGGTTTGCGTGGAAAACCTAATTGGCGGCAGGCGTCTTCACGATCAAATCTCTCAGAAAGTCATTGCACCAGCGAGAGACGTCGTGTTCGAGCAGATGATCCATCATTCCCCGCCAGCGTTCGCGGCGTTCCTCGATTGACATCGTGAGTGCCTTGGCAAGGGCATTGGCGGTGCCTTCGACATCATAGGGATTAACCAGCAGCGCACCTTTCAACTCGCGGGCTGCGCCGGCAAAGCGGGAAAGAACGAGGACGCCCGGGCGATCGGGGTCTTGCGCCGCGACATATTCCTTCGCGACCAGGTTCATCCCATCGCGCAACGGCGTTACGAATCCGATTGTCGCAAGACGGTAGAGGCCAGCGAGCACATTTCTGCTGCTGGACCGATTAATGTAGCGGATCGGCACCCAATCCACGGTTCCTATCGCGCCATTTACCCGGCCCGCCTGTTCAGCCACCATTCGCTGCATCTGTTCATATTCAGGCACTTCGGATCGCGATTTGGGCGTGATCTGCAAGTATGTCACCTTGTTTTGATAGGCTGGATTGCTGGTGATGAAACGTTCGAAAGCGTCCAGACGCTGGGTAATGCCCTTCGAATAGTCGAGCCTGTCGACGCCGATGATCAAGTCGCGTCCCTCGACGCTCTGCCGGGCCTTGCGGACCATGATATTTGCCGAAGCTTTGCCTGCGAGTTCAGCGAAAGCCGCGGTCTCGATCCCAATTGGGTAGGCAGCTGCCTTGAACGTCCGTCCGTGTGAATCAAATAAGCCGTCGCCGAGGTCGTTACCGATGCCCTCTCGCGTGAGATAACCGGCGAAATTCTGAAGATCATGGTCGGTCTGGAAGCCGAGAAGGTCGTAGTGCGATAATCCACGCATGATTTCCTCATGCACCGGCATCGTGACGAGCACGTCGGCTGATGGCCAGGGGATGTGCAGGAAGAAACCGATTCGGTTTTTCAGCCCTATCCGGCGCAGTTCCGCCGCCAGCGGAATGAGATGATAATCATGCACCCAGATGACGTCGTCCGGCTCGATCAGCGGCGCCAGCCTCTGTGCGAAGAAGCGGTTGACGCGGAAATAGCCGGCCATTTCCTTGCGGCCATACTCTGCAAGATCGAGCCGATAGTGGCAAACCGGCCAGAGAACTCGGTTGGCAAAGCCGTGATAATATTCCTCGACGTCGGTATCGGTCAGGTCGGTCACGGCATAGGTGATGTTACCCTGCTGCCGCCGCGAGAGCCTCTCCGGTTCTCGGCTCCCGCTCGACTTGCCCGACCACCCCATCCAGATACCCCCTCGTTCCTGGAGAGCGGCCTGCAAGGCGACGGCAAGACCGCCTGCCGGTGCCACGCCGTCTTTATCGGGAATCGGCACTCGATTGGAAACGACAACAAGCCGTGCCATTGCAAAGTCCTTTCATGGAGTGTTCTAGCCGCGAATGGCCAATGATCCGATCAGTCCGCGAAGCTGCCGACATGGCAGGAGACCGAGACGCGCAGACGCGAGTCGACGACTTGCTAGACTTACCTCTTTTGACTTCGCCAACCAATACTTGGTCGGTAACATCGTCGGTGATGACCAGTCCAGACGCCTTCTGCCACATGACGATCAGGCTAGCGGCATTCCATCGCTTTGGGTCATCAATGTTCGGTGACGTTTTCGGGTTTGGCTTTTCAGTTTCGCGATCTTGGCCCAACTCGGACCTGACATTCTGTCACGGCTGGCGCCTCACCAGCCCCGCGGCACCGTAAGAAGACTTAGGCCGGCTGCTGCTGAAATTTTCGACCAACTGGTCGAATGACGCGACGACTCGGTCAGACGCGCCAACCGGTGGATATGGTTCAACCCGGCTGAACGGACGCGTCCGGCCGGGTTGAGTCTGGAGCTTTACTTACCCATCATCTGCTTCGCGTTTTCGGGCGTAATGGCGGTGGTATCGACCGTTACTGTCGCCGGCACCGACGATGCGCAGTCCAGCAATATCGACTTAGCCATGTCGACCGCCTCTTTGCCTCCTGTCGGATAAGTGAAGGTCGCTGACCAGTCGCCCTTTGCGACTGCCTCGATCCCGCCTGCTGGACCCGGCAAGCCGTCGGTGCCGATGATCTTCACGCTCTTACCGGCACCTTTCGCAGCAAGTAGCGCACCCGCCGCCATCATGTCGTTGCTGGCATAGACCATCTTGATATCGGGATGAGCCTGCAGCATTGCCGCGAAGGCGGTCTGCGCTTTATCCGGCAACCAGTCAGCCGCTTGTTCCGCCACGATCTGGATCTTGGGGTTTGCCTTCACGCCATCTTTGAAGCCGTTGAGCCGTTCGACGGCTGGTGTCGAGCTCGGCAGCCCCTGCAGCACGGCCGCCTCGCCGCCATCCGGCAGAAGCGTCTTGCTCGTATATTCGCCGGCGGCCAACGCGATTTTGTAGTTATCTCCTCCGATGAAAGCTGTGTAGTCCTTGCCAGCCTCACCGTTTGTCTTGCGGTCAAGTTCGATGACCGGGATACCCGCGTCCATTGCCCGCTTGACGGCGGGCGTAAGCGGAGCCGCCTCGAAAGGCGAGATCAACAGAAGGTCAACCTTTTGGGTGATGAAATTGTCGACCTGCGATGTCTGGGTGTTGACGTTGCCCGCGCCGTCAGCGATCTGCAGCGTGAACTGCGGGACTGCCTTGGCGGCTGCCTCTAGTTCATCGTTGACGTGCTGGCGATAGGGCTCCGCATTGTTGGCCTGCGAGAAGCCGATGACGAACTCGCCATCCTTGGCACAAGCCTTCACCAGCGGATCGGCAGCGTGAGCCACGCCGGCAATAGCAAGGCATGACCCGGCCAGGAGCGCCATGCGTCCGGCATGCGACAGTCGAAGTGCATTCTGTGTCATTACTTTCTCCTCCACATTGATCCCGGATCCACCCTCCGGGTGATGCCGCCACACTACCTGCCCAATCCTTCGCGGCGACGAACGAGGGATTGAAGGACTGCCGCCAGAACGATAATTGCCGCTGTGGCAAGCAACTGCATCGCTGGCGTGATGTTGTTCAGCTGCAATATATTGGCCAAAGCGCCGAGCATGATCGTACCGGCGATTGTTCCGACCATTGAACCTGACCCGCCAAACAGGCTGGTTCCTCCGATGACGACAGCCGCGATGGCCGTCAATTCATATCCGGTCCCATCATTGGCACTCCCAAAATTGAATTGCCCGGCATGGACGATGCCAGCAAGCGCGGATGCAAAGCCGGTAATGGCGTAAACGGCGATCTTGATTGCTGAGACCGGAACACCTGAGATGCGGGCGGCGCGCTCATTTCCGCCGACGGCATAGACGTAACGGCCGAATCTGGTCGTGTTCAGCACCAGCGTGGCGATGCAGGCAAAGATCAAGAAGACGATCGTAGCCACGGGAACGACGTTGCCGAATAGCCGACCGCCCAGAATGGCAAAGATGGGCGGAGCGAGCCCAGGACCATCACCATAAGAGATATTGATGTATTGATTGTCCGACACAACGAGTGCAAGCCCGCGGGCTGCCTGTAGACCGGCGAGAGTCACGATAAACGCTTCAAGTCGAAACTTGCTTGAGATCGCTCCCTGGACCAACCCGAAGCAAATGCCCATCAGCAGCACTGCCAGCACCGTCRTGATCAGCCCAAAACCGCCTGAGACCATCAATGTTGCTGTTACCACGCTCGCAAGACCAAGTGTCGCCCCAACCGAGAGATCAATTCCGGCCGTGATGATCACGAACGTCATTCCGATTGCGATGATGCCAGTCTCAGACACCGCACGGACGATGTTGGCGATGTTGTCGGGTTGAATGAACAGGATGACACCGTGCCGACGCGGTGAGAAAATGATGCCCCCGGCGAAAACGAGTATAAGGCCGATCAAGCTTTGGAAGCGGACCAACACCGCAAGCGGATCCATCCGCTTGGCGGGCTGAATGGCTGGATTGGATGTAATTTGCTGTTCGGACATCAGGCCTCCCTCCCGTTGGCGGCCGCCAGGACTTCGTGTTCGTCGACGCCGCCAGAAAACTCAGCAACGCTGCTGCCGTTGCGCAAAACCACTATTCGATCGCACAGGCCGATCAGCTCGGGCATCTCGCTCGAAGCGACAAGAATGCCCAATCCCTCTGAAGCAAGTTTGCGCAGGCGGGCGTAAATTTCCCCCTTTGCGCCGACGTCGACGCCACGCGTCGGCTCGTCGAGAAGCAACAAGCGCGGCTTTCCCAGCACTTCCTTTGCGAGGACGACCTTCTGTTGATTCCCCCCCGAAAGTGCCCCGACCGCGATCCCGGGATTCTTGGGACGGATGTCGAATTGGCCGAAAGAACTTTTGATCGCGTCCTCTTGGCGTCGCGCAGACATAAAGCCTCTTGGTGATATCCAGCGGATGATCGACATCACCAGATTGAGACCTACAGACATACGCAACATGAGACCGGCTCCACGCCGGTCATCGGTTACGAATGCCAGTCCTGCCCTGCGAGCAGCCGCGATCGATTTAAGCCTGGTCGGTCTGCCACCAATCGTAATGTCCCCATGCCATTGGCCCGGCACGCCTGTTCCGTAGAGTGCGCTCAAGAGCTCGGTTCGACCCGCCCCCATAACGCCCGCGAGCCCGACGATTTCGCCGCTACGAACATCGAGATCGACTTTGATTGGCGCTTGCCACCCGGGAGACGCGCGATGTGGGCGGAAGGAAGCCTGCCGCATCCGCAGGAGCACGTCACCAACACTATGGGCGCGGCGCGGATAAAGCTCGTTCAAAGGACGTCCGACGAGAAGCTGCACCAGTTCGGCCTGCGGAGCATCTGGTTTGGTGACGCCAGCCACCTTGCCGTCGCGCATGACCGTTACGCGGTGAGCGATCTGCGGCACTTCCTCAAGACGATGCGAGATATAGACGATGCCAACGCCCGAGGACGCCAGGCCACGCATGATGTCGAACAATCGATCTACTTCGCCAACGGTCAAGGCAGCCGTCGGCTCATCCATGATGAGGGCTCTCGATGCGTAGGAAAGCGCCTTGACGATGGCGACGACCTGGCGCTGGCCGATCGAAAGCTCACTGACGAACTGGGTGGGATCGATCGATCGGTCGATCGCTTCCAGTCTTTTGCGCGCCTCTTGCAGCATCGCCTTGCCATCGAGCATACCATGCCGATGGACAAGCTCGCGCCCAAGAAAGAGATTGGCGGCCACGGTCAGGCTCGGAACGAGGTCCAGCTCCTGGAAGATCGTTGCGATCCCCGCTGCTTGTGCATCGCGCGGGCTATGAAATCGCGCGGGTTTGCCGTCGATGAAGATCTCTCCCTCGTCCGGGGTATTCACACCGGACAACAAGTTCATCAACGTCGACTTTCCGGCACCATTTTCACCAAGCAGCGCATGGATTTCGCCAACCTTTAGTTCGAAATCCACGCCGCGAAGCGCTTGAACGCCGCCGAAGCGCTTGACCACACCTTTCGCTGAAAGAACAACGTGGCTCATGCTGCCTCTCCACACGATTCACGCACCCGCAAAACTGGCGACAGTCGAATGGTCTCGCGGGGGCGGAGCTTGTTGCCAATCCGCTCGATCAGCAAGTCCGCCGCCTTCCTGCCAATCTCATCGCAAGGCTGGGCCATCAGCGTCAGGCGCGGTTCGAAATAATCTGCCCATTCAAAATCATCGATTCCAAGCACAGAAATGTCCGCGGGAACACGCAGCTTCCGCTCCCGGATAGCCCTCATAGCCCCGATCATCGCCAGATTGTTCGAAGCAAGAATCGCTGTCGGCGGCTCCTTCAGCTCCAGCAAACGGTGCGTCGAAGCAGTGGCGTCGGCGGTGCTGCGATTGCCGTCGCTGATTAAATTGTCCTCTACCTCTATTCCCTTCTCGATCATCGCTGCGCGGAAGGCCTTTGCGCGCTCCACGGTCGTCGCAAAGCCGGGTTGACCGAGAATGATCCCAACCCGTCGATGATGCAGCGTCACGAGATGATCGACGAGCGTTTGTATTGCGGCGACGTTATCCGTCCCGACCTGGTCGAAACGGTTGTCCGACAGCCTGTCAACAAGCACACAGGGAAGGTCGGACCGGATGAGATAGTCCAGCGCTTTTTTAGGATCGCCCGAAGGCGCAAGTATAATCCCGTCGACTCGGCGTTGATGCAGATGCTGGACCAGTTCCAGCTCCCGGACCGGGTCATCTTGCGTGTCACAGAGGAACACGATCAAGCCCCGTTTGGAACACTCGGTTTCAATCGCACAGATGATGTCACTGAAATAAGGGTTCGAAATTGCGGAAATCGCGAGGCCGACGGTACCTGTCGATGACAATTTGAGCGAGCGAGCGACTGTATTGGGGATATATCCGATCGCCTCCACGGACTCGAGGACGAGCTTGACCTTCTCGGGCGAGACGTAGCGCGTCTTATTGAGAACGTGCGAAACCGTGGAGACTGAGACCCCGGCCGCCTTTGCCACCTCGGAAATAGTCGTCATGAGCGCACTCCAGCTCTCGCCAGCAGCGCAACAAACAGGTTTTTCAAACTATCCTCCCAAGCGGAATTCCAACCTCCAGAGGCTCTCCCAGGATCCGCTATGTAATAACGCTAGCGCCATCGAAACGTTTGCGCAATCGTTTTTTTCTGCTAATCGTTCACCGTTCTTGTCGCTGCTAATCTCTTGGGAGGGAGACGCCATGCTGAAGGGTGTGCCGCCGTTCATTACGGCCGACCTGTTGTGGGTCATGGCCTCCATGGGTCACGGCGACGAACTGGCAATCGTGGATCGAAACTTCGCCGGTTTTCGTGTAGCGACCCAAACCACGAGCGGAAAGCTTCTCATCTTGGAGGGTGTCGATGCACCGACTGCAATCCGCGGGATCCTTCAGATGATGCCCTTGGACACGTTTAGTGAGACGCCTCTGATGCACATGGAGGCCGTCGACGCGCCAGGCGAGTTGCTGGAAGTACACAAAGACGTCCTCGCCGTTTGCAGTGAAGCAGAGGGCCGTTCCATAGCGAGCCAACCGGTCGAGAGGTTTGCGTACTATCCCATCGCGATGCGATCGTTTGCAGTCATCCAGACGGCGGAATCGCGCGCCTATGGGAACTTCATCCTTAAGAAGGGCGTGGTCTGAGGGTTCTCTTCGACTAACAAATCTGCGACTTGCCACCCTTGCTGCTTTGCGGCCTCTTCAGGTGCCGTCCGACCGTCACCGATCCTTGCGACAGCCATCGAGGCCGTGAAGGGCGCTTCAGCGAGAGCGACCGCGACTATCTCTCGGTCAAGCTGGACGATCCAAGCTTCCCAGCTCCGATCTAGGCAACGCTCTCCGAGTTGAGGCGAGGATGGCTACAGCTGATCTGGTCCTGCCCCAACCGCGACTGAGAGCCCGCCACGGCCCCGCCGCCCAGGCGGGGCCGAACTGCTGACACAGACATCCATTCGGGGAGGCTTCGGGGCACCCTCGCTTCGGCTGTGAAGGAAAGAAGAAGAACGAGGTCAGCCCCGCAAATACCGGATAGTTGTTTTCGGTCGGTAGCCGCGAGCACGTTTTTGTTTCGCCAGGTCGAGGAACAGTCGAACTGCTTCCTCCTCCCGTTCGAAGACATGGTGCTTTTCCTGCCCACGCCTGCCGATCCGTCCCCATCGCCGCGTCAGGCAGGGCTCTCCAAACAGCGTCTGCCCAATCTCTATGGCGTAGTAGCGCGCCATGTTCTTCGCCGGATCCGCTCGTTCGATATAGAGGTGGTAGGGCTGCACAGTCATGTTGGCATCATCGTCAAACGGGACGGCGACGTCCAACGACACATTTGAATCAATCACATGCGACTGATTCATTTCCGTGAAGGATGGTTACTTGGGCGAGTGGCCGTAGGATACCTGCAAACATATCGAACGTGACGTGGCGCAAGGCCCCCCTCCCCGGCTTCACGAGGACACGCAGTATCGACGTAGAAGCGCGAGCTTTCGATCATGACGGATGTGCGTCGAGCCGCCCTGGCGAAAGGAGCTGCGGGAAGACGTGTTCCAGCATGGTAGGGCCAATGGCGGGCAGCAGCCGTGCGCAACCGATCACCACGTCAATATCCCCTATCCGCTAAGGCAAGAATATAGGTCGGTTCGATTTCGTCGAATTGATCGCGCTCCCGACCATTGGATCTGGAGACGTTCCAGGCGAGCCGGTCCGCGACGACGCGCGCCCGGAGGTGGTAGATTTGACCGAGAAGCGCTGCGTCCTTGCTCGACGTCGGCGCCTGGATTGCTATCAGCTTCATGATCCCGCTCCGCAATTGTGCTGGTGCGCGGATCGTGATTTGCGCAAAGAAGCGGTTTGATTCCAGTCACAAATCTGCGAGTCGCTCGTCGCTGCCGCGGGAGGTGTGCCTTGTCCATACCAGGGCGGCCCGTGCAAATAGTACCGCCACCCGCAAAAGTGCGGGTATGAAAACAACCGCTCAGCGACGCTCCACGCCTTCAAGTCGTTGAAAAATATGGTGGAGCGCCGGATGACAGTGTTGGCAGCAAGTTGTTTATTAAATTTTCGTTAACCAAAGAAGGTTTGACGACTCACGCGATACCTGCAACCTTTGCGACGGAAAATGCGCGATCATCGGTGAAAAACCGTCGCGAGGTGAAAATGGATCAGATGACGACACGCAAGCAAACGAGCGAATCCTCCGCTGCGAAGATTACACGCCAAGCGCAGATGTTGTCAGCGCAGTTGCAGTCGCTTCGGACACATATGTATCCGCCTGAAGCGATGAAATCGTTGCGCACGTTCACATCACGCGACGTTGCCAGCATGCTCGGGATCGCAGAATCGACACTCCGCCAAATGTCGTTGGACGGCGAAGGCGCAATGCCGGAGCGGCTGGAGAATGGCCGCAGGAGCTACACGCTCGCCCAGGTCAATGAACTCCGACGATACCTGGCAACCAAACGTCCTGTGGAAGCGTTGGATTTCTTGCCGCGCCGGCGCCCCGGCGAGAAGCTGCAGGTCATCGCGGTTGCAAACTTCAAGGGCGGATCCGCCAAAACGACGACGACCGTCCATCTTACCCATTATCTCGCGCTGGCCGGTTTGCGAGTGCTGGCAATCGATCTCGACCCGCAGGCATCCTTGTCGGCCATGTTCGGCTATCAGCCCGAGTTCGATGTCAGCGAGAACGAGACCATTTATGCGGCCATTCGCTATGACGAAGACAACCGACGGCCGATGCGCGACATCATCCGCAATACCTATTTTGACGGCATCGATCTGATACCGGGCAACCTGGAACTCATGGAATACGAGCATGAGACGCCCCAGGCGATTGCAAGCGGCGGCGGCCGCGGCGACGGGATCTTTTTCCGGCGGCTCGGCGCCGTCATAAACAGCGTCGCGGACGACTATGATGTCGTCGTGATCGATGCGCCGCCGCAGCTGGGTTATCTTACGCTGGGCGCGCTCTGTGCCGCCACCTCGCTGCTGATCACCGTTCATCCGGCGATGATCGACGTCGCCAGCATGAACCAGTTCCTGGCAATGTTGAGCGATGTCATGCACGTGATCGAGGAACGTGGCGGTATTCTTGAACACGATTTCATTCGATATGTCATCACTAGGCATAATCCGAACGATGTTCCTCAGGTGAATGTCGTCGCACTCCTGCGCTCACTGTTTGGCGAGGACGTGCTGGCGCCAGCCGTGGTGGACACGACGGCAATCGCCAGCGCCGGCTTGGAGAAGAAGAGCCTTTACGAAATGGCACGCGGTTCTGTCGGTCGTGACACCCTCACACGCGCCTTGGACTCCGTCGATGCTGTCAATCTCGAGATCTTCAACCACATCCAATCGGTATGGGGACGGTCATGACCAATGCCAAAGAACGCTCCAATCGGATGAAAACCCTTTTTGGGAATGTCGATTCCGCTGAGCTTGCGAAACAGATCTCGGCAGGTCCCGCGGTCAAAGTTGGATCTGGGGCCGTCAAGTCGATGGACCGGGCCTTTGTCGCCGTGGAAGAGGAGAACGACCGCCTTCGTGAACAACTGAGCGGTTCGGAAGCAATTGTCGAAATTGACTCCGCCCATGTCGTTCCCTCCTTTGTCAGGGATCGCCTCGACATCGAGGGAGATCCGTTATTTCAGGGTTTCGTTGAGGGCATCCGCGAAAGCGGCCAGAGACTTCCCATCCTCGTTCGCCCCTCCCCTGACAAGCAAGGCTACTTTCAGGTCGCTTATGGCCATAGGCGTTTGCGGGCCTGTCAGATTCTTGAACGGCCGGTAAAAGCGATCATCCGTGAGCTCACCGACGACGAGTTGGTGGTCGCTCAAGGGATCGAGAATACCGAACGCGCCAATCTCTCGTTCATCGAGCAGGCGCTGTTTGCTGCAACCCTCAAGTCGCGCGGCTTCCGCCGGGAGACGATTGCTGCCGCCCTCGGCAGGGCAGATGGCAAGCTGACCTATATTTCGATGCTGATTGGGATTGCAGAACAGTTCCCGGCCGAACTGATCGCCAGGATCGGTGCGGCGCCTTCAATTGGCCGGCCGAAGTGGGAAAAGCTCGCCGCCCATTTCAAGGACGGTAGGGCTCCGGCCGCAGCCCAGCTTATCATTGACCAGGTGACGTCGACGAGGACATGGGTTGCGTCCCCAAGCGATCAGCGCTTCGCCGCGATCATGAACGCCCTGGAACACAAGGCAGCCAGCGGAGATCGCGGCGAAGAGATCGAGATCGGTGGCGGCGCGGTGATTACCGCGAAATCCTCGCGTTCCTCAACGCTCATTACAATTCCGGAAAGCAAGATGCCAGGCCTGTCGGCCTGGCTCATCGAAAAGCTTCCGGCACTGGTGGACGAGTACCGGCAACAAAACGGGGAGACGCCGATGCGGTAGGCTGGTTCAGAAATAGGAAAGGGCTCACCGACGGCAATCGGCGAACCCTTAAAATCCTAGCCGACAGTACGAAAACGTCCCGTCGACATCAGCTCTAACAAACTGATTCTATGACGGACCGCTGGCACAATCAACCCCTGCGTAACAGCTGGGAACGAAAAACTGTGCCCGTCTGCTGGCTTTCATCAACAAGAATCTCGATGGAGCCGCACGCTAAGGCGCTGCGGGCAGGCTAGCTAATGACAGAAGCAACGGCAATCGCATCGTTCAGACGCGTCAGTCCGGCCATTCTCGCAAGCGCGCGAATGGCGATGGCCAACGACATCCCGGACACCTCGAAATCGGAGATCTCCCTCCTGTTGAAGAAAGCAGCGCCGATCCTTGGGATCGACGGCACGACCTATCATGTCCTGGACATTCTCCTTGGCCTCTCGCGCGGCGATGACTGGAAAGGGGCCGGCAGGCCGATCGTTGCAATTTCGAACGCCAAGCTCGCAGAATACACGCTGCGCTCCGAGCGCACGGTTACGCGGTGCCTGCGCAGGATCGTTGAAGCTGGGATCGCTGCCTACCGAGACAGCCCAACGGGCCGGCGCTTCGTGTACCGCGACAATGACGGGATGGTTGCCAGCGGCTTCGGGCTCGATTTTACGCCGGCGCGCGTGCGGCTTGCGGAGATCAAGGAGAGCGTTGACAACTATCAAAGGGAACTGAAGGCTACCCAGGATGCGCGGCGAGCGGTTACGCGGTTTTCCAGGGCAATCATCGATGCCTGCGAAGCATTCCCGGAGAAGGCGGATAGCTGGAGGTGCGCTGCACAGGCGATCATGGAGACGATGGTGAGCCGCGCTGAGCAAGCAAGCAAGCTCGAATCACTGCATTCCGAGGTTCTTGAACATGCCGAAGCTCGTTTCGGTGAGCATAATATGTCATGCGCGGGTGACATAGGCGTCACCTCTATTATTAATACAACCCCTAAAAACCTTTCTGAAAGTAATGAACGGACTCGCTCTTACGAGCGAGACATCAAACAAACTGACGACGGCTTCGCCGTCGAAATGGCTTATGAAAATAAGCCTGAAGCGGCGGTTGGTGACACGCAATCCCGATTGCGGCAGGCGGAGAAGGCGGTTGGTGATATCCAGGGTGCTGTTTTAGCTGCGGTGCCGGTTGGCTTGCTGCAGGTTGGGTGCCGCGCGGCGCAGGAATGTGTCAGTGTGGAGTTTGACGGCTGGTCCGATGTTGTCGGCGCGGCCGAAATGATGCGGCGCATGATCGGCCTTTCGGAGGCTGCATGGGTAGACGGTGTAGGGAGGGTCGGCCGTTATGCTGCGTCCGCCATCTTGGCGACTGTGCTCGAAAAATCCTTGCGTGACCCGGAGCTGATTGCAAAGCCGGGGGGCTATTTCCGTGCAATGGTCGACCGGGCGGTCGATGGGAGTCTTCACCTTTCAAAAAGCCTTTACGGTCTTGCCGAAAGCGGGATGAATACACGGGATAGATAGGCGAAAGGTAGCAGCTGTTATTCCGCGCTTGGGCATGCGGAACCGGCGACGAGGTTTACCTTGACGCCGCTACAGGAATAGTTCGATTTCTGGGCGTGGCTTCGCCCTCTGGGTCGCATGAGCGGCAATGGGGCGGGTGTATCCAGAAAGAGCGGTCGTTTCGCCAGGTATCGGTTTGCGCCCGCCGTGGTGCAGCCATAGTCCATCTGGCTTCCGCAAGACGGCGAGGGCGGTACAACTGCCCTGAAGGACAGGCGAGATAGCTGTGGCTGGGGAGTCCCGTTCCTCCTGTTCATTGAGAACTAACCTGCCTATCCGGGGCACCCTCCGTTCTGAATGTGTTGCCGATCGGAGGCGAAATCTTTGCGCGTCCTTGGAGCCACTCGGCTCGAAGAAGAACATGGGTGTTGGAGGGCGTAAACGAATTCGAAGGAGCGGGGTGGCGTGTATCGAGGGCATTGGGCGAGGCCGAGCGCACAGCATCCATGATCCTGGGCGGTTCCTCTGTTCGGGCATTTTGGCCACCCAACCGAGTCGCTTCACGCGGGGTTCGTCCAACTTTGCCGGCAGCTGAGCTTGCGCGAGCAATGGACGTTGATCAGGGAGAGAATGAGTGCGAGCCGTGACGAAGGTGGTCTCCGAATGTTCATTCAAGAAGCCATGCCACCCGTTCGGCCAGCTTGTGACTCGTCCGGAATCATTGTGCATTGCTGCCTAAAGGACGGAGAGGCAGTCGGCATCTGCGGCACCCGCCGGGCAGAAGAGGTTCCAGGAAGGCCGGCAATGGCGTTTGCGCGGGCCGGGTGCTGCAGGCTGTCTCGCTGCGGGGAGCGATGGACGTGGTGGGGGGTTATCTATCGCCACCTCGTTCTTCCTCCCTGTCGAACGTAATCTGCCTATCCACCTACGGAGAGGGCCGGGGCAGGATCCGGTCGACAACGAGCCAGGCGACCTTGGTCCGATGGGCTCGAAAGGTAACAGCTGTTACCTTTTGGGTGGGGCGGCCGACAAGGATGACCCTTCTCCTCCTTGAAAAGGCTCAATCACCAAAAGCGAGATAACTTCGGGGACGTCGGCCGTTACGAGTAAGTGCCGAGCGGTTGCAAAAGGGACGTGGAAGGGTCCAGTCGCAGACGGGCAGAAACCGGCGTCAACTGGTGACGTCGCCGCTGCGGCGTCCTGCGCAGTGAGTGCCTGCAGCAATGGCAGCGACAATGACTTGGAGACAGAGAGGGACAGGGCAGGGTCGGATCGATACGCCATTTTTGGGCGGCATCGACGTTAATGTTATTATCGCCTGGGTTTGACGAACCAGGCAGCCCTACTGGGACCCAAAGGTAACAGCTGTTACCTTTGGAGTGGAGCGTGCCGACAGGATGGACCCCTCTCCTCCTTCAAGAAAGCTCAATTACCAAAGGCGACACAGCTTCCGGGAACTTCGGACGTTGCGGATAAATGCCGAGCTGTCTGACGTTTTAAACATGGGGGCCGTGGAAGGATCCGACGCGGGCGGTCAAACGATGTCACCAATGGCGCGTGGCGTGCTGTGCACTTAATGCACGGAGCGATGGCAGCGACCATAACTTTGGGACAGAAAGGGATGGGGCAGGGCCGCTCGACAAGCGAGTTTGCGGTGGCATCAATGGTCTGCCGCTCGTGTTTGACGATCGAGGCGATTATGATAGCCGGGGTCCAAAAGGTAACAGCTGTTACCTTTTGCGTGACAGCTTCCGGGGCTTCGACGTTAAGGGTGGGTGCCGAGCGGTCCGACGTTCAAGGCAAAGGGGACATGGAACCATCCGACGCAGGCGGCAAAACCGGCGTCAATGGTGACCTCGACGCCATGGCGCGTGCACCCGATGCCAGGAGCGGTGGCTGACAGACTGACTTATGGCGTCTTTTTCGTTATCTAGGTGTTGTCAGCCCGAGCGACAGAGGGGTAGGACTGTCCGATCGAGGGGGAGGCGAGGATGGGATGGGCACGGGAAGTGGTTGCACCGAGAGAAGGCGCATCGTGCTTTGAAATCTCCCGGCGCAGATGAGCCGCCGTCCGGCCGGCCCTAGGCCACGTGTTAAGCGAAGATGACTGGGAGCAGTCCATGTGCAGAAATATAAAACCACTTTTCAATTTCGATCCGCCGGCGACCGATCAGGAAATACGTGATGCGGCATTACAGTTCGTACGAAAGCTGAGTGGAACGACCAAGCCGTCGAGACGCAATGAGGCAGCATTTGAACACGCAATCGTTTCAATCGCCGCATGCGCGCGCGAATTGCTCGATTCGCTCGAGACCTCACATCCGCCGCACAATCGCGAGGAAGTTGCCGCAAAAGCGCGGTCGAGAAACCTGACCCGGTTTGCATGATTTTGAAGCCCGCGTGTCGGGCAGCTGGTTCAGCCTCTTCGGTCCTTTGTCCAAAAGGGACGCGGCGGTTGAGTTCTGTCTCTTATTCGTAATCAGGGCAGATTTAGTGCGTAGCGTGCGTGCCGGCGTTCGCCGGTGCGCGTGAGAGCATCTCTCTCCAACAAGTCATGAAGATCGCGTGTCGCTGTCGCGAGGTCCGCCTGATCGAAATGTAATTCTCAGCGCTTAGTCCACCTTTAAACCCCCCAGGGCCTTTCCGGAACATCCGAGTGATGGCCTTCTCCTGGCGGTCGTTGAATTGCCCGCGGAACCGGTGATTGAATTTCGCCTTGCGGATATAGAAGGCCACCCGAGTCAAGGTGGTCTGTTGCGCATCAAGGATGGTTCCCGCCAAATACACAGTCATTCGGTGATCTCGAGCATGCGCTGATGCCGTTCGAGCTGATCGTAATAGGCTTTCCGGCCATCCTCGATCGTGTGGACAAACGCAATCAAAGCTCGGTTTGCCCGATGTTTTGGGCAAGCGATTTTTCAGCGAGCGCTCGGCAAAGCCTTCCATTTCCATCTTCAAACGGACGGATGCTTTCGCAATACAAATGGCCTACGCCGGCACGGGTAAGATCGGGCAAGGGGAGTTAACCGGGTGGCGCCGTTTTGTTGAACTACTTGGTGTAGGCCGCCATTTCCGCGGGGACCCGCCTTGATGGTGGGGCTTCATAGTGGACGGTCGGATTGTCCTGACGGCCGGGCACAATCTGCATGGCATCTTCATGCGTTCGATATGCGCCGATCGCTCCAAGATGGCGATTGCCTGTCATCATCATGCCGTGCCAGCGAAACAGGTTTCGTCGTTGAGCGGGGCGGACCAAGTGTCGTACACATCGAGCATCATTTCCGCGATGCCGCGCTCTTGCGGCGTTGATGGCCGATTGTCGGCATCGAGGCCAAATTGGCGGTTATAGGCACCCTTTCTATAACTCACCATAATCCCTTGCGATGAGTGATAGAAATGAATCCTCTCGCTCATGTGATGCTCGAAGGCTGTCGCGGAGACCCAGAGAGCACCTTGAAAGGTTAGAATCGACTATATCCAAAAGGGCGGCAAACCATATGTCGCCAATCAAGCGCGCCTCGTTCAGCCGCGTCACGACCAGCACTCATAAGCGTATGAGTCCGAAGCGGCGCGCTTCGTCCAACAGCGCCCTCACTGAAGACGGCTGCCATTTCCGGCCACCACGCGGCGGTCGCTCATGCATCTGGTCCAACTGCGCAGCAATCTCTCGAAGCGATAGGTCGGGATCGGCGATCGCGATCGCGGCGACCAACTTCATCAGATTGTCCTCGGGCGGCCGCCGAGGAGAGCGGGCGAGCAGTTCTGGCTCCGCAAGCTTTTCGCGTACCATCCGGTGAACTGCCCGGCGCAAGCGTTCGACCGTCCAGCTGTGGCCCATGCGATTAAGGATCAGCACCACATTGTCCCAACTATGTTGCGGCCGCAGCTTGCGAACAGTCGGCAACCATGTCTGCGCCGATGAGATCAGTTCGTCCAGATAAGCCCGATTGCGGGCGGCAGAGACAGCACGGATAGCTTCCGGTCGGCGCTCGCGAAGTCCTGGATTGCCGGCGAGCCGCCCCCGCGCTTTAGCCGCCTTCATGCCGGCTTTGGTTCGCTCTGCGATGAGCGCACGCTCGAGCTGGGCTACGGCACCCAATACCTGCAGAGAAAACATGCCTTGCGGCGTCGAGGTGTCAATTGGATCACGGAGGGACCGGAAGTGAACGCCCCTTTTCTCTAGGTCTTCGATGACAGCAAGCAAATGGCTAACGGAGCGCGCCAGCCGATCCAACCGGACGACAACGAGCACGTCGCCCGTGACAAGTTCGCGGAGAAGCTTCCTCAGGATGGGCCTCACCCTTGATGCCCCGGATCCGTGCTCCTGATGGATGCGATAGCAACCAGCCGCTCGCAACTCGTCCACCTGGGCGTCGTTGATCTGGTCTTCTGTCGATACACGCGCGTATCCAATCAGCCTCTGGGGAGCAGGATGGGGATTGGGGATTGCGGGTCTCGCCATGGAACTCCGATGTCGTCTATAGCAGCGGTTTGTACAGATAATGCATGCGTCAGTAAACGTTCCTTTGCAAGTGTGTTTTATGATCAGAATAGGAAGCCGTCGGGCGCGGAAACGAGGTCGAGATGGAGGACGGCTCATCGGAGGCCGAGAACACGCGCTGGGGGCTTGCCATGGGCAAAGAGCCCGAAATCCGAGGATCTGGAGGAGGTTAGGCACAGCCTCTTGCTCGATTGCAGGCTTTGACGCTGAAAAGCCGCCGCCAAATCTTCGAGCCAAGAGCAGCCGAAGGGAATTGCGCGACTTTGATTGCGTCACCATCGACAATTGGTAGTTATCGGAAGTGAAACGCTGCCGTCGCGATCGTCATCGATCGCGGAAGTAATACCGGAGATCACTTCCAATTAAGGACGCGTTTACCATGATGTCAATGTGTTACGTTTCTACGAAAATCACCTGACCAGCCTCCTGTGGCCGATTGCGGACGCCGGGATCGCGCTGGTGCGTCTCGACGGGCGCATCGCCCGTTCGCCGGTCGGCGTGGGCTGGATCGAACGATCCCACTTCATTGACGCCTGCACCTGGTTGTGGCTCGGCGGCGAACTCGTCCACCTCGAGGACCTTGTCTTCCACGACGCCCGCGATATGGCCGTCAATCTCAAAACCATTCCCGTCGATCAGCGCGGGCATCGCGATCGCGAAACCCGGCTGCTGGCCATTGCCCAGGGGCTGAATGCGGCTGCCGAAATCGGACTGAAGGAGCATGACCGGCTGGCGCCGACGCGACTAATGATTGAACGGAAGCTGGATGGGAGGCCGACGTCGTCAAAGCTGCCGGAGCGGGTCATGGCAAAACCGCTTGTCTCGGCAGGCATGGTCGAAAAAGCGCTCGGGGTGACGCCGCCAGGCGGCGCGGCGGATTGTGGGGAAGCTCGGCTTGCGGGAGATGACGGGGAGGGGGAGATTTCCGGCTCAGTTGAGAAACGGCCCTTAGCAAGCGGCATGCCGGATCAACCCGTCAGGGCCAGCCAATCCCCGATCGTTTTTCCGTAGCGCCGCGTGGAGCCGATGGCCGGAGCTGGTCGCTGTTGGGTTGCCACTGTCCTTCGGATTTCACGCGGGCTCAGCCCGAATTCGTGGATGAAGGCGCGCGTAAAATTGGCGGCGACCTCGAAACCGGCGGCTTCTGCGATTTCTGAAATCGGCCTGTGGTCGGCCGAATTGCTGAGATCCGCATAGGCCTGCAGCAATCGCCGCTTGCGAATATAATTGAGCACGCCTCCGCTCGCCTCAAACAGCTGGTAAAGCCGCGTACGCGAAATCCCCAATGCGCGGCACATCATGTCCGGTGTCAAGTTTTCCGAATGGAGATTGACGTGAATGTAGCGGTGCGCCCGCTCCATCAGTCCCATGTTGGTCTGGTTTTGACCGGTATCAGTCCTTGCGGACGATGCGGCGGCCGCAACGACCATATCGCCGATGGTTTGGATGATCCGGGGCACTTCCTCTATCGTCAGATTGCCGAGGTTCGTTTCGAGGCCCGTGAGATAGCCCGTGAGCAACTCGGCGTGGCTGCCCGAAAGAACCGTGTTGCCGGCGCTCTGGAGAAGGCTCGCATCGCGCGCCAGCAGCTCATACGGCAGGAACACGAGCAAAGCTTCGGTATCTGTCATCCGTCCGCGATAGGGGCTGCCGAGAGACATGAACAATATCTCGCCGGCACCGGTCTCGGTGACACGACGGTTGACCTCGGTCCAGGCCTGGCCGCTGCGCATTAGGCCGACGTTCCAATGGTCGATGGGGCTGGATCGAAGCATGGCCTGATCGCGGATATATCTGTGGGCCTGCGCGCGCTGCTGGACGATGAGGATATTGCCGAGATGCCAGCCGATCTGCTCCGCGAGGAACCCGTCTTCCGGTGATTTTCCCTCCGGCAAATGAACATCCGCGAGCGGCGCCATATGTGCCCGCCAGGCCTGGAATTGTTCTGCCGGTGGCAGGTCCCGCGTCGAGAATCGCAGTGGCACGAGTGCAGGGGAGGCATGGGGTGGTCGTTCCTTGCGCATGGCCGGTTCACGTGCCCAACGCCGCCGCTCCATCTGCGCCGGCCGCAGTTCCGCGGCAGGATCATCGTCGGATTCAGACCCTGTAGCCATTAATTCCTCCAGCGCATAACCCGACCCAAGCCATGGAAATTCAGAAAAGCAATTGTTTTTGCGGCTGAAATC
This sequence comes from Rhizobium sp. P1_B8, assembly GCF_056406515.1. Taxonomy (NCBI): domain Bacteria; kingdom Pseudomonadati; phylum Pseudomonadota; class Alphaproteobacteria; order Hyphomicrobiales; family Rhizobiaceae; genus Rhizobium; species Rhizobium sp. P1_B8. Next base: position 15,298 of record NZ_JBFTZZ010000031.1, on the reverse strand, counting down.
CCCGGAGAACTCTGTCTGAAAAAGCGGAAGTGCCCGACGAGCCACCTCCATAAGTTGCTTATCATATTCCTTTCCGCTCAGAAATGTACGGAGCGATAATTTTCAGGATGTGGGGATAACGACAATTGCCTCCCTTGGCTGTATCTAAATAAACATCGGTTTTTTCCATAAGAAAAAACGGAATAATAAAGCATTCGCCTGATCGAACGACTTAGTATCGCGCAATGTCGAAGTAAATATAGAAAATTTCACAGCAAAATCTAAAAAAACACGGGGGATAGTCATGAACTACCTTGGTAAGATTCGTGCGCGCTCTGCGCAAGCTTCGTCTCATGACGCAAGTTATTCATCCGGAAAATCTCGTGCGCCCAAGAGAGTTCTTGTCACCGGCGGCGCAGGTTTCCTAGGATCCCATCTGTGCGAGACGCTTTTGGCCGCCGGACACCAGGTGATCTGCCTCGACAACTTTTCCACCGGCATGCGGCGCAATATCGCCCATCTGAAGGGCGTCGATCGCTTCAATGCCGTCGCCCACGATATCGTCCAGCCACTCGATCTGGAAGTCGACGAGATCTATAACCTCGCCTGCCCGGCATCGCCCCCGCATTATCAGGCCGATCCGGTCCATACGACGAAGACCTGCGTGCTGGGCTCCCTCAACCTTCTGGAGCTGGCCGCGCGCACCGGCGCACGCATCCTCCAGGCATCCACCTCCGAAGTCTACGGCGACCCGAACGTCCATCCGCAAGTCGAAAGCTACTGGGGCAACGTCAATTCGTTCGGGCCGCGCTCCTGCTATGACGAGGGCAAGCGGTGCGCCGAGACGCTGTTCTTCGACTTCCACAACACGCACGGCGTCGAGATCAAGATCATCCGCATCTTCAACACCTACGGCCCGCGGATGCGTCCGGACGACGGCCGCGTCGTCTCGAATTTCATCGTTCAGGCCCTGACGGGGCAAGACATCACGATATATGGCGACGGTTCGCAGACCCGCTCGTTCTGTTTCGTCGATGATCTCATCGGCGGCATGGTCCGCATGATGGCCTCGCCGTCGTCGCTGACGGGGCCCGTCAATCTCGGCAATCCGGGCGAATTCACGATCCGGGAGCTGGCCGAGCAGGTGATCGGATTGACCGGCTCCCGGTCGCAAATCATCCATCGCCCTCTGCCGGTTGACGACCCTCGTCAGCGTCGCCCGGATATTTCGCTTGCCATGCAGGAACTCGACTGGCGGCCGAAGATCGACTTGTCGAGCGGCCTGCGTCAGACGATCGACTATTTCGATGGCCTTCTCACCCGTCCAGCACGCGAGCTGGAGGCCGTCTGATGGATGCGCCCCGGGTCCTTGTCACGGGCGGTGCCGGCTATATCGGCAGCCACACCGCCAAGCTCCTCCGCTCGGAGGGGATTGAGCCTGTCGTCTACGACAATCTTACGACCGGAAACCGGTCGTCCGTGCGCTGGGGCCCTTTCGTCGAAGGTGACGTCCTCGACTCGCCATGCCTGATCGAGGCCATCGAGAAATATGCGCCCGATGCCGTCATCCACTTTGCCGCCTCGGCCTACGTGGGCGAGTCCGTGCAGAACCCGGCGAAATATTACAACAACAATGTCTGCGGTGCATTGTCGCTTATCGATGCCTGCCGGCAGACGGGGCTTCAGAACGTCATCTTCTCATCGAGTTGTGCCGTCTACGGCGTTTCCTCCGTGCTGCCGATCGATGAGACGTTGCCGAAGGCTCCGATCAATCCCTACGGCAGGACCAAGCTGATGGGCGAGAATATGCTCGCCGACTATTCGGCGGCCTTCGGCCTGCGTTATGTTGCCCTGCGTTACTTCAATGCCTGTGGAGCCGATCCGGACGGCGAGCTTGGCGAATGGCACGTTCCGGAAACCCATCTCATTCCGCGGGCGCTGCTGGCCGCGGCCGGCCGGATTCCGCACCTGGAGATATTCGGCGATGACTACGACACCCCTGACGGGACCTGCATAAGGGACTATATTCACGTCGCAGATCTCGCGCGCGCCCATGTTCAGGCTTTTACCCATCTCGCCAAAGGCGGAGCAAACCTCGCTGTCAACCTCGGCACCGGGCGGGGTTTTTCCATCAGGGAAGTGCTGCGCGTAATCGAGGAAACGACCGGCTGCGAAGTCCCGGTCGTCATCCATCCGCGCCGGCCGGGCGATCCGCCCAGCCTCTATGCCGACGCCAGCCTGGCCCGCGAGACACTCTGCTTCCAGCCTCGATATTCCGACCTCGAAACCATCGTGCGGACGGCGGCTCCGTTCTTCGGACTGGAGGTGCGCGCGTGACCGAACTTGCGATCAACCAAGCGACGCATGCTCCGGAACCCTCCCAGGAGCCGTTTCTTGTCCCGGTTCTGACCGGATATCGGCGGGCCGAATATTTGTTCTTGGCCGCCGTATGGGCCTGCGCCTTCGCCTATTTCTGGATTTGGTGGCTGGAGCCGCACCATCACGTCGATGCTTTCGGCACAATTACGGTGAGCCTCGTTCTTGCCTGGGTTACCGCTCTGCCGGCCTATTTCATCGTCGTCTTCTATCGGGCGGCAAGACCGAACGGTCCCTTGCGCCTGCCGGCGGGCAGCCGAGTGGCCATGGTCGTGACCAAGGCGCCGGCGGAACCCTTCTCGGTCGTCAGTGAAACCCTGCTGGCAATGCTTGCCCAGGAGGTGGAACACGACACCTGGCTTGCCGACGAAGACCCTTCCCCCGAGACTCTCGACTGGTGCTCCGGGCACGGGGTCTTCGTCTCGACCCGCAAGGGGCGATCCGATTACCATCGGACGTCGTGGCCCCGACGCACGCGGTGCAAGGAAGGCAACCTCGCCTTCTTTTACGACCACTACGGCTACAGCCGCTACGATTTCGTGGCGCAACTCGATGCGGATCATGTTCCCGCGCCCGACTATCTCTTCCACATGCTGCGTCCGTTCGCCGATCCAAACGTCGGCTATGTCTCGGCCCCCAGCATTTGCGACAAGAACGCTTCCGAAAGCTGGTCGGCACGTGGAAGGCTCTATGCCGAGGCCAGCATGCATGGCTCGCTCCAAGCCGGTTACAATGGCGGCCTGGCGCCGCTGTGCATAGGGTCGCATTACGCGGTACGTACCGTCGCCCTGAAACAGATCGGCGGCCTCGGTCCGGAGTTGGCTGAAGACCACTCGACGACAATGATGATGAATGCCGGCGGCTGGCGGGGTGTGCATGCGCTGGATGCCATCGCCCATGGTGACGGCCCCAGAACCTTCAGCGATCTCGTGACGCAGGAATTCCAGTGGTCGCGCAGCCTGGTCATGGTGCTGTTGCGGTACTCGCCGAGCCTCGTCGGCCGGCTGCCGCCCCGGCTCAAGTTCCAGTTCCTCTTTTCGCAACTCTGGTATCCGCTTTTTGCGTTCTTCATGTTGCTCATGTTTGCGATGCCGATCATCGCGCTTGTGCGCGGCCAGAACTTCGTGACGGTGACCTATCTCGATTTCCTCACGCATTTCGCGCCGCTTTCTATCGCTCTCGTGGTGATGGCTTATCGCTGGCGCGCCAGCAGTTCGTTCCGCCCCTACGACGCCAAGATCCTAAGCTGGGAATGCATGCTCTTTCTCTTCGCGCGCTGGCCCTGGGCGCTCGCCGGTACGCTGGCTGCGGTGCACGATTTTCTCACGGGCTCCTTCGTCGATTTCCGCGTCACGCCGAAAGGGCGGTCCGAAGTCGATCTGCTGCCGGCGCGTGTCCTGGCGCCCTACGCTGTGCTGGCGCTGATGGCGGTATTGCCCGCCCTGGCGATCGGCCATGCCGGCGCCTCCAAGGGGAGCTACTTCTTTACCGTCCTGAACGCGACAATCTACTGCGTGCTGCTTCTGGTCATCGTTGGGCGCCATTCGAAGGAAAATACGATTGCGGCGGCCCCGCGTTTCTACCGTCCGGCGATGGCGACCGTGCTTCTTGCGCTCGTCGCGCTGCCGGGGGTTGCAACGATGATGCGCGGAAAGGATGCGGCCGAGGCACTCGCCTGGGGCAGTGGCCGCCTTCAGCTGTTCGAAGAGCGCTACGCCGCCTCCGGTGCAGGCCGGGGCGGGACCGCCCTGCGCACGATCTTCTTCAAACCACGATGGATTTCCGATCCGGAAGAGATCCAACTGAGAACGGATGCCGCTCACCCGGATTTGCGGCCGAGCCTGGAGGAAGTACACAATGTCTAGCCCATCCAAAATAGCCCTGTTGTCGTTAACCGGCCTGTTGCTGTCGGGAGTCGCGGTCCTGCCGACCGCTCTGGGCAGCTTTGCCGAAGGGCAGCCGCTTGCGATGACGACATCGTCCATCGCGCCGCCGACCAAAATGCCGGTCGTCACGAAGGAGTCGCTCACGTTCGGCGCCTATGATCCGCACGGAGATTTAGCCGCGTCGCCCGATTCGAAGATCGAACACCTCTTCCTGCCCTGGGAAGACGTCGATCTGCGCACGCTCGCCCTGGCCGACGATTATGCGCAAGCGCGTGGCCGCACCTTGCTGATCTCGGTCGAGCCCTGGACCTGGTCATCCGATTGGCGCCAAACCTCGCAGGAACTGCTGCACAGCATCCTGGACGGTTCGCGCGATGCGAACATGGCCGCCGTCTGCTCGACTGCCGCCAAGCTGAAAAGTCCGGTCATCATTCGCTGGGGACAGGAAATGGACGAAACCGACAGCCAGTTCTCCTGGTCGCATTGGCAGGGCGCCGATTATGCCAAGGCCTATCGGCGGATGGTGGAGGTCTGCAAGGTCCACCTGAAGACGGCCAAATACATGTGGTCACCGAAGGGTAATGAGGGGCTTCAAGCCTTTTATCCCGGCAACGATGTCGTCGATCTCATCGGGCTCTCGGTCTTTGGCCTGCAGCAATACGACAGGGACAAGACTGGCAAGGACCAGACGTTTGCCGCGCACCTTGCGCCCGGATACGCCCGTGTCGCTGGTTACGGCAAGCCCATCATGGTTGCCGAACTCGGCTACGAAGGCGACGATTCATACGTGCGAAACTGGGCTGAGAGCATAACGAAACGCTATCCCCAGTTCCCGGCCCTGAGCGCCGTTATCTACTTCAACGACCGTGAAGTCTATCCGTGGCCGGACGGCTATGGCCGCCCCGACTGGCGGGTCGTCCGCGAAAGCATCAATTGAACAAGAGGGAAGCTGAACATGTCCATGCTTCAAAAAATGCTCCTGGCCGTGGCCCTCAGCGGTATCGCCACGGCCGCGTCCGCTGCCGGAACCAATGAGCCTGCGGGGATCGAGACCGCAAAGCCGATGAGCAGTGCGGAAATCTATCAGCTCTACAACCAGAATTCCTGGATGTGGAAAGCCGGTGCGGGCTACTTCTCCACAAAGGCGCGCCGCTTTACCGCCTGGTCGCGGGAAAACGGCTCGCCGTCTTTCGGCATGGGCCGCTGGTTCATCACGGAGTCGGGTAAACTCTGCTTCAACGCCGACTGGCACGCCAAAACCGGAACGGCGACGGCAATCACCTGCTTCAGCCACCGCAAGAAGGGCGGCCTGATCTATCAGAAACGCGAACCGGACGGTCAATGGTACGTTTTCAAGAGCAGACGGGCACAAGCCACCGACGAATTCGCAAAGCTTCGCCACGGCGACTACGTGAGCTCTCAATTGGGGAGGATTGAGGCTAGCGTCAGTAAGGCCAAGTAAAGGCGAAGCAGGGGGGTTGCGCGCGGCCGAGGCGCCATCTGTGTCCTTGTAGGAGCCGATGCCTGCGCGCAACCCTTTTCATAAAAGATCGCTTCAAAGACATACAGGCAGTCCGGGCAGCGATCGTCTCATCGTGGTCCAACGGACAAACTGAGGGGCAAATCACCAAGCTCAAGCTGGTAAAGCGCCAGATGTACGGGCGCGGAAAACTTGATCTTCTTCAAGCCCGCCTGATCGGCTCAATTGCACCAAATCTGCGTCAGAGCCAAGATTGCACGCCGGTAAGGGGTCAGTTTTGTGCGCCGATTGACAGATAGGTGTTCGGAACACCGAGCAGTGCACGTAAAAGCCGCTTGACAAAACGCGTCCGCTGCCACTATTGGGTAATCGATCACCCAAGGAGGATGGTGAAGATCGTGGCAGTATCGCTTTCTGACATCGCGGAACGTGCGGGCGTCTCGGTAAAGACGGTTTCCGGCGCATTGCACGGCGGCTCCGCCCGCATGTCCGACGATACGCGCCAGAAGATCAAGGCCATTGCGGAAGAACTCGGCTATGTGACCAACCTTGCGGCGCGTGGCGTGCGTCAGGGCTGGCTGCCGCTGGTCGGCGTCGTCTCCGACGGCCTCATCACTTCGCCCTTCGCCACCGAGATCGTACGTGGCCTCGATGGGGCGGCCCGTAGCGCCGGCATGGCGGTCTTTGCGGTCAACCACAGAAGCGGCCAGTCTATCGGCTCGGTGCTGGACGAGGTGCAGCAGTTCCGGCCGCGCGCCGTTGCTTATGCCGCAATGTACCACAAGCATGTCGCCCTGCCGGACAGGTTGGCGGGCGCCGTCGGCGTCATGATCAACTGCCGCGAGGCTGCCGGCCGCGTTACCGCGCTGGTGCCGGACGAAGAGGGCGGCGCACGGGAGATCGTGCGTTATCTCCTCGTCGCCGGCCGCCGGCGCATCGCCTTCATCAACCTGCCGGGCATTCTCGCCGGCACGCTACGCGAGATGGGGTTTCGTGCGGCGCTTGAGGAGGGGGGCATCGACCCCGCCGGCGTGTTGCCGGCGGTGCGCCGCAGCGTCTACAGTGACCGCGCGCCAAGCCTTGTTGCCTCTCATGTGGAGGCGCTTCTGAAATCCGGTCAACGGCCGGACGCCATCCTGTGCGGCAATGACCGCGTGGCGATGGAAGTCTATGCGGCGCTTGCCCGCGCCGGCCTTCGCATTCCGGATGATATCGCGGTGGCAAGCTTCGACAACCAGGTCGAGCTTGCCTCGCGGCTGGACCCGCCGTTGACGACGATGGCCCTGCCGCACCGCGCCATGGGCCGCCTTGCCATGGAGATCCTCCTGGCCGAGCAGCCCGAACCGCCGCATCTGCGGAAACTGCCGTTCCATCTGGTCGAACGGGCATCCGTCTGAACATCGAATAGTGTCTAACAGGAGGAGAATATCAATGAGAATGGGTAATCGTTTACTTTGCGGTCTCTTCGCGTCCGCCGCGCTGGTTGCAACCGCGAGTCTTGCCGAGGCGAAGACCGTCATCCACGTTATGCACCAGGGCGATCCCGGCTGGGTGAAGGCCTATGGCGACGTTGCCACCCGCTTCGAGGCCGCCAATCCCGATGTCGATATCGAGATGATCTACGCGCCGCACGATGCCTATAACGAAAAGTTCAGCGCCGCCGTCATGGCCAAGCAGCTGCCCGATATCATGGAACTCGATGCTCCGTTCCTCGCCAATTACGTCTGGTCCGGCTATCTGCAGCCGGTCAAGCCGCTCATTGACAAGGACCTGCTCGATGACATGACGGATTCGAATATCGCCCAGGGCACCTATCCGATCGATAAGGACCTCTATGCGATCGGCCTCACCGACTCCTCGGTCGTGCTCTACGGCAACAAGAAATATCTTGAAGCCATTGGCGCCCGCATTCCGAAATCGGTCGACGATGCCTGGACCCGCGAGGAATTCGAAGGCTATCTTGAAAAGCTTTCCAAGCTCGAAGGCGTGAAGTGGCCGATCGACACCTTCCGAGGTTACGGCATCAAGACCGAGTGGATCACCTATGCCTACGGCCCCCTGCTCGAAAGCGCCGGCTGCGACCTGATCGACCGCAAGACTTGGAAGGCCAGCGGCACGCTCGATGGCGAGGCCTGCGTCAAGGCGCTGACGATGATGCAGGACTGGGTGAAGAAGGGCTGGGTCGTACCGACTTCGTCAGGCACCAACCAGTTCTACGCCGAGGGACAGCCGGCCGCGCTCGCCATGGGCGGCCACTGGTTCTACGCGGAGGCATCGGCAGCGATGAAGGACAATATCGTCGTCATGCCGCTGCCGAAGATCGGCGACAAGGGCGTGAGCCCGAACGGAACCTGGATCTGGGGCATTTCCGCGACCTCGGAAAACCCTGAGATCGCCGGCAAGTTCCTGAGCTTCCTGCTGAAGGACAAGGCGTACCGGGAATACGCCAAGACCCAGTCCGCCTATCCGGGCCTGAAGAGCTTCGCCGCCGAATCTCCGCTCTATGCTGAAGGCGGTCCGCTCGCCATCGCCTTTGAGCAGGCTTCCAAGACCGCGATCGCCCGTCCGCCGCACCCGGCCTATCCGACGATCACCTCGGCCTTCATGCAAGCCGTCGACAAGATCTTCAACGGTGGTGACGCGCAGGAAGCGCTGACGGCCGCTGCCAAGAAGATCGACGAGGATATCGAGGACAACGCCGGCTACCCGCCCTTCGACGAGCAGCAGTAAGGGGTTTTGACGGGGCCGGTTCTCCGGCCGGCCCTGGACTATCTCGGGAGGATGATCGATGAGGAGGAAACAATGACTTTGCAACAGATCTCCACGCCCGCTTTGCGGCGTCCGGCGAAACGCCGCGACAAGCAGCGGCTCTGGCAGGAAATGGCGATGATCGCGCCTGCCTTTCTGCTTCTGGCGATATTCCTGATCACGCCGTTCCTCTTGTCCTTCTGGACGGCGATGACCAACCAGCCGCTCGTGCCGCGCCCGACGCCGGTGCGCTTTGTCGGCCTCCTGAATTTCGAGCGCGTCTTCACCGATCCGCTGTTCTGGACCTCGCTGTGGAACGTTACGCGTTTCACCTTCTGGGTGCTGCCAGTGCAGTGCGGCCTCGCCTTCCTGACCGCGCTGCTCTTGCACCAGAAGCTGCCGATGCAAAACCTGCTGCGCGGCCTGTTCTTCCTGCCGGCGATCACCTCCATGGTGGTGGTCTGCGTCATCTGGGGCACGCTGTTCCAGTATCCGAGCGGCCCGCTCAACCAGATCGTCGGTTTCCTTTCCGGCGGCACGATCCAGCCGATCGACTGGCTCGGCGACCCCAACTGGGCGATGTTCTCCATCGTGTTGCTTTCAGCCTGGCAGGCCTATGGCTTTCAGATGATCATCTATCTCGCCGGCCTGCAGGGCATTCCCGAAGAACTATACGATGCCGCCCGCATCGACGGGGCAAGCGCGCTGCGCCGCTTCTGGCACGTCACCATGCCCGGCCTTCGCCCGACGCATGTCTTCGTGCTGGTCATCACTACCATCCAGGCCTTCAAGCTCTATACGCAGGTGGCGATCCTCACCCAGGGCGGCCCGAAGGAAAGCACCGAAACCGTTGTCCACTACATGGTGCGCGCCGGCTTCGAGGAGCAGAAACTCGGCTACGCATCGGCCGTTTCCGTCATCCTCTTCGTCATCGTTCTTCTGATCGCGCTCCTGCAACGCAAACTCCTGAGGCGCTTCGATGTCTGATATCGCTTTGAGCCAGCCCGCCCCGCTGGCAATCGCAAGGGGCAACGGCAAGAGAAGCCTGCGCGTCGTGCAGAGCCTCTGCATCCTGGTCATCGCGCTGGTGATGATCTCGCCGCTGTTCATGCTGCTGATCGCCAGCCTGAAGGACGACCGTTTCCGCATCCTCGCCGACATGGGCAGCTTCCGCGCCTTCTGGGTCAGCGACCCGACGCTGTCGAACTACAAGGAGATCGCCCATTTCTCCGGCGAGCTGGCCTATGGCCGATATCTCTTCAATTCGCTGGTGATCCTCGTCGCCACAGTCGTCTCGGGTCTGGTCATCAACTCCATGGCGGGCTTCGTTCTGGCCTGGGGCTCGCTGCGCGGCAAGGCGGCGCTCTTGGCGCTGGTCGTCGCCCTCTATGTCATCCCGCAAGAAAGCATCATCATGCCGCTCGTCGTCATGATGTCGCGGGCGGGGCTGACGGATACCTTCGCGGTGCAGATCCTGCCCTGGGTGGCAAGCCCGCTCTATGTCTTCCTCTTCTACCAGTTCTTCGCGCAGCTGCCGAAGGAACTCTATGAAGCGGCGGAAATGGATGGTGCATCGGTCTTCCGCATCTACCGGTCAATCTACATGCCGCTCAGCCTGCCGGCGCTCGCCACGGTCTCGATCCTCATGGGCATCGAAAGCTGGAACCAGTATCTCTGGCCGACGCTGGTCACCCAGACCGACTATGCTCGGCCGATTGCCGTGGCCATCGCCACTTTCTTCGGACAGGACAGCATCTATTGGGACCGCGCCATGGCCGCCTCGGTGCTGATGATGATCCCCGTCCTCATTCTCTATCTGGCTTTCCAGCGCTGGTTCGTCAGTTCATTTGTCGGCTCCGCCGTGAAAGGTTGATCATGTCTCTGCAGGCAAAATCCGAAACGTCAGCACCTGAAACCATCGAAGCGGAGCTGCCCGAAGGCACGGTGCTGCATCTCTGGCTGAAGGCGCGCCATGCCGGCGGCGAGGCGAAGCTCTTCGTCGCTGTTGATGGCAACGACATCGGCGAGCCCTCGACCCGCCGCACGGGGGAATTTGAGTTCTTCGCTGTGACGCTCGCGAAGGGCGGTCATGCCACGCTGTCCTATGATGCGACAACCACAGCGCTCTCCGTCGCTTATGCCTTCCGGCCGGAAACAGTGATGAAGGAGGGCATCCGCGTCCTGCACAGCGATGCCCGCACCGCCGCCCCCAACGTGCCCGACAGCTACCACTTCCGCCCGCCCTTCGGTTGGATGAACGATCCGAACGGTTTTGGACGGTTCGGCGGAAACGCCCACCTCTTCTACCAGCATTATCCTCATGAGCCGCGCTGGAACACTATGCACTGGGGCCATGCCGTCTCGAAGGATTTTGTCCGCTGGACGCATCTGCCCATGTTCCTCTTCCCGGCGGCGCATCTATCGGAAAAGGACGATGGCCGCGGCGGCGCCTTCTCCGGCTCGGCGATCCCCGGCGCCGGCCCAGAAGGCGAGGAAATCCGCGTCTTCTACACCGAGCATGTGCGTGATCGGCAACCGGAAGAGCAAATCCAGCTTTCCGCCGTCAGCCGCGACGGCATCGTCGCCGGCCCGTCGAAAACCGTGATGCCGCTGCGCCCGGAAGGCTTGAACCTCACCACCGATTTCCGCGACCCCTATGTCTTCAAAGGCCCGGACGGCCGCTGGAAGATGCTGCTCGGCAGCCGCGACAGGCAGGGCGGCGTCGTACTGCTCTATGAAACCGCAGACGCGCAAGGCGCCGATGGCTGGACCTTCCTCGGCATCATCCATCGCGAGGACGGTTTCGGCATGACAGCGGCGGAATGCCCCTGCATGGTGCCGCTTTGCGGCAAAAACGCAGAAACCCGCTGGGCGCTGATCTTCGGTCTGCTCACCAGCCGCGACCCGGCCACCGGCCGCCGCAACCTCACCTCCGTCACCGTCGGCAGTTTCGATGGCCGCACCTTCACGGCGGAATTCGAGCAGGAGTTGGATTTCGGTTCGGATGCCTATGCCTTCCAGGCCTTCGTTGATGGCGACGAGCCGGTCGGCATCGCCTGGCTCGCCAACTGGTCGGATTTTTCCAAGAAGGACGATTTCCCGACGACTATGACCCTGCCGCGCAGCGTGCTTCTCGACGGTGACACCGTGCTGACCCCGCCGGTCGCAGCCGTCGAAAGCCTGCGCCATCAGTTGCTGGACGACACCGCGCTTGCCGCCGGCAAGACCGTGCCGCTCGGCACCGGCGCCGTCGAGATCGTACTTGATCTCACCGAGCCGGGCGCCGCCTTCGATCTCAACTTCGATCATCCGGATGTCGATCTAGGCGTGAAACTCGATGCCGATGGTCTGGCGATTGTCTTCGACGCCCGCACCGGTAAGACGCCGCCACGCTACGTCGCCACCGGCGCGAAACCGTCGAGCCTGCGCATCTTCCTCGATGCCGGCTCCATCGAAGTCTTCGCTGACAACGGCCGCTGGACGGGGTCCAAACGCATTCCGGGCTTTGCCGCCGCACGTTCGGCAACGCTCACCGGCGCCGTCGCCGAGGCCGGCGTCTGGCAATTGAAACTGTGAGGGAGGACAGACAATGGCATCGGTAGCAATCGACCGGGTTCTGAAGCAATACGGCGCGGCCTCCATTATCCACGGGGTTTCCGCGGATATCGAGGACGGTGAGTTCGTCACGCTCGTCGGGCCGTCCGGCTGCGGCAAGTCCACGCTTCTGCGCATGCTGGCGGGGCTGGAGGATATCAGCGGCGGTGAAATCCGCATCGACGGCCGCGTCGTCAACGACGTCGCGCCGAAGGAGCGCGATATCGCCATGGTGTTCCAGTCCTACGCGCTCTATCCGCACATGACGGTGCGCGAAAATATGGGCTTTGCCTTGAAGCTGCAGGGGCGCGATAAGGCGACAATCGATAAGCTGGTGAGCGAAGCCGCCGGCATTCTCGCACTTGAACCCCTGCTGGAGCGCCTGCCGAAACAGCTTTCCGGCGGCCAGCGCCAGCGCGTCGCCATGGGCCGCGCCATCGTACGCCATCCGAAAGTGTTCCTCTTTGACGAGCCGCTGTCCAACCTCGACGCCAAGCTGCGGGTGACCATGCGCAGCGAGATCAAGGAGCTGCATCAGCGCCTTGGCACGACCATCGTTTACGTCACCCATGACCAGATCGAGGCGATGACCATGGCAGACAAGATCGTCGTCATGCGCGCTGGCCGCATCGAGCAGATCGGCAAGCCGCTTGATCTCTACGACCGCCCAGATAACACCTTCGTCGCCGCCTTCATCGGCTCGCCGTCGATGAACCTCTTCGAAGGTGGCGTCAGCGACGGCGGCTTCCGTATCGAAGGCGGTGTTTCCCTGCCGCTTCCGCCGCAATTGAGCCAAAGCGCGGCGCGCATCTACGGCATCCGCCCGGAAGATCTCGACATTGCGGAGACGGGCATTCCGGCCACCGTGCTGACTGTCGAGCCGACCGGTGCGGAGACCCATCTTTCGGTGCGTATCGGCACGCAGACGGCAACGATCGTACTTCACCGGCGGCTGGATTTAAAACCCGACCAGCAAATCCACCTCGCGCCCAAATCCGAGAAAATCCACCTCTTCTCCGCCGAAGGCAATCGGATAGACTGATCCCCGGCGCCTCCCGCCGAGCCGCGTCCGTCATTTGACGGGCGTGGTTCGGTTCCGGTGCCATCCAGCCTTGCGACGTCTTGGTTTTGGGTGTTCGGCCCTTCAGCTGATCGAATTGGCCAATTGCGCGGCGATCTGTTGCCACGGCAAGGCCAGTCGCGAGCTCGAGGCATACTGCTTTCGCCTCCGCCTTCATTGACTGCCCCTCATTCGTCACCCCAAGGATCACCTGGCGCTCATCTTCCGGATCACGCTTGCGCACGACGCGACCCGCAGAGTCAAGACGGATAGCTGCGAGAATTCGTCGTGTTGGGGGCCTTCCCCTTCGTCCTTTGACGCTCTCGAGGGAGAGGAATGATTTCGCGGAGGAATATCTTCACGCCAGCGGAATTCAAGCATACCGAAATGGAAGATCCGGCGGCCTGTCGCTTCGCATAGGTTCTGGGCTTCGAGTCCGGAAACCGATAGGGTCCAATGATCAGGACGGACGCTTCAAGCTCGTTTGGAAAAGCAAAATGGTTCGACCGGTCCGTGCGATCGTCATTGCAGTGCTCGTGTTGCTTGTCGCCTTTGCATCGGCCTGGACGTCGCTCGCGCTTTGGTACCGCTTGCCGGTGCCCGAGGTCGGCAGGCTAGCCAGCGCCATCTTGTTCGGGCTTTTTGGCGCCTCCGTCGTCGTGGCGCTCTTTGGCAGGAGACGCCTTCGTGCGGTCCTCGCGTTTGCGGCCGCGTTCGTCCTGGTTCTCGTCTGGTGGAGCACGATCGAACCGCAGGCAAATGGCGTGTGGGCTCCGGACGTCGCACGTCAGGTCACCGGCGAATTCGACGGTGATCTGTTGACGCTGACCAATGTCCGCGATTTCGAGTGGCGCAGCACCACCGACTTCACGGAACGATGGACGACGCGCAGTTACGACCTGAACAAGCTGAAGAGCGTCGACATGTTCATGTCGTACTGGTCAGGTCCGGCCATCGCGCATGTCATCATGAGCTTCGGCTTCGACGACGGCCGCTATCTGGCGTGGTCTATCGAAGTGCGTCGCCTTTCAGGAGGTTCGTTCTCACCGCTGGCAGACCTCTTCAAAAACAGTCCTCTGGTCATCCTCGCCGCAGACGAAAGGGATGTGATCGGCCTCCGCTCCAATTTTCGCGGTGAGGACGTCCAGATCTACCGCCTAAGGGCGTCGCCGGCGGCTGCGAGGCTTCTTCTGCGCGAGTACGTCTCCGACGCAAACGCGCTTGCGGCCACGCCCGCCTTCTACAATTCGCTGACGACCAACTGCACGACGACCATCATCAAGATGATGCGTGTCGCAGGCGACGCCGTGCCGACGGACTGGCGCCTCATCGTCAACGGATATCTGCCGGAATACGCCTATGACCGTGGCGCGCTGGACACCTCGGTTTCCTTGTCGCAACTTCGGTCGGCCGCACACATCGCTGCAAGGGCGCACAAGGACGGTCTTTCGCCGATTTTTTCACAGGCGATTCGCGTCGGTGTCCCGTCGCCCCAGGGCGCGTTGTGACCTTGGCCGAAGCGTTGAAGCAAGCAAAACCGCCAGGCAGCAACACAATGCCTCGAGAGATTTTGACTACGATGGGCCCCGCTCTTTGAGGCTCTCTTGTTCGGCTCAGCACCAAGGGCGATCTTTTCGCACGACATAGACACCCCGGTGGCAGTTTGTCTTACGTGGAAGTCCAGGTCGCATATAAACCCTGGCAATCTAACGCAAACATCGCGGAATGGCTGTGATCGGCGGTTCGAATCGCCTCAAGACCTCGGGTCGACGAATCTTACAAGAGGGCACGTCTGGATCAGGCGTTACGCCGCCAATTGCCAGGCGTGGTGCCGACTATACCTGCAAAGACGCGCGTGAAATGGCTTTGGTCGGCGAAGCCGCAGGCGATGGCCACTTCGGCGAGCGGAGTATCTGAGTTCCGCAGGAGGTTGCGGGCGCGGTCTATTCGCTCACGAAGAACCCATTGATAGGGCGTCATACCGGTCGTCTCACGAAAAGCGCGAATGAAATAGCCGCGCGACAGATTGCACATCTGCGCGACTTCGGAAATCGACACGTTGCCGTCGAGGTTCTCAAGAAGCAGACTTTTCGCCAGATCCTCATGCGTCCGCGAGAGGCTGCCCGACCTATCGGAGGCTACCGTTGGCCGGCCGCCGTAACGCTGGACCAGGTA